>NZ_JAHHPP010000045.1 GCF_024606265.1 Endozoicomonas sp. SESOKO1
CAGAAACGTTCTTGAGCGATCAAGAACCCTCGCCCGCCAGGGCGGGGAGTGTCAGGACCACCGATATCTGTGCTGGTCATCCATGTGTGAGGAAAATCCTGTTTTAACCGTTTGAGCGATTGGGCCTGATTTGGATTAGAGACTTCCAGAAGACGTTTTCTATCGTCAGTCACCCGCTTTGACTGTGACTTTTCTCCCTTAAGTAACGGTTGTTCAGATTGTTCTGTGGCTGTGCTCCCTTTTAGACCGCTTGCTTCCAAACCGCTTATGGCTGAATTAACTGGCGTACCGCTAGATATACTGCTGAGGACATTCTGCGCTATTGGTTGCATGATAGTTCCGGCCATATTGGCAGAGAGATTGATTTTTTGTGGCCATTAATAAGTAGCAGCCTGTGGGATTTCTCTGGGTCTTTGACTCATGGACATCCTCCTGATGACTATTACCTGTCAGCCTAATCAAAAACGGAACATCAGATCAGTTAATTTGGCAAAAGTTCCTTTTTCTAAGGGATTTACCAGTTCAGGGTTATAAAAACACTGGAAAAATGACTCACTCGGCCAATCGTTGCATGTTGACAGAGTCTCATCTTAATTACGCAGAGACTGAGCAGTGGAGAAATGCCAATTCCATGAAGGGAACACTTTTCTCCGTGGTGTTTTTGGTTATCATTGCACTCTTTGAAACAGGGCAATTTTCAATCAGTCATAAATAACGATTCTTTCTACAAAAGGTCACTGTTTCACATGCCTTTTCATAAATTATTATTGTTGGTTATCAATTCTACACCTTTGCGGAAAATACTGATCTAAAACAATGAATTTATTGTAAAAAGACCAAGGTTTTCTTTCGTTTTTACGTTAATATCCGCCCCCATCAACGTGTCGGGACATTGTTCGCCTGACAGCCAATCACACTAGAACCCCACCTCTGACGGAGAAAACTCCAGTGAGAAAGACCAAGATCGTCTGTACCATCGGCCCAAAGTCTGAATCCCATGAAATGCTGACCAAACTGGTCAACAATGGCATGAATGTGATGCGACTGAATTTCTCCCATGGTGACTTTGACGAGCATGGTGGCCGTATTGACCGTCTGCGAGAAGTCATGGCTGAAACCGGTAAGCGTGTTGCCATTCTTCTGGACACCAAAGGCCCGGAAATCCGTACGGTTAAACTGCAAAACGGCGATGACGTCATGCTGACTGCTGGTCAGGAATTTACGCTGACTACCGACACGTCTGTTATCGGTGACAACACTCGCGTAGCCGTTACCTATGCTGGCCTGACTGCCGACCTGAAGCCTGGTAACACGGTTCTGCTGGATGATGGCCTGATTGAATTGACAGTAAAAGACGTCAAGGCTCAGGAAATCATCTGTGAAGTCAAGAACAATGGCGAGCTGGGTGAAAACAAGGGTGTAAACCTGCCAGGTGTCAAGGTCAACCTGCCGGCCCTGTCTGAGAAAGATAAGGCTGACCTGGTGTTTGGTTGTGAGCAGGGCGTTGACTTTGTCGCCGCATCTTTTATCCGTAAAGCCAGCGACGTGAAAGAGATTCGTGAGCTGCTGGATGCCAATGGCGGCCGGGAAATCCAGATCATTTCCAAGATCGAGAACCAGGAAGGCGTTGATAATTTCGACGATATCCTGGCCGTTTCTGATGCCATCATGGTTGCCCGTGGTGACCTGGGTGTGGAAATCCCGGTTGACCAGGTGATTTTCGCCCAGAAGATGATGATCAATAAGTGTAACCATGCCCGTAAGCCAGTAATCACCGCTACCCAGATGCTGGATTCCATGATCAAGAATCCCCGTCCAACCCGTGCCGAAGCCGGTGACGTGGCAAACGCTATTCTGGACGGCACCGACGCCGTTATGCTGTCCGGTGAGAGTGCCAAAGGTAAGTACCCGGCAGAATCTGTTGCGGTAATGGCAACCATCTGTAACAGCACGGATGGCAGCATGGAACTGCGTGTTGAAGAATTCGACGCCGAGATCGACGACTACCGCAGCATCACTCAGGCAGTATGCCGTGGTGCCGTCAAGACGGCTGATATCCTGGCAGCCAAGCTGATTATCGTTGCCACAGAACAGGGTAAGTCTGCACGTTCACTGCGTAAATTCTTCCCTAAAGCCCAGATTCTTGCCCTGACGTCTTCCGAGAAGACCGCTAACCAGCTGAGCCTGAGCAAAGGGGTGACCACCAGCCTGGTACCACAACAGGAAAACACCGATGCATTTTATAAGCTGGGTAAAGAGCTGGCGGTAAAGCACAACTTTGTGCAGTCTGGTGATATTGTTGTTATGGTTTCCGGTGCCCTGGTTGAGTCAGGTACTACCAACACTGCGTCTGTGCATGTGATCGACTAATCCCTGATCCCGCTGTAATCATGTCACCTTGCCTGTCCTCTCCATTCCCGGGGAGGACAGGGAAGCATCAGAACATTTCCTCCCTCCTGACTGAGCCTTGTTAACTGTGCCCTGATTGTAATCCTGATTGTAATATTGAAGCGTACTTGTCCGGGTCAACATTACCGCCACTGCCAACAGCGACTACGGTTTTATTTTCAAACAGCGCCGGGTTTTCCATAACCGCGGCAATGGCAACAGCACCACTGGGTTCCAGCACCAGATTCATTTCCTGAAAGCTGAGCCTGACGGCATCATGAGCCTGTTGGGTATTTACTGTTATCCCTCTGACACCGGTTTGCAGCACGATGTCCAGGTTGGCAATGCCGGGTTCAAGGGCCAGTAGAGCATCACAGTCACACAAGATATGGCCTTTGGCTCGAGAGCGTCTGCCTTTTTCAAGAGAAATCCCCATTCCCTGGTAACCATCGACTTCAACAGCCCATACCTGGGTGTTGTCACCAAAGACCAGGCTTGATCCTGCAACCAGACTGCCACCCCCAACGGGGCAGAGAATATGATCACAGGCCTTCCCGGTCATCGCCAGCTGTTCCTGAAGCTCCAGTGCCACAGATGCCTGGCCAATGATGATTTCATGGTCATCGAACGGGTGAAGCAGAACTGCACCATGGTCATTGGCTATTTTACTGGCCATATCACTGGCAGCTTCCTCCCTGGAAGGATTATTGCATTGGCAGAGAGTGACCTCTGCGCCATAACGCCTGGCATTATTTATTTTTGATTGGGGGGCATCATGGGGCATGACCAGTCTGACCGGAATCCCCAGAAGCTGCCCGGCAGCTGACAGGCCTGCTGCAAAATTACCGGAAGAGTATGATGTAACTCCTTGTTTCTTCTGTGGTTCTGTTAAATTTGACAGTCGGTAAAATGCGCCCCGAAACTTAAATGCTCCGGTAATTTGCAACGACTCTGCCTTGACAAACACTTCTCCACGAATCAGTTCACTCAGGGTGTCTGATTTTATCAGGGGGGTTGTGCGGACATTGTTTCTTATTTGCTGAAAAGCATCATTTAACTTCAGGAAATCAGGAAGCTTGTTAACATTGGGTACTGCTGGCATAACCTCGATATCTGTATCTTATTGAAGGCCATCGGGCAAAGAAGGGATTGTTGACTATAAGATAGTCAAAATTGGCTGTGAAGTTCGACAATTTCATTCAGTGGAAAATGTTCCGTTTTGAATTGAACTTTTTTATAAAGAATGAGTCTGATGGATTGTAGTCATAATAACGCTTACAAAGGCTTGCTTGAATGTTCCCGACAATTTCCAGAATACCAGCCTGCCAAGCTGCAACGCTTGAATACCTGAATGCATTTGGAGATAAAGTAATCAGCTCTAAAGGTGGGGAGAATTTAGACAAGAAATTCAGCTCTAACGTCGCAAAGGACAGTGCTATTAACATTCTATACGATGTAAATACCTTTATTAGATCTACACAGACAGACTCCAGGGATGTAAAAGTACTGAGGAAATTTCTTCGGGAACGGTGGCTCTATCCCTCAAGGATTTGTGAAAGCTGTACTTTTGAACAGCCAAGCACTAAATATGCTGCGAAGCGTACTGCGCGAATAATTACAGACGTTGATGCTTTTTTGACATCCCGACACACTACTCGTGAAGATGGTGTTACGCTTCGACACCTGCTTAATAAAAGTGTATTCGCCAATTCCTCTTCAGGGATTGGTTGTAATGTGCATGACGCAACACATCGCACAAAAAAGGCGGGAGCCTTAAATCATCAAAAATCGGTTCCTTCAACAACCTATGAAAAATTAGTAACAAATTATGATAAGGTGGTGGAAGGACTCTATGATTATCAAATAAAAAGGATCACAGACAGGCTTGCATACAATGGCACTTTTTCCAGTGGTGAGCGTCTTTTAATTTACAGTAAACCGGAAGGTTCAGAAAGAGCCTGGTCACTTCTTGATACGCTAACAATGCAGAGTGCGCGTAGGCCATCACTGGACAAAGCCGCCTTAAGATTTGAAGCAGCGCTGCAAATCGTGAATTCCAGAATAGCCAGCGATATGTTCCGTGATTAAAGATGAGCCCCAACATCGATCAGGGACTCAAACTTCATTGATTTAGAACTGTTCTTCTTCCGTAGACCCGGTTAATGCGGTTACTGAAGACTGACCACCCTGAATAACCGTCGTCATATCATCAAAATAACCGGTACCCACTTCCTGTTGGTGGGCAGCAAAGGTATAGCCTTTTTCAGCAGCGCCAAACTCTGGCTCCTGAAGCATTTCTACATAATGCTTCATCCCTTCACCCTGAGCGTAGTTATGAGCCAGTTCAAACATGTTGAACCACATGTTGTGAATGCCCGCAAGAGTGATGAACTGATACTTGTAACCCATATCACTCAGTTCCTGCTGGAATTTGGCAATGGTTTCATCGTCCAGGTTTTTCTTCCAGTTAAAGGATGGTGAGCAGTTATAGGCCAGCAGCTGATCCGGGTATTCAGCTTTGATCGCTTCAGCAAACTTGCGGGCTTCATCCAGGTCGGGAGTAGCGGTTTCACACCACAGCAGATCGGCGTATGGAGCATAGGCAAGACCACGGGCAATAGCCTGATCAATACCAGCCCTGGTCCGGAAGAAACCTTCAGTTGTTCTTTCGCCAGTAAGGAATGCGGCATCATAAGGGTCGCAGTCAGAAGTAATCAGGTCAGCGGCGTTGGCATCGGTACGGGCCAGAACAATGGTTGGTACATCAGCAACGTCAGCAGCCAATCGAGCGGCAATCAACTTCTGTACGGCTTCCTGAGTAGGAACCAGTACCTTGCCACCCATGTGGCCACACTTTTTAACAGAAGCCAGCTGATCTTCAAAGTGTACACCTGCAGCACCGGCCTCAATCATGCCCTTCATCAGCTCATAGGCGTTCAGTACACCACCAAAGCCTGCTTCAGCGTCAGCAACTATCGGGGCAAACATGTCAACATAACCTTTATCCCCTGGTTGCTTACCGGCTTTCCACTGAATCTGGTCGGCACGACGGAAACTGTTGTTGATGCGCTTGACCACTGCCGGTACGGAGTCAACCGGGTACAGAGACTGATCAGGGTACATGGTGCTGGCCGTATTATTATCTGCCGCAACCTGCCAGCCGGAAAGATAGATCGCTTCAATGCCTGCTTTAACCTGTTGTACTGCCTGACCGCCAGTGAGGGCACCAAGACAGTTTACATACCCCTTTTTAGACTGATTGCCATACACCAGATCCCAGAGCTTCTCGGCCCCTTGTCTGGCAATGGTGTTTTCGATGTTGACAGAACCTCTCAGACGGACAACGTCTTCCGCACTGTAGGTTCTTTTTACATTTTTCCAGCGCGGGTTCTCCGCCCAGTCCTTTTCAATGCGGGCAATTTCTTCAGAGCGGTTGTAACGCGGCTTGTTATAAGAGTAGCGAGCCATGTTATTTTTCCTCCCCCGAAAAGCGAGGTGTAGTTATGCGACTGTTTAAATTCAAACAAATGTTTGATTTACGTCGTACATCCTAAACACCTGAAAAAGATTCTGGTAATTTATAAGCGTTATCTCGGGTATTTATAGAATGAATATTGCACGCGTTGATCTGAATTTGATGGTTTACCTGGATGTTCTGCTCAGGGAGCGGAATGTAACCCGTGCCGCTGAACAGTTGGGCATTACCCAGCCCGCTATGAGCAACGGTCTTCGCAGACTGCGGGAGTTGTTTAATGACCCTCTGTTAATCCGGACCAGCGAAGGGATGACCCCAACAGAACGTGCACTTGAACTACAGCCACTGATTCGTGAAGCATTACTGGCCATGGAGAAAACGATTCAGCCAAAAGAAAAGTTTGATCCTGAGTTCAGTCAGCGGGTATTCAGGATCATGGCTTCTGATTATGCAGAATCAACCCTGATTCCCGTGGTATTGAAGCAGGTTCGCTCAGTGGCACATCATGTGACACTGGATGTCTTAACGCCCAGTGATGTAAGTTTTCACGACGTAGAACAAGGTTGGGTCGATATGGCCATTAACCGTTTTGACAGTCTGCCTCAGTCGTTTTATCAATCCCGGATATGGCAGGATGACTTTTCCTGTGTAGTCAGTAGAGAAAATCCGATACTGAATAACTTTACTCTGGACACCTATCTTCAAGCCCAGCATATCTGGGCCAGCAAAACCGGAATGGGTGTTGGTGTCGGGGTTAATCCTGAAGATGTTCAGCGACTGGGCTGGGTAGACGAAGCACTGGCTGCCGTTGGCAAAAAACGCAAAATCAGTGTTTTTACCCGCCATTACCAGGTGGCAATGCTGTTATCTGTCCAGAATGATCTGATCGCTACACTTCCCAGTCGGCTTGCGGATATTGAACGCTTTAGTGCAAAGCTCGCTGTGCTCAGCCCACCGTTTGAAATTCCATCATTTGATCTATCCATGGCCTGGAGTCCTTTGCTGCATCATGATTCTGCGCATCAGTGGTTGAGACAGATTATTAAATCCGTGGCGGAAAAGTGACAGTTTAGTTTGCTTTTATGTAAGCAAAGAATTTATGGCAGAGTCTTACTACTTGTTAATCTCTAAGCAGCAGGGTGTTGTCCTGAACGACTGATTTGCCAGAGAGAAAGTTCTGTCGAAAAAGCCCTTTTCTTTTATTCAAAAGAAAAGGGCTTTCTTTTTGCCTCATTCATACGATAAATAACCGTCATTGCGGGTGTTAATTGGAAATATATGATTTCATATGGTTAGCTACTTATAGACCGCCTGTGAGGTAAATTCTGCCTGCCGACTCGTTGACTTTTCCTTGTACATGGTTGCATGCATACTATACACGTCAGTTGCATAATAATGATAATCAGGAAGTGAGGTTGAAATGACTGAACGCATCCAGAAAGGCGGCCTGCAAGTAGCGCGGGTACTCCATGATTTACTGGTGAATGACATTGTTCCGGGAACCGGGGTTGATCCAGATAAGTTCTGGCGGTCACTTGAAGCGTTGGTTAATGACCTTGCCCCTGAAAACGTAGCACTTCTGGCCCGTCGGGATGAGCTTCAGCAGAAGATTGATGCATGGCACCGACAAAACCGTTATACCGAAGAAAATAAGCCTGAGTACAGGTCGTTCCTTGAGGAAACAGGTTATCTACTGCCTGCGGGGGATGACTTTTCCATCTCCACCGCCAATGTTGACAGTGAAATAGCTCGTCAGGCAGGACCCCAGCTGGTCGTTCCCGTTATGAATGCCCGTTTTGCCTTGAATGCTGCCAATGCACGCTGGGGTAGCCTTTATGATGCGTTGTATGGAACGGATGCTATTCCCGAAACTGAAGGTGCTGAAAAGGGGAAAGGATATAACCCGATTCGTGGCAGGAAAGTGATTGAGTTTGGTCGTGAATTGCTGGATACAGCGGCTCCATTGGTTTCTGGTAGCCATAAAGAAGCCGTTTGCTATCAGGTGCTGGAAAACAGTCTGGCCATTTCGCTTGAGGATGGTTCCACAACATCCCTGAAAGAACCGGAAAAGTTTCTCGGTTATACCGGAACCGCTGAAAAACCAGACTCAATATTGTTGAAAAACAATGAATTGCATATTGATATTCAGTTTGATTCTGAAGGTGTAATCGGCAGAGACGATGTTGCGGATGTTCAGGATCTTATTGTTGAGGCTGCCATTACCACCATTATGGACTGCGAAGATTCAGTGGCGGCAGTGGATGCAGAAGACAAGGCCCTGGTATATCGCAACTGGCTTGGACTGATGAAAGGCAACCTGGAGGATACGTTTGTTAAAGGTGGCAAACCGGTGACCCGAAAGCTGAGTTCTGACCGGTATTACACGGCACCAGACGGTGGTGAACTGGTCTTACCCGGCAGAAGCCTGATGTTTGTACGAAATGTTGGCCACCTGATGACCAATGATGCCATTCTCGATGCCCGGGGTAATGAAATTCCGGAGGGGATTATGGATGGTATGTTCACCTCCCTGATTGCCATCCATGACCTGAAGAAAAAAGCAGGTAGCCAGCAGAACTCACGGGAAGGCAGCATTTATATCGTCAAGCCAAAGATGCATGGGCCGGAAGAAGTCGCCTTTACCTGCAAACTGTTTTCCCGTATCGAAGCGGCTCTTGATCTGCCTGCCAATACTTTAAAGGTGGGTATTATGGATGAAGAGCGCAGAACCTCCATCAACCTGAAAGCCTGCATCCGCCAGGCCAGAGACCGCATTGTCTTTATCAATACCGGTTTCCTGGACCGTACCGGGGACGAGATACACACCAGCATGGAAGTCGGCCCTGTTATTCCCAAAGGCGAGATGAAACAATCCACCTGGATTCAGGCCTACGAAGATCACAATGTTGATATTGGTCTTCATACTGGCCTGCCGGGCAAAGCCCAGATTGGTAAAGGTATGTGGGCGATGCCGGATGAGATGGCAAAAATGATGGAGCAGAAGATGGCTCATCCCCTGTCAGGAGCCAACACCGCCTGGGTACCTTCTCCCAATGGCGCAACGCTCCACGCCGTTCATTATCACAGGGTTAATGTTCTGGCCCGTCAGGAGGCACTGGCCAGTCGTCAAAAAGCCAGTGTTGATGACATTCTGCAAATTCCGGTAATGAATAATCCTGGTAAATTATCCGCCGAGTTGATCCAGAAAGAGCTGGATAATAACGCCCAGGGGATTCTTGGTTATGTGGTGCGCTGGATTGACCAGGGCGTTGGTTGTTCCAAGGTTCCGGATATTAACGACATTGGTTTAATGGAAGACCGTGCCACGCTGCGAATTTCCAGCCAGCATATTGCCAACTGGCTTCGTCACGGTATCTGTTCAGAAGCGCAGGTCATGGAAATCATGAAGCGTATGGCTGTGATTGTAGACCGGCAAAATGCCACTGATACCGCTTACCAACCCATGGCGCCAGACTTTGACAAGAGCATTGCCTTTGCTGCAGCCTGCGATCTTGTATTCAAGGGCTGTGAGCAGCCTAACGGTTATACCGAGCCTGTACTTCATAAACGCCGAAAAGAGTATAAAGCTGCCAATCCTGCTTGAAGACTGATTCTGAATTCAAAAACACACTCTCAATCAACTGGTTACCATGTTAATTGAGAGTGTGTCCTCAATTAGACCAACGCTTCTCACTATACTAACCTTTTCCAACATTATCTTCTGAACCCTTTATCGAATGCTCCTGTCTGATAAAGAGATAACCCTTTAACTGTTTTTCTGGTCTCGAGAATGGATAATGCATCCCCTCATTCAGTGCGAAACTGGATAATCACTGTTGCCGTTCTGTTGATTCTGCTGATCGCCGCCTATTTCTATATCGAATATCAGAAAAAATACCCGAGCACCAATGATGCCTATGTTCACGGAAATATTATCTATATAGCGCCACAGGTCGGTGGTCGGGTCAGTATCGTCAATGTAGACAACTATGAGCATGTGCATGCGGGTGAGATGCTTATTCAGATTGATCCGGCGTCTTATGAAGCACAGCTCAATAAGGCAAAAGCTGCTTATCAGGTAGCGACAGAGGAAAACGAGGCTGACAGTGAGGGGATATTGGCTGCCAGCAGTAATGTTTCCACTGCAGCAGCAAAACTGCGAAAAGTACAATTAAACTTCAGACGTACCATGACACTGGTTGCTGAGGGTGTTCTTCCTGAGGAAGAGGCTGACACCGCCAGGGCCGCACTGATTACCGCACAGGATGCCCTGGCCAGTGCAAGGGCACAAATGGCACAGCTGATCGCTGAGCAGGGGGCAGAGGGTGAAGAGGCTCCAGCAGTTCAGGAAGCCGCCGCTACGTTAATGTTGGCCACCCTCAACCTGTCCTATACCAATATTTCTGCCCCTGCAGATGGAGAGCTGGGTAAAGTCAATATCCATCCGGGCAGTGTGGTAAATGAGGGGCAGGCCCTGATGCCATTAGTGGTAGCGGAAAGTTACTGGGTTCAGGCCAATTTCAAGGAGGGTGATCTTGGCAGAATTCAGCCAGGCATGTCGGCCAGTGTTGAGCTGGATATGTATCCGAATACTACATTTACGGGAACCGTTGAGTCTATTTCACCGGCCAGTGGCTCTGCTTTCTCTCTACTCCCTCCCGAAAATGCAACCGGTAACTGGGTGAAAATTACTCAGCGTTTTCCGGTTAGTATACGTTTGAAGGATGCTGATAATCAGCGGGGTAAAGAGCCGCTGAGAGTAGGGGCCAGTGCCACGGTAACGGTGGATACCGTAGCCACTGCTAATGAACCCTCCCATGAAAAATAGTGTTAGCCGACAGGCTGTCACCATCACTATTATCATTTCCTCACTGATGGTCATTATTGATACGACGGTAGCGAATGTTGCGCTACCGGATATGATGGGATCATTGGGAGCGACCTCAAATCAGATTACCTGGGTATTGACCAGTTTCACCATGGCGGAAGCCATCTGTATCCCTCTGGCGGGTTTTCTGACCCGGCGTCTTGGTGAGCGAAAATTGCTGCTGTATTCCATTGGTGGATTTGTGCTGATGTCTGCGTTTTGTGGTCAGGCTGATTCACTGATGGAAATGGTATTCTTCAGGGTGTTTCAGGGAGTATTTGGTGCTTCTGTGATTCCCCTTAGCCAGTCAATTCTTATGCAGGTTTATCCCAAAGAAGAGCAGGGCCGTGCCATGGCGTTATTTTCCATTGGGGTTATGGTAGGGCCGGTTCTTGGTCCGGTGATTGGTGGAATTCTTACAGAACATCTGAACTGGCGTTGGGTTTTTTATATCAATCTGCCGGTCGGCGTTGTCTGTCTGTTTCTAATATTCAAAAACATACGGATCAGTAACCGTGGCAAAACTTCCATCGACTGGTTGTTGATATTCACCATGGCCCTGGGAATCGGCCTTTTACAAATGGTGCTTTCCCAGGGTAACGAAAAAAACTGGTTCAGTTCGAATCTCATCCTGTTTTCTACCATCGCCAGTGTGCTTCTTATTGCTGTATTTGTTTTCCGTTCTTTTTACACCAGGGGAGAGATTGCACCGGTATGGATGCTGAGGGATCGCAACCTTGGGGTTTCATGTCTGATGGTCAGCTGTTTTGCTGTTGGCACCTTTGGTGTGCTGCAACTGCAACCCATGCTGCTTCAGGAACTCCTGAATTATCCGGTAGAAACTTCCGGCTTTATTATGGCTCCCAGGGGGATTGCCTCTGCGGTGGTTCTGATTATGGCTGCTCCGTTAATGGATAAGCTGGATAACCGGATTATGATATTTGTCGGTCTTGTGCTTAACGCCACTGGTGTCTGGCAAATGAGCCGGTACTCCCTGGATATTGATCCGTTCTGGATTATTCTGCCTTCTGTGATTCAGGGGGCCGGACTGGGGCTGGTTTTTGCGCCATTGTCCAAAATGGCATTCTCGACACTCAGGCCAGAGCTTATTCCCGGTGGTACTGCGATGTTCAACCTCTGCCGGACCATAGGTTCTTCAATAGGCATCGCCGTTATCAATACCTATTTCAGTTATGAGAAGCAGTTGGAGTGGCAGAGTCTGGGCGGGAGTTTGTCGCCGGATAACCCGCTGTTGCAGGCCTATGCTAAAGCGACCAGTGAGACCATGACGGACATCACCTTTATTGGGCACATTGCGGCTTTACTGAAGCAGCAGTCCGCCATACTGGCTTTTGTCCATTGCTTTACGTTGCTGACATTTATCTACCTGTTACTGATGTTGCTACTGCCCTGTTTAAAGCGGGCAGGCCTTTCATAAACGTTATTCACTTTTTGGGTTGGTGTTAAAGGGCTTCTCTGTGATGCTAAGGTTTGCCAGTGGTAATTCATCGAGTAAATTGTGCGTGTCTTCATGCTCGAGAGGAGGCTCATCAGGAGATGGCCCTGTGTTCTGGTTTTTTGTTGAATCGGATGGCTTTTCCAGCTTTACCCTGACCCACAGCTCATCATCCTCGTCCATGTTTGAGATTGCCTCTAAAAAATCAGTATTGAATTTTACAAATTCAGGCGAATCTAACACATCGCTGGAAGGTGACCGGCCATTGTCAAAAACTGCTTTGGTGGAAAGGCTATCACGGAAATTCATATTATTGAAAATAACCAGGGAATCCTTGCTGTCAGGGGCAGTGATAGATAACTCGAATGAGAGCCTGTCGAGCTGGGGGATGGTATTTGCTTCCATTGGTTGCCCGGTTCTGTTTTCGCTAATGGGGGATGGCTCTGTGTTTGCCCATTTCCGTGGTGGCAGATCAGTATCCGGGCCTTCAATCAATGCTTTTATTCGAGAATTACCCCCATGGCCACTGGTTGAAACAGTGCCGGTTTGCCCTGTGACCGCGCTGCTACTTTGACTTGCAAAATGGGCAGACTCAGGTAAAAGAGCGGGACGTGAGCCAGAAGTATCTTCTTTATTTTCCAGACACACCAATCGTTGTGTCGCAGGCTTGCACCATTCCAGGGGGTAAGTAGGGTAATTACTAACAAATGTAAATAATTTCTTTTTATCAATGTCCCTAATCGTAATACAGATCGGTAGGGTGTCTTTGTCTACACCAAGGGACTTCGACAAGTTTTCAGTTATTTCTTGCAAGTAGTCCAGAAAAAGAGCGGAAGATCCACATGCCATGTTACTTGCGATCTGGGCCAAATAGGCGGCGATGATGGGACGAGTATTTGGTGGTGGTTGTTTCGGGTCCAGAACATCGAATCGGAATATTTTTAATTTGTTATTCAGGCAGAAGAAATAATCGACCCGTGTGGGATCTTCCGCTTGTGGCCCTCGCGATGTGTCCAAAAGACGGATGACAGGGGCACCCTTAAAACCCAGGGCAACCGTGACCTCCCGGGCATCGATCATGGGAAAATCAGCCAGGGAGAAAGTCATGGGGGCACCAACATAAGGGGTAAGGGCATACAGTTCTTTTTTGCGGATCGGGCAAATAAAGGCCTCGCCATCCCATCTGGGCATCCTTAATGGCATTGGATTGGTACATATAAAACACTTTAAGTCCGGATTTTGACGGGGAGCATGATCAGGATTCCGGGTGTAATACTCTTTAATGCAACGGTCATGGTATGCGTGGTTGAATCGGCAATACGTCATCCCCTGTTCAGTGATAGTACGATTATCCAGACGAATGTGCTCATGACATATTCCACATTCCGGCGATTGTTTGAATGTTGTGATGGAACAGGGCGCTGCAGAAACATTTTTATCGGTGAAGTGGGCAGCTGTTGTTCTAGAGGATCCGCCTGATTGAATATCGCCCCCTACGGGGACAGGGGGTGTGGTGACAGGCACATTTGATACGAAATAAGGGAGTGATCCTGCAAGTGTCGGGTGCATAACGCCAGTCCTGTTTTTTTATTAATAATGATTTTTGGACAACAAGACAGAAAAAATAGTTCAGATGGCTTAATTGGTTTCTGTGGTGATTATCCAAAACTGGCGGATAATCACCCTATGATTTGCGTTATTGCTTCTCCTTTTGCCAATTCCTTTTGGGTATTCTTGCGTTAAATCGCCAGAGCCTGCTCTGCTGCATTACCAATGTATCTGGCGGGTGTCAGCGCTTTAAGCCCGGCCTTCACATCGGCGGGAAGCGCCAGGCCATCAATGAACGTTGCCAGAGTCGCTTTGGTAATGCCTTCCTGACCACGGGTCAGTGCCTTGAGCTTTTCGTATGGCTGTTCGATACCATAGCGGCGCATAACAGTCTGAATAGGCTCTGCCAATACTTCCCAGGCGTTATCAAGGTCCTGCCCAAGACGGGCAGGGGAGGCTTCCAGCTTGCCAATGCCTTTCAGGGTTGCGGCATAGGCAATCAGACTATGACCCAGGCCAACGCCCATATTGCGCAGCACAGTGGAGTCCGTCAGGTCGCGCTGCCAGCGGGAAACCGGCAGTTTGGTGGCCAGGTGCTGCATAATGGCGTTGGCGATGCCCAGGTTGCCTTCCGAGTTTTCAAAATCAATCGGGTTGACTTTGTGGGGCATGGTTGAAGAGCCAACCTCACCGGCCACCGTCTTCTGCTTGAAATACCCCAGAGAGATATAGCCCCAGACATCCCGGTCAAAGTCGATGAGAATGGTGTTGAAGCGGCAGATGGCATCATAAAGTTCAGCAATGCAATCGTGAGGTTCGATTTGCGTTGTGAAGGGGTTCCATTCCAGGCCCAGGCTGGTGACAAATTGCTCCGCATGCTCAGCCCAGTTCACTTCCGGGTAGGCCGACAGATGGGCATTGTAGTTGCCGACAGCGCCGTTGATTTTCCCCATGGGGACAATGCTTTCGATTTGTCTCAGCTGACGTTTCAGGCGGTAAGCCACATTGGCCATCTCTTTGCCAAGAGTGGTTGGGGAGGCGGTCTGGCCATGGGTTCTGGAGAGCATGGGCTGGCTGGCATGGGTTCTGGCCAGCTGTTCGATGGCTGAAATGATTTTGCGCATCTCAGGTAATATGGCCTCTGCCATACCGGTTTTCAGCATCAGGCCATGAGCGAGGTTATTGATATCTTCCGATGTGCAGGCAAAGTGGACAAACTCACTGATCGCTGCCAGCTCATCATTGCCCTGAAAGCGCTCCTTGATCAGGTATTCCACCGCTTTAACATCATGGTTGGTGGTGCGTTCAATCTCTTTTACCCGCTCAGCTTCTGCCATGGAGAAACCAGTGACCAAACTATCCAGCAGCTGGCTGGCTTGTTCAGAAAGTGCCGGAACCTCGGAAATAGCAGAGTGGTTAGCCAGAGATTGCAGCCAGCGAACCTCCACCGCAACCCGAAAGCGGATCAGTCCATACTCACTGAAAATGGTTCTGAGGGACTGGGTCTTGTCACCATAACGTCCATCAATGGGAGAGACGGCGGTCAGTGCATTAAGCTCCATGTTTTATGCCTTAAGCTCGGGGGAAAAGGGCGCATGATAACGGATCCCTCTGTCAGATTCTAATCATTGACCGATTGGCCTTAATCAGAATGTGGGCCAGAGGAAAGATCACAGGCAGTTTTCCAATACAGTGGATGAGTCAGGCACCGGGAAGTGCCCTTTGAAATTCAGCAATTGCAGTCGCTTGAGGCCATTACAATCGCTTGAGGCCATTACAATCGCTTGAGGCCATCAAGTAACTTGCTTCGGCTGATGAACAGGTGCCAGCGGCTGCCACCACACTGGCGCCAAAGGGTCGCAGAACGGATACCTGCCAGGAGGATAGCCCTGATCCGGTTGGCGTTGACCGGGTTTTGCAGGTAGCGCATATCGCCAGCCACCTGTATTCGGGTTTTAAAGGTGCTGATGGTATCCAGGTAGATGCTGGCCAGGCTGGCAATCACATTTTCATGAAGCATACCAAAGTGCTCTACCTGTTCCTTGGTCCTGTTGAGTCGCTCACCAATAGTACTCAACATCTTTGGGTTACGACTGAGCTTTTTCTCGATATGAATCAGAGCCAGCGCATAGCGAATAACATCTCCCTGAATGGCAGAACTGTCCCTGCTTAACACGGACTCCAGGGTTTTACGCCCCATGGCCAGATGATCGAAACCATTGTAAACCTGTGAAACATCATCGGGTGAGGTGACAAAAATACTGTGGATGGATGGGGTCAGAGCCTCTTCACTCAATTGCCCGGTCCTGGCCAGTTTGTCTACCAGCACTGCGGCCTGGAACAAGCCAGATAATGCAGCCGCCTGATCCTTTGTAGAATATCGCACCAATCTTCTTCTCTGGGGTTTCCGTTGTTCGTTGAAAAGGTTTCCAGTTTCATCAGGGTCAAGCCGATGCTTGAGCCCGTGTTTCAATAACACCGCCGCCAAGGCACACATTCTCTCCGTAAAGGTCATCATAAAAGACCACCGACTGGCCCGGAGTCACTGCTCTTTGCGGCTGATCAAAGATAACCCGGTAATCACCGTTGGCTTCTTGGGTAAGCGTACAGCCCTGATCCTGCTGACGATAACGCACTTTTGCCTTGAGTCGGCAGGGCATCTGTGGCGCTGTTCCTGAAACCCAGTCAATGTGAGAGCAGGTCAGACTGCCTGAGAAGAGCAGGGGATGATCCTTGCCCTGACCGGCAATTAGCACATTTCTTTGAAGGTCTTTTTCCAGGACATACCAGGGTGCTTCATCGGCATTTTTCAGTCCGCCGATCCCCAGTCCCTGCCTCTGGCCAATGGTGTGGTACATCAAGCCCGAGTGTTCACCAATCACTTTGCCATCTTCCGTTTCAATAGCGCCGGGCTGTGCCGGCAGGTACTGTTGCAAAAAGTCCTTGAAGCGGCGTTCACCGATGAAACAGATACCCGTGCTGTCTTTTTTGTTGTGGGTAATCAGACCGTGTTCTTCGGCAATGCGTCGTACTTCAGTTTTCTCAAGATCACCGACCGGGAAGAGCGTACGGGCAATCTGTTCTTCGCTTACCGCATGGAGGAAGTAGGTTTGGTCCTTACTATTATCAACCCCTTTCACCAGATAGCTATGGCCATCACGATCCACGCGACGGCAGTAATGCCCCATCGCTATGTAATCGCTGCCAAGGGTGAGTGCATAATCCAGAAAGGCTTTGAACTTGATCTCTTTATTGCACAGGATATCCGGATTCGGAGTTCTGCCGTTTTTGTATTCATTGAGAAAATGTTCAAAGACATTATCCCAGTATTCAGCAGCAAAATTGGCTTTATGTAAATGAATGCCAAGTTTGTCGCAGACTGCCTGGGCATCGGCCAGATCAGTCATTGCCGTGCAGTATTCAGACCCGTCATCTTCCTCCCAGTTTTTCATAAAAAGTCCTTCCACCTGGTAGCCCTGCTGTTGCAGAAGCAAAGCGGATACGGACGAGTCAACACCGCCGGACATGCCAACTATCACTTTGGTTTGGGAAGGATGCTTTATCACTGGGGTATACTGCCACCTGTCAAAAAATAGCGGGTCATTTTACCGTTCCCGGTAAATAAGCGCCATACTGCTGGAAGTTTATAGTGGTAAATGCAGATAGCGGTTTCGCTTTCGTAACAAAACGTCATTTATTCCTGGCCAAGGATGGTATATGGTATATGCGTTTTTGTGCGGTCAGCTTGCCGTTGTCGGTAGTTTTTCTACCTTACTGACATTGTTGTTGGATATGGCTGCATGCTTTAAATAACGACAAGAAGCGTTGAACCAGTCTTTCATCTGGTCAAACCGATGTTTAGCGAACGGAGTTGATAATGGGATACCAAAAAATCAAGGTGCCTGCCAACGGTGACAAAATCACTGTCAACGAGGACCTCTCCCTGAATGTTCCTGATACCCCAGTCATTCCTTATATTGAGGGCGACGGTATCGGTGCTGACGTTTCACCAGCCATGCTGAAAGTTGTTGATGCTGCTGTTGAGAATGCCTACGAAGGTAAACGTAAAATTGAGTGGATGGAAGTCTACTGCGGTGAGAAAGCCACCCAGGTTTACGATGACAATACCTGGCTTCCGGAAGAAACGCTTGAGGCGCTCAAAGAGTATGTTGTCAGCATTAAAGGTCCTCTGACAACGCCCGTTGGAGGCGGTATCCGTTCATTGAATGTGGCCCTGCGCCAGGAGCTGGATCTGTTCGCCTGCATTCGTCCTGTTCGCTGGTTCAAAGGCGTACCAAGCCCGGTAAAAGAACCTGAAAAAACAGACATGGTTATCTTCCGTGAAAACTCGGAAGACATCTACGCGGGTATTGAGTGGCAGGCGGGCAGTGCCGAAGCCGATAGGCTGATCAGCTTCCTGCGCGATGAAATGGGCGTTTCCAAAATACGGTTTGAGCAAGATTGTGGTATTGGTGTCAAGCCTGTTTCAAAAGAGGGCACCGAGCGTCTGGTGAAGCAGGCGATTCAGTTTGCCATCGATAACAACCGTCAATCCGTTACCCTGGTTCACAAGGGTAATATCATGAAGTTTACGGAAGGCGCCTTCAAGGATTGGGGTTACCAGACAGCGGTTGACTACTTTGGCGGCCAGCCTCTTGATGGTGGTCCATGGCATACTGTCAAAAACCCGAATACCAGTGAAGATATTGTCATCAAGGATGTTATTGCTGACGCTTTCCTGCAGCAGATTCTCCTGCGCCCGGCGGAGTATGATGTCATTGCCACCCTGAACCTGAATGGCGACTACATTTCTGATGCGCTTGCTGCCCAGGTTGGTGGTATCGGTATTGCTCCTGGTGCCAATATTGGTGCGCCCACTGCCGTATTTGAAGCCACTCATGGTACTGCTCCAAAGTATGCAGGCCAGGATAAGGTGAACCCGGGTTCTGTCATTCTTTCTGCTGAAATGATGCTTCGCCACATGGGCTGGAATGAAGCGGCGGATCTCATCATCAAGGGTATGGATGGTGCCATTGGTGCCAAGACTGTTACCTATGATTTTGAGCGACTGATGGAGGGCGCAACGTTAGTCAAGTGTTCTGAGTTTGCCGATGCAATAATTAAACATATGTAATTTTTCAGTTAACTTTTCATCGGTTAAGGCCGGAAATTCATTTCCGGCTTTAATATTTTACTTCGTCATTTTTTATTATCTTTTCGCCGTTTACCTCCTGTTATTGTGAGTCATCCGACCAAATTCTGATAGCCCATCATTGTGATTTGCTCAAGTATCTTTAGAATGATAAAAAGAAGCCTGGGCAGATTTGTCAGTTTCTAAGTATATGAGCACTAATTCATCTTCTGTTATCAAATGTCTGTAAACCGTGCCGATCAGTAATTTGTGCTCGCTATTTTATTATGATTGGCTTTTATGATTGGCAGTTGCGGTGCCATGATTGTGCAGTTGGTTACCAGGCAGTTAAGTTGCAAATTGAAGGTTGGCAGTCATAAAACCATGAGTAATCTCGAACTGTTTCGTCTAAGCTTGCAAAAAGAGGGAGGGGAACAGGAAGGTGATCTGGACGTTGCAGTCGTTCCGGAAAAAACCAGGCTGGCTCCGCCTCCCATGTATCAGGTCTTGCTCCTGAATGATGATTTTACACCAATGGATTTTGTTGTTGAGGTACTGGAGAAGTTTTTCAGTATGCCAGAAGGGAAGGCGACTCAAATTATGCTGATGGTACATACCCAGGGAAAAGCCGTTTGTGGTGTATACAGCAAGGATGTCGCGGAAACCAAGGCTCAGCAGGTTAATGAATATTCCAGAGAAAACGACCATCCCCTGCTGTGCAAGACAGAAAAGGCCGATTAGCGTTTTCAAGGTTACACCATATGCTTAACAAAGACCTCGAAGCAACACTGAATAATGCATTTAAAGACGCCCGTGATAACCGGCATGAATTTATGACGGTTGAGCATCTTTTACTTGCCTTACTTGATAATGAATCTGCAGCAAGAGTCCTGGCTTCCTGTGGAATTGATCTTGATAAACTTCGCCAGGATCTCACTGAGTTTGTCAGCTCAACGACCCCATTAATCCCGGATGATGACAATGAGCGCGAGACACAGCCAACACTTGGCTTTCAGCGAGTACTGCAGCGTGCTGTTTTTCATGTGCAAAGCTCTGGTAAAAAGGAAGTTACTGGTGCCAATGTACTTGTCGCTATTTTCAGTGAGCAGGAAAGTCAGGCTGTTTACTTCCTGAAGCAGCAGGATGTGGCCCGCATAGACGTTGTTAATTTTATTGCCCACGGTATATCCAAGACGCCGGGTCAGGAACTCGAAGAGCTTGGCCATGATCTGTCCGATGATATGGAGCCGGAGGCTGGCAATAGTAGCAGCAAGAACCCCCTGAAACTGTACGCTACAGATCTGAATGATCAGGCGCGTCTCGGCAGAATTGATCCTCTGGTTGGTCGGGCTGAAGAAGTTGAGCGGGTTTGTCAGATTCTTACCCGTCGCCGGAAAAACAACCCTTTGCTGGTTGGCGAGGCCGGAGTTGGAAAAACGGCCATTGCTGAAGGTCTGGCCCGCCGGATTGTTGATGGTGACGTGCCTGAGGTTTTGTCCAAGGCTGTCGTTTACTCTCTCGACCTGGGTTCACTCCTGGCCGGAACCAAGTATCGTGGTGATTTTGAGAAGCGTTTCAAGCAGTTGCTCAGTGAGCTTAAGAAACTGGATCATGCCATTCTCTTTATCGATGAAATTCATACCATTATCGGTGCAGGTGCAGCATCTGGCGGAGTGATGGATGCCTCAAACCTTCTGAAGCCAATGCTGACTTCCGGCGAGCTGCGCTGTATCGGTTCTACCACATTCCAGGAGTTTCGTGGGATTTTTGAAAAAGATCGGGCGCTGGCAAGAAGATTCCAGAAAGTGGATATTATCGAGCCGAACGTTGAAGACACCTTCCAGATACTCCTTGGACTGAAAAAGAAGTTCGAAGAGCATCACGCTATCAAGTATCAGGATGAAGCCCTGAAAGCAGCAGCCGAACTGGCAGACCGCTACATCAATGATCGTCACATGCCTGATAAAGCCATTGATGTTATTGACGAAGCGGGTGCCTATCAGAGGCTTCAGCCTGAGTCCGAACGGAAGAAAGTTATTGATGTCGATGATGTAGAAAGCATTGTTGCCAAGATGGCCAGAATCCCGCCAAAGTCTGTCTCCTCCTCTGACAAGGAATTGCTCGGTAAGCTGGAGCGTAATCTGAAAATGGTGGTGTTCGGACAGGACGAAGCGATCACTTCATTATCCACGGCTATCAAGCTTTCAAGAGCAGGTCTCAAGGCACCGGAAAAACCCGTTGGCTCCTTCCTGTTTTCCGGGCCGACCGGTGTCGGTAAGACAGAGGTTTGTCGCCAACTGGCCAAAGCCCTGGGTATTGAGCTTGTGCGTTTTGATATGTCTGAGTACATGGAAGCTCACACGGTATCACGCCTTATAGGGGCGCCTCCGGGTTATGTCGGGTTTGATCAGGGTGGCCTGTTAACAGAGGCTATCAATAAAACACCTCACTGTGTGTTGTTGCTTGATGAAATAGAGAAAGGACATTCCGACGTATTTAACCTGTTACTGCAGGTTATGGATCATGGCACCCTGACGGACAACAATGGTCGTAAGGCTGATTTCCGGAATGTGATTCTGATCATGACTACCAATGCAGGCGCTGAAAACATGACAAGAAGCTCGATAGGCTTCCTTGAGCAGGATCATACGACTGATGGCAATGAGGCCATTAAGAAAACCTTCACGCCGGAGTTCAGAAATCGTCTGGATGCCATTATTCCCTTTGCCTCACTCAATGATGAAATTATCAAGCACGTAGTTGATAAATTCCTCACTGAGCTTCAGGCTCAGCTTGATGAAAAGCGTGTGCAGCTGGATGTTGATGACAAGGCCCGTAGCTGGCTGGCTGAGAAAGGGTTTGACCGCCAAATGGGAGCAAGACCCATGGGCCGTGTTATTCAGGAACACCTGAAAAAGCCCATGGCGGAACAGATTCTGTTCGGAAAGCTTGCTGAGTATGGTGGCAATGTCAAAGTAACTGTTCGCAAAGGAGAATTGCACCTCAAGTTTGAGGCCGCCAAAAGTCGGGCTTCCGATCTGGAAGCAATTGATGGTGGAGCAGGTTAGAAGAAAGCAGGTAGGTGCTCAGGGGTGAGCACCGCTGTTAGCGAGAACGGTAAGTGATACGGCCTTTGGTCAGGTCATATGGAGTCAGTTCTACTTTTACCCGGTCGCCAGTCAGAATTCGGATGTAGTTCTTGCGCATTTTTCCGGAGATGTGCGCGGTAACAACATGACCATTTTCCAGTTCAACACGAAACATAGTATTTGGGAGGGTGTCAATAACGACACCCTCCATTTCCAGACTCTCTTCTTTTGCCATTAAATAACTACCTCAAGGGGTTGGTACGGCTTGGTTGAATTTGTTGGGCATTCTGCCTGAAAACAATTGGTAAAGCAAAGCACCCTTTACTGTCGGTCGCATTATTTCAGTTGTCTCCACTCCTGATTGATATAAAGCTCCACAGGACGATATTCAATTTTGTAATTCATTTTCTGGCAGTTCCGGATCCAGTATCCCAAGTGTAGATAGGGTAATCCCAGTTTCTTTGCCTCGGCTATCAGCCATAAAATACAAAAACGACCAAGGCTTCGTTGTGAACAATCAGGATCGTAAAAGGTATAAATCGCGGAAAGGCAACTTCGCAAATGATCCACAACCGATACTGCAAGCAAATGCCCATCCAAACGAAATTCATAAAATGAGGTAAACTCGGTACTGTCAGCCAGGAAAGATGTGTACTGTTCAATCGTTGCTGGATACATATCACCATCCTGATGGCATTGATTGATATACTTTTCATAGAGCAGGTAATGCTCATCCCTAAAGCCTGCAGAAACTCTGGCAACCTCAAGTACTGAGTTGCGATTCCAGGTCTTGCGCTGGGTTCTTCTCATTTGAAATGAACCTGTGGGGATTCTGGCTGGTATGCAGGCATTGCAGTGGCTACAGTGGGGGCGGTAAATATGCTGACCACTTCGTCGAAACCCCACGTCGGCAAGATCGCTGCACAACTGTTTATCCAGTACAATTCCCGGATCCATAAAAAGTGTGGTTGCCTGCTTTCCTGGCAGGTAACTGCAGTCATGGGGTTGTGTGGCGTAAAACCTGAGATTCTTATAGTGGCTCATTATTGAAGGCCGTTCCATTGCCATTCCTGTTTCCAGTTTGCACAGGATGGTGCCTGTGAGCAATAGCGCCCCAGATAATCTGCAAATATGGACCTTGGCATCAACCTGGCTCCGAGAGAGTCCAGGTGGTCTGAATAGACCTGACAATCAATCAGTTCAAACTGCCAGGCTAAAAGTTGTTCTGAAAGAGCCGTCATGGCAATTTTGGAGGTGTTGCTTTCCCGGCTGAACATGGATTCAGCAAAAAAAATTCGGCCTTGAGCCACCCCATAAAGCCCTCCAACAAGCCTGCCTTCTTTCCAGACCTCAATAGAGTGTGCATGCCCGGCATCATGCAAGGCTGTGTAGGCATCTATCATCTTATCGGTAATCCAGGTTCCTTCTGAGTCCCGGCGAATACGTGCACAGGCCGCTATAACAGCTGGAAAATCGTGATCACAAGTAATCTGATAGATACTTTTTCGTAATAGCTTGCGTAATGAGCGGGATAAGTACAGCTCTCCTGGTTTCAGCACCATCCGCGGGGATGGTGACCACCATAAGATAGGGTCGCCCTCATTAAACCATGGAAAAATGCCTTGCCGGTAAGCCATTACCAAAGTGTCAACTTCAAGATTTCCTCCAATAGCTAAAAGCCCATCCGGCTGTTTAAGCGCATGCTCGAGGGGAGGGAACCCGATAACATGATCTGGCAAAAGTGTTATTGTGTCAGACATTGTCTAAAGTGTTGTTTTATCATGCTGTTTGAGTACATTGGCGTGGTATCATTACCGGGTAATCTAATCAGATTACCTTATAACCGACACTTAGCCCATGAATTTGTGAGTTAGCAATATATAGCTGCAATCTGGTAAAAAATGCCCCTGACTATCTAAAGTTATCTGTCCATTTTTTCAGATAGGCCTTTTCATATCCATTTTTATGTATTAGAATCCGCCACCTAGTCTACTGATATTCTGCTTTATACCAGCCGCTTAATGAAGAATAACTCATATCTTCTTAATATTTCTCTCGCTTCAGTGCGTAACTCTCGCGCTGGTAGAAGCTTTTTATTATTTCCTATCTTATAAAACTCCCCGGAGGTAATCGAATCTATGGGTACCCTGAGCATGGGCGGAAGCATTGATACAAGCAGTGAAATGGATATCATTGAACAGCAACGCCTGGCAGCTCTTATTGAAATTACAGAGCAGCATAACCGGGAGGTAAGTCAGCTCAAATCACGCTTGGAAACTGCTGAGAAGAAAGCTGAAAAAGCTGCTTCCCTGCTGAAAAACATGGAAAATGAACTGAAAGATCTGAGAGCCAGCAATCCTGATCGCATGAAGAAGCAAATCAAGCGTCTTCAAGAGCAGAATCGCACGCTTACTGGTGAAAACAGTGGCCTGAAAACCAAGCAAAAGCAACTTACCCAGCAGTTAAATACCGCGACTCAAGAGCTTGAGCAACTGAAGTCCGAAGAAGCTGAAGCAGAAAGTGAGAAAGCGTAATTCCATTTAACTGAATTACTAGTGACTCTTGGCAGTTCAGTAGGCATCCGGCGACTGCTCACCCATGCTTTGGGTTGTTGCCGGTAAGCGTACTGGGATTTTTTTGTGGCTGTTGACCCAATCGTATGGCTTGAGCAACCTCTTCATAGAAGAACCGGACAACTTACAGACCTGGATTTCTGATGCCATGCCCGCATATTTGAATTAGACTGAGCTTTGGTTTTATTCAATAGCAGGAGTGTACATATGAATGATTGGGGTTCCTGTCAGTATGACGGTATTGATCATATTGAAAAATCCTTTGTCTTAAAAAAATACTCTCGAGCTTTGGCATACTGCAACGCCATCGCATGCCTGGCTGAAGCTCATTCCCATCATCCGAGAATTGTTATTGAGTGGGGCAGGGTAACTGTTGCCTGGGGAACCCATGAGTCAGATGAGGGCAGTGGTGTCCTGGCTATTGATCGGGCACTGGCACAGCGCTGCGATGCGTTATTTGAACAGATGAATACACCCGTTTCCTGATTATCTGACTCTGGGTAGTTTGCCCAGGGTTGCTTTCGTCTCAGTTTGCATAAATCAGTGCATTTCATCCTTGTACTCAGAAGATGGGGCATCTCCTTCAGATCAAGCACCTTGATGACGAATTCGTACCATGAAAAAATGACTTCTTTGAATTTCTCCTAATATTATAAAAAGATCTTAATCTTCAATGGACGTATTCTGATTCTGAATCATACTTACCATGCTGGTTTGATCGACTTCCCCCTACGATTAAATCAGCCTTGGTCAGAAATGACCTTGGTACTTGGATTGTGTACCTATGTTTCACTCCTAATGGTCTTAGCCCGTGCTTTCTTCCCCCAGAATCGCGGGTTTCTTTTTGGCTGCAATATCTCTGCATCCCTTTATTTTCAAAGCTTTAAAGAAGTCTTGCCTAATAAAGCATGGTTCTCAAGTTACTGTCTATTACTGTCTGTGGTGGTGTAAATCTAGCCCATGGTTAGCCCACGTGTACTTGTTTGTGTACCAGATTTGTGTACCAGCAAGTACCAAACTTGATATATTAATTGATCGACTACCCAACTGAGGTAAATAAAGCGTTATGGCAACATTTGTGGATTTACCTGCAGCCAATGGTCAAATAAAAACAAAAACAGTATGCAGGGTCTGGAATGATGAAGAACAGATCGCCAAGTGCAAAACATTTAAAACCAGAGGCGAGGCCGAAAAATGAGCTTTAGAAATAGAGCAATTTATGAAAAATAGAAAACACAATCGCAAAAGTTCGAATCTAGTGGAAATAGCTCTTACCGCTTTTCGCCTAAAATCTGAAAATTAATATTGACCTGAAAAGACGATTAGCCTTATAGTCTGATTATCGTTGTATACAACGACGGGATTGCAACCCCGGTACACAAATCAATTGGTGCAAAAGACGCACCTATCCTCGCGTCTTTTTTTGTATCTACACACCCAGATTTCATACCGTTTTATGACGGGCCGGGTGGGACCCTTCGGGGGCCGGTGTACCAGTTGAGCCGGCGGTTGCAATCCCACCCGGCTTGTCACCATTCAGAGATTGCAACCTCCGGTGACAGGACAAATACCTGATCAACTGGAGGCAGTCATGCCTAAGACCTATACGCTCGCCATCTTGGCCGACACCTGCACCACCTGCGTCAACAACTCCATCCTGCGTTACACCACCATCACGGCCAACAGCCACAGCGAAGCCTGCACGCTGGCTGCCCAGATCGGCGCACTGGTCTGTGGCTGGAGGGTGGTGGCATGAAACACATCAAGATCGATGACCAGCTGTTTGCCCGGTTGCAGGCTCTGTTTGAGGCTCACCAGGCATCGGACAGCGTTGCCCACTACGACGACGTGCGCGACATGATCTATCACATCCTGCACCGGGTGGCCAGTGCCAACGGTGGCAGCATGGGCAGCCAGGCGGCGGCCTTGTTGAACATCCTGAGTATTGAGGGTGAATCATGCTGACCACCCGCAACCTGCGCCGCGAAATGGCCGAGCTGACCCGTGAGGCGACCGGGCGTTATGCCGGTCTGCTGATCACCACCAACATCGACTGTGGCAAAACCCTGCCCGGGTACCGGTTGTTACTGGTGCCCATTATCCATGGGTACTGGTGCCTGGAAGACCGCCTGCTGATCAAGCAGCCGGACGGTGAGCCACGGGTGGTCGCCAGCGCGAAGACCGCCATGAACTTTGCCGCGCGTTACGGCTTCGAACCACAGCATGTGCAGTTCAGGGAGGTGCGCTGATGGCTGGACAGAACGAGCGCGGCGTCTGGGTCACCCAGGCGCACATGCGCCTGACCGGGTCGCCGGACTGTGCCCTGTTTCTGGCGCAGTGTGTCTATTGGTCACACTGCAAGACGGTTGAACAACGTTCCGGCTGGTTTTACAAGACCCGCAATGAGTGGCAGGCCGAGACCTGTTTGTCTCGTTACAAGCAGGAGAAGGCACGTCAACGCCTGAAAGCATTGGGCGTGCTGCAGGAGCGCCACGAACGGCGCAATGACGGTATCCGGTTGTGGTACCGGATCAATCTGGGACTGTTGAACCGGAAACTCAATGACCTTAGTAAAAATGTAGATATGGTTGAATCCACTTCTTGTCTGGACGATCAGTCAGAAAAAACAGGCATAAAAGAAGTAAATAGCAATATTAATGAAAAGGGTTCTGTGCCTACAGAACCGTGCTCTACAGACAATAGTGAAAAAGAGAATGAAATACTTCTTTTAAGCGGTTTTTATGGTACTAACGTACCAGATAATAACAATGCAGATTCTGTTGAATACCAGTGTTTTTCACTGAACCCGGAAGATTACGTGTTTTGCCATGTTTTCATTTACCAGTTTGTGAAGACCCAGCTGCACGGCACGGCACTGCGCAGCCACTGGCAGCTCTACGGCCTGGCCCATGAAGACCTGTTCAACCGCTTCTGTGAGTTCATTGAACAGCACGGGCAGGCCATGGTGGACTGGTATTGGCAGAATGCCGCGCTCGAGGTGCCGACCCTGACCGGTGACGACATTACCTTCTGCAATATTGCCGGTCGGGGGATGCATGCAGCAACTTGATTTATGGACGGTTGGTCAACGGTTGATAAACGACAATGACTTAACAAAAAAGCCGGTCTTGAACCTGGATTCTGAGGACGCGTTTATCCGTCGTTTGTACGGTCAACATTTCCTGAACGGTTGGTTAAAAGTGAAGCAAAAACGCCATTTTAAAACGGTTATAAAAGATTAGGTTTTTAGTTAATAACAGTGATTAAAAAAACAAGCCGATATAGGGGGGGGGTGCGAATTAAATACAAAATCACTCAATCCCTTGCGGCACTAAGAAAAGCGCCAGCGAATTAATATCGAATTAATACCGAACTAATACCGAATTAAATATGCAGAATTATTGCAACGTGTTAAAAACAGGATTTTATATAACGGCCGGTTTGTCAGCCATTCTGTCCATTTTGCTGCTGACCTCGGTGGCTGAGGGCTGGTTTTCGTGGTCGATCCTGGCCACCATGGCGCTGGTGTTTGAGCTGGGTAAATGGTGCTCAGTATACGACCAACGACGCTGGATAGCGGGTCTGTTAATCACCGTTTCGGTGCTGGGATCGGCCGGTGGTTTGCACCGGGCACTGACCATTAACCTGGACACGGCTGGCCATATCAACCAGCAGCGGAGACTGGTCACTGACGAGATTGAGCAGAACAACCAGGCAATCAAGACCTACCTGGCCATGGACCGTATCAAGCACCATGCCCAGCCACTGCAACAGCGCAACGCCGAACTGCGGGAGCAACTGGCCAGCCTGCCACCGCCGGAGGTCTCGGAACTGGCGGCGGTGCTGTCACTGCTGGCCAGCGTCCTTCAGGTGCCCGTTGACCTGGTCACCGGCGTGGTGATCCTGCTGCTGGCCGGGTTGCTGGATACGTTGGGTGTGCTGTTCATGCAGCGGCCAACTGATGTGGACGTTGAGGGTGCCACCGATCCGGAGCCGACCCCCAAAGCAAAAAACCTGGAGACTCTGTCCCACAGTTACCCGGCGTTCAAGAAAATGCAGCTGGCCCGGCGTGACCAGGGTGCAGAGGTGCTCAGTCAGCGGGCCTGTATCCGTGACGGTTACCGTGACAAGCAGGTGCGTGGGTATTTTCAGAAGCTGGTGAAGGAGGGATTCATTACCAAAAGTGGTGGCCAGTATGACTGGCCCGATCATAAGACGCAGGTCAGGCAGTTGTTCTGACCTACCGGTGATGGTGCAGGGTACCCTCATTATCCATGCGGCTCAGTTTTTCCCGGACCGCGTCACAGATAAAGGCGTTGACGGATTTGCCGCGACGGCTGTTGACCAGCAAGCCAATCTTGCGGTGAAGCTCTGCGCCCAGACGAACATTCAACACACCCTTGAACGGCTTGTCCGGCTCTTTGTTCAGGGCGGCGCAATCGTCCAGGTAGTCATCCACCGAACGCCGGAATTCCTGTTCCAGGGTTGTCAGCGTGTCTGCCTCATAAGTCACCAGATCACGGATAAACGCCAGCTTGCCATACAGCGTGCCGTCGTCAATCTGCGGTTCAATGGTGCCCTGGTATCCTTTGTAATTGAAATACTGGGTCATGAAAAATAATCCTGCTGGTTCAATGCTTCGATCAGGTCTTTCAACGCGCCTCCTTTGAGATGGTTTTCCGGGTGAGGCCGATGAAAGCGAAGCATGTGTTTATTCGATTTATGGTAAAAGCGTACCCGCGAACCGGACATCTCCTCTTTCTGGTAACCCAGTGCCGTGAGAAGCCTGACCACATCTTTCCAGGGAAAGGTTTTCGGGTTGCCTTTCAGTTTTTCCAATAGCTTGTGGTGCTGCAACGATAGCGACCTCCTGTTGTAACTGATTTTAGTTTCATTGTTTGCGATTTTGCAAATCGTGAATGGAGATTGCCTGTCTTTTGATCAGTGGCAAATTTCAGAATCCTGAATACACTTTTTGGTTCGGAGGTGTGGTGATGACTAAAAATGAAACCCTTTTGTTACAAATATTTAGATAAGGATGGTCGGCAATGAAACGACTCAACACCGGCCAACTTATTGAAAAGCCTGTTTGTCCAACCTGTCATAAAAAGTTGGATGGCTTTGCATCGCATTTGACCGATCATTGGCCTTCACCCGGTGCGGTGACGATTTGCGCTTATTGCCGGCAGGTTTTGCAGTTTACCAATGACATGGCGCTGCGCCTGGCCGATCCGGAGGTGATTGAACAGGTCATGCTTGAGGTGTCTCACATGCAGGGTGTTCTGAATGCAATGGATAAGCGTCAATGAAAGAAATTACTGAAACACGATATGAAATTGAAGAGACTGAAAGCCATCATTGACCAGTGCGTTGACTATGCAGGCGATTGCGACCCGGATGTTGAAATCTGGATCGGTGACAAGAAAGCTTATAAGATTGGCCGCATCGGTCAGTTTGGTGTGCTGCCCAATGTCATTATCAGTGTCGGTGAGAAGCTGTATGATTCAGAGGCAGAAAAGCATTACTTATGAGCCGAACCAAACCTCAACAATCCGCTGCCAAAAAATTACTGGGCAAGCCAAAGGGCAAACTGGAACCCATTGATTTCAATCAGTACCCGGCACCGGACTGGATGACCAGAGCCTACCGCAATCACCGCTATGTGGTGATGATTGAAGACGGTGTAGCCATGAGCAACGGTGCAACCGCCATCAAGGTTATGGTGCAGCGGCATGATGACAAACCAATACCGAACCATTGGCGTGAAATGCAAAATATCAAGGATGAAATCTTCGGGTCTGAGGCATTGGGAGTTGAGTACTATCCTCCAGAAGAACAGCTAACCGATAAAGCCAATATCTATTGGTTATGGATCTTCCCGGCAGGTGGCTTGCCTGTCGCCTGCATAACTAAGACACGGTAAAAAGATATGCCCAATGAAGTCACCTATTGCGGCTGGACCGAAGAAGAGATTGAAGACGCCGAGTTTGTTCCCACCCATGTTATGGTGAATTACATGAATGACGAGTCGGATCAGTCGATTGCCAAAGAAAAAGCCAGGATTGCGGCCATTTGTGATGACGATGAGTGACCAGCCAGTGTTTGTGTTCGGCAGCAACCTGGCTGGTTTCCACGGCAAAGGCGCTGCCCTGTATGCCAGGAAAAAGCACGGTGCCGAGCAATACATTGGTGTCGGCCGAACCGGCAATGCCTATGCCATTCCCACCAAAGATGGTCAGTTGAAAACCCTGCCACTGGATCAGATTCGCCATTATGTAAATGGCTTTATCGGCTATGCCCAACAGAATCCGGACCTTGAATTTGAAGTGACCCGGATCGGTTGCGGCCTGGCGGGCTACCAGGATCAGGACATTGCGCCGATGTTCCAGACGGCACCCGGTAACTGTCGTTTGCCCGATGGCTGGCGTTTATAACCAAATCGACTTGAAAACCCGTCAATTAAACCTACACTAATTACCTAAGCTAGGAGTCGAGCGCCTGTGTCCAGCGTTTGATTGGATAGCGCCTTTGCGAACCCTACAACCCACACGACCGTGGGTTTTTTTATGCCTGCCCACATCACAAGACAATGGCCAGGCATCATAACATGTGACCCTTATCAGCAGTCCGTCCTAGTACTGGCCTTTTACCAGTTGAGCCGGTATTGCCAGTGGCGGGCTGCGCTTATTCAACTGGTAACTCCCATGACTGATTTGGCCTTTCACGCCATTGCGGATATTTTTCCGCTGATGGACGGGCAGCCATTGGCTGACCTGACTGACGACATCAAAACTCACGGCTTGCGCGAACCGATCTGGTTGTATGAAGGGCAGATACTGGATGGGCGCAATCGATACCGGGCGTGTCAGGCGGCTGGGGTGGAGCCGGTGTTTGTGGATTATCAGGAGGATGACCCGGTTGGATTTGTGGTGTCGTTGAATTTGCATCGGCGGCATTTAAATAAGGGACAAAAAGCTATTTCGGCTGGTAAAGCTGCGGATGCAAAAAAAGAAGACAATTTGAAACGTGGTTCCGAAGGACAAATTTGCCCTTCGGGAAAAACAACAATATCAGAAGCTGCAAAACAGTTTGATGTAGGTTCTACAACAGTTAAGTCTGCAAAACAGGTATTAAAAACCGGTACAAAAGGACTGACGCAAAAAGTAGTAGAAAATAAAGTCAGCGTCAGCACTGCCGCTGACATCGCCACACTGCCACCCAACGAACAGGACATCATTGTCGGCCTGGGTGAAAAAGCCATATTGATGGCGGCCAAAGAGATCCGGGCTAAAAAGAAAAAAGCACGTCGTGAGGAGTTAAGCCAACAAAAACAGAATTATCTTGAAGCCGCCAGAAAAGCGCAGAAAAAGTCTTTCTCAGATCGCTGTCGGCTTATACATCAAGACTTTCGCACCGCCAAAATTGCTGACAGTAGCCTGGATCGAATCATTACTGATCCGCCTTATGGCCATGACTATATCCCGGTTTACAGAGACCTTGCACAGTTTGCAGTCCGAACACTTAAACCCGATGGCGTGATGCTGGTCATGTGTGGCCAGATGTGGTTTCCGGAATTTCTCAATCAGCTCACTCAATCCGAACTGCATTACCAGTGGCTGATGGCTTACCTGACTCCGGGTGGGCAATCACCCGGACTGTTTCAACGAAAGGTCAATACCTTCTGGAAGCCGGTCTTGGTGTTCAGCAAAGGAGAATCGGTGCCTGACTGGTTTGGCGATGTGGTGACCTCATCCACTAATGACAACGACAAACGATTCCATGAATGGGGACAGTCCGAAAGTGGTTTTTGCCAGTTGGTTAACCGGTTTACCCGGCCAGGGCAGACAGTTTGTGATCCTTTGATGGGTGCTGGCACAACGCTGCTGGCTGCCCTGCAGTGCGGTTGTCAGGTCATTGGCATTGAATGCGATGAGTGGGTGTTTTATCAGGCCAGCGAGCGAATACAGGAAACGATAAATCGTGTATAACCGTGATCAACGAGGCGTCAAGACCCGGCACGATGGCGGTGGCGATGCCTGGGCTGAAGCCCATAGAAACCTAGGCACGTCATTCAATATGCAGGATCTGGATGCATTGTTTGGTTTTGTTGCGTTTGGTGTCAATGGTGCCGAGAAGCTTTTTCTTGAGTACCAGCCAGACGATTACCAGAACAGAAACCAGGTCATACGTCGATTTGCAGCCGTTGCCATGTTTGACCGCAAAAACAGCATGAAAGCGGCTTTCAATAACAACAACCTTGTCAGCACTGCCAACTACCTTTGGCAGTGCCGGTGTTTTTCCCGATGCCAACCGTTAAAACCGAAATTCTTTTATGTCATTGGTGGTCAGAAGCCGCCCTGGGAAATGATTGAGCTGGATATCGATACAGGTGACAGCAAAGGACAATACATTATTCAGACAACACAGCATGAAGAGTGGCGCGCCCTGTGGGACAGGATTGGCTTGTCATCTCTGCGCAGCGCATTGCGTGAATGGATCTGATGATGAAGGTATGCATGGTCGTTGTGATGCTGATCTTGTCTGGTTGCCACCTGCAACGCCCCATGACCGGAGCCACCCTGCGTGCTGCACTGGATGAATGCCAGGAGAACGACCTGGCTTCATTGGTTTACGTCCGCACCGACAGCAGCGTCATGGGTGTGCGTTGCATACCCAGAAAAGACCAGGTTGCCCGCACTATCCGCATCCGGCCTTACACGCCCATGAAGATCATCCGGACGTTTGCCGAGACCGAAGAGGTCGTTGAGTAATGCCTGATCGAATTGCCCGACCCTGCCGTGTCAGCAGCTGCAGCCACCGGACCACGCTGGAGCATGGCTATTGTGAACAGCACAGTGACCGGCAACGGGTGCGCCAAACCGATAGATCCAGTGGCTGGCGCAACGGGCGGCAGGGCAGCAGTACCCAGCGCGGCTATGGCCATCAGTGGGCAAGGCTGCGGTCACAGGTCCTGCGCCGCGATGGCTGGCTATGCCAGGTGTGCCGCCGGGCAGGGCGGTTTACCAGGGCAACCTGCGTTGACCATATCAGGCCAAAGTCACGAGGTGGTGACGATGCCCTGAGCAACCTGCAAAGCCTTTGCGACACCTGCCACCGCCTGAAGACGCAAGCCGAATCCAACGCTCGGCCCTGTTGTGGCCAGCTGGCTGCAGCCCTTGCCGCGCAAGGCATTCAGCCTTGATTAGACAGGGCGCTACAGCCCTAGTGTCGCAGGAGATACAGCAGCATGGCTACAGCCTTACTGCCACGTGGCTTACAGGGCAGGGCTACAGGCTAGTGCCGCAAGGGGTAGGGGGCGGGGGTCAAAACTTCGGGGCTTTCAATAAAGACTGCGCGCGTCCAGCACATTTTTCGTGCGTGCAACTTTTATCAAATACTGTATATAAACACAGTGAAAATCAAAGATTTTGTTATAAGTTACCTGAAAGCCTGTCCACGCAATGCAAAAAAGCACGACGTGGTGCAGGTACAGCAGATTGCCCGAAGCATTGAGATATTCGGTTTTAACAACCCGGTGCTGATTGACAGCGACGGTGAAATCATTGCCGGCCATGGTCGCTTTGCAGCGGCGCAATTGTTGCAGCTGGAGAAGATACCCTGCATTGTTCTGGACCACTTGAATGACCAACAGAAACGCGCCTTCCGAATTGCTGATAACCGGCTGTCCGAACAAGGGGGGGATGGGACGAAGACCTGCTGATGCTGGAGCTGACTGAACTGAAGGCCGTTGACTTTGATACGGAGATCACCGGCTTTGATGACCAGCACTGGCAGAAAATGCTGCCGGAGAAAATGACCCGCAGCACCGACCAGGACGATAAGATTCCTGAACTGCCAGACGATAACGATACCTTGTCACGCACCGGGGACGTCTGGCTACTGGGCAACCACCGGTTATTGTGTGCTGACAGTACCATCCAGCAGGATATGCGGAAGCTGGTTGGCGATCACCCGGTTGACTGTATCTGGACTGATCCACCCTATAACGTGAATTACCAGGGGGGTACTGAAAAGCAATTGACGATCAAAAACGACCGGATGGAGTCGACAGCCTTTTGCCAGTTTTTGTTGCGGATATTTGAAAACGCCTTTGCTGTAGCCAGAACCGGTTGCCCGATTTACGTGGCTTATGCCGACAGTGAAAACATCGCCTTTCGTGAAGCCCTGACCGACACTGGTTGGAAACTATCGCAAACCCTGATCTGGATGAAACAACACTTCAAATTGTCCCGGCAAGATTATCACTGGCAGCACGAACCCATTATCTATGGCTGGAAAAAGGGTAGTGAGCACCGCTGGTATGGTGGCCGGACACAGACCACCATCATGGACGCCAACCTGGTGTTGGAAAACATGAGCCATGAAGCTCTGCTGAAGCTGGCCAAGTCTTGGCAATACGTGATGGCATCTACTGTCATCAAGGCAAAGAAACCCAATACCAGCAAAGAGCACCCGACCATGAAACCCGTGGCCTTGATCATGCGCATGCTGCAGAACTCCAGCCAGCCCGGCGATCGGGTGCTGGACCCTTGCGGTGGTTCAGGCAGTACTTTGATTGCTTGCGAAAAGCTGAAACGCCACGCCTTGCTGATGGAGATTGACCCGAAATACTGCGACGTCATTATACGGCGCTGGCAAACCTTCACCGGTAAGGACGCGGTGCATGAAACCACAGGACAGACCTTCACCATGAAAGAACAACAGGTAGCCTGATATGGCAGCCCCACACCCACTACCGACCAATCTGAAAGTGCTGCGCGGCACCGCGCAACCCTGTCGGCTGAATGCCAAAGAGCCAAGGCCCGACACCAATGTTTCCATGCCCAGCGGCCTGAGCAAGGACGAACAGCAATACTGGCAACAGGTTGCCGGCCATTTGCAGGAGGCCGGCGTGCTGACGGTGATGGACGTGCAGGCACTGAAACTGTACTGCCGGATCTATGCCAAGTGGCAGGAAAGCAATGAAAAGCTGGACGAATACGGCCCGGTGATCAAAACCAAAACCGGCCATCCGGCGTTGTCGCCGTACTTCAAGATTTCGCAAAAGTACCTGGACCAGCTGCTGGCGATCCTGCGTGAATTTGGCATGACACCCAGCAGCCGCACCCGCATCCACACCAACAGCGACAAACCCGATGACGACTACGAAGCCTGGCAAAAAAAACGGCGGATGGCCCGTGAAGGTGTTTAGTGGCCAGACACTGGGAAGACGCCTGGCATTACGCCAACCGGATCACTGACGGTGAGATCGCCGCCTGCAAATGGGTGCGCTTGGCTTGCCAGCGATTCATTGACGACATGCACCATGGCCACCAACGTGGCCTGGCATTCAGTCCGGACAAAGCCCAGGACATTCTGGACTATTACAACCTGACGCCCCACATCAAGGGCGAATGGGCAGGCCAGCCCATCACGCCCAGCGACTGGCAGACCTTTGCGCTGGTCAACCTGTTCGGCTGGTACCGGGCAGACGGCACCCGGCGTTTTCGCAGTGCCTACATTGAGGTTGGCCGCAAGAACGGCAAAAGCACCTTTGTCGCTCCTGTCGGTTTGTACATGCTGAAAGAGGACGGCGAGGCGGGCAGCGAGGTCTACAGCGCCGCTACCAGTCGCGACCAGGCACGCATCGTGTTTGACGACGCCCGCGACATGAC
>NZ_JAHHPP010000046.1 GCF_024606265.1 Endozoicomonas sp. SESOKO1
GGTTTACTCTTTTCGCGACAAGAACCATCGCTGGGATCCGAAAAACCAGAGACCAGAGCTTTGGAATATCTACAACAGCCAGGTTGAGAAAGGCGAGAGTATTCGCGTGTTCCCGCTGTCAAACTGGACGGAACTCGATATCTGGCAGTATATCCACCTGGAAAAGATCCCTATTGTGCCACTGTATCTTGCCAGAGAACGCCCGGTGGTGGAGCGTGATGGCAACCTGATTATGGTGGACGACGAGCGGATGCCGCTGCAACCCGGTGAACAACCCCGGATGCGCAAAGTACGCTTCAGAACCCTGGGATGTTACCCGCTGACCGGTGCAGTAGCATCTGAAGCCGATACACTGACCGAAGTGATTCAGGAGATGCTCCTGACCAGAACCTCTGAGCGACAGGGCCGGGTAATAGATCATGACAGTACCGGTTCCATGGAAAAGAAAAAGCAGGAAGGGTATTTCTGATGTCACACCAATCTGAACTTATTGCCACCGATATCGAAGCGTACCTGAACCGTCATGAACAGAAAGAGATGCTGCGTTTTCTCACCTGTGGCAGTGTTGATGATGGTAAAAGCACCCTGATTGGCCGTCTTTTACACGACACCAGCATGATTTATGAAGATCAGCTGGCTGCCGTAGAAAACGACAGTAAGCGTGTAGGCACCCAGGGGGAAAAACTGGATCTGGCGCTGCTGGTGGACGGTCTGCAGGCAGAGCGCGAGCAGGGCATTACCATTGATGTGGCCTACCGTTATTTTTCCACCGAAAAACGTAAGTACATTATTGCCGATACGCCCGGTCATGAGCAGTACACCCGAAATATGGCAACCGGTGCTTCCACTTGTGATCTGGCGATTATTCTGATTGATGCCCGCCAGGGCGTGCTGACCCAGACGCGGCGGCATACCTATATAGCCAGTTTGCTGGGCATAAAGCATATTGTCGTGGCCATCAACAAGATGGATCTGGTGGATTTCAGCAAGGCACGGTTTGAAGCGATTCGTAACCAGTACCTCGATTTTTCAGAACCGCTGCAATTGGGTGATATTCAGTTTGTGCCGATGTCGGCACTGGAAGGCGACAATGTGGTTCACCGCAGCGAACGGATGTCCTGGTATCGTGACAGCACGTTGATGGACGTGTTGGAAAATGTCGAGATTGCCCGGGACCGTAACCTGGATGACTTCCGTTTCCCGGTGCAATATGTCAATCGTCCCAACCTGGATTTTCGAGGGTTCTCAGGAACCCTGGCCTCTGGCAACGTCAAACCAGGCGACCAGGTCAAGGTATTACCATCGGGCCAGGTGAGCTGTGTTGATCGCATTGTGACCTGGGATGGGGATTTGTCTGAAGCCCATGCTGGCCAGGCGGTTACCCTGACCCTGACGGATGAAATTGATATCAGCCGTGGTGATATGCTGGTGCCCAGGGACAGCCCTGTTCAGGTAGCTACTGATCTGGATGTGGATCTGGTCTGGATGGCGGAACAGCCCATGAGCCCCGGCAGGCAATACCAGGTCAAGTTTTCTGCTGGCAAGGTGTCGGGCAGTTTTGTCGGGGTTGATCACCGGATTGATGTGAACTCCCTGGCCCATCACCCGGCAGAGCAGCTGGCACTCAATGAAATTGGCCTGTGTCATCTCCGGCTGACCAGACCCGTTCCTGTGGACAGTTACCGGCGTAATCGCCAGACCGGTGCCTTTATTGTCATTGACAGGCTCAGCAATACGACGGTTGCCGCCGGTATGGTGCGGGGAGCCAGTGAGCGTACCCATGATCGGGATTTGCTGTCCAGAGTCCATCGTCAACAGCGCTTGGGCCAGAAAGGCGGTATTTTCAAAGTTGCCCGACAACATGCTGACGTTATTGAACGACAGCTGTTTGATCGCGGGTTTTATCCATTGGTGGTGAGCAGTGATGATGTACAGTGGTCTGCCAGGGCGGATGCGTTACTGAAGGCTGAAGTGGCCGTCTTGATTACATCAGAAGATGAAGTGACGGATAATGCTTCTGTGGACTCCGTGCTGGCTTCGATTGTTGCTGCCCTAACGCTTTCATAAACCCTCGGAACCGTGGGAACGAGGCAAGCCATGCCATGCACTAATCCACCGTCAATAACGCCTCCTCCATGGGAGTGCCTGCAGAATTATCCTGTGAACCGAAAAAGTCTGGCTGTGCTGGCAACAGGTAATGAGTAACCAAGGCGGTCACGGCCATAGCCACCAGGCTATAGGTTGCAGAGCGCAACGATCCTGGGAGTGTGTGCCTGAGGTAACTCACTAAAAACTCGGACTCAGAGATGAATTGCCGGGCATTTTCAAGGGAAACTCCAGATTGCTGGACATCGGCCATGACCACTGTATCTAATAGCTCGTCCAGGCCAATATATGGCAGCACCGACCGAGCCAGACGGTCAGCCAGAGGTTTGACAAAGCAGGGAATATGGGCATCGCAGTTATTCTCAGGGCAAAGCCGGAAGCAATCCTGCTGAACCAGGCAGTCTCGGTGAAATGCATGGCCGCGGGCGCAGTTGACCATAACTGTGTCAGTGGGTGGGTTGATACCATTAGGTTGAGCCCCATGGCATAAAAGACAACTGCTGGCGGAATGTACATTGGCCATGTGGCAAGAAACTCCGGGGAACGAAATTCATCAGTTCGTAAAGACACACACTGATTCAGACCGATCGTTCACCAAAAAGTTCAACTATTCTGCGTTCCTTCAATCCTGCGTTCCTTCAACCGACGAATTAGAGGTCAATAGTAGTTTACTGGGCGCCCGGGTGAATTGGCTGAAAAGTCCTGATAATAGGTACAAATGCCGGTTCAATGGGACGCTTTGCTGATTCACTATTAGTTCATTCATCTACAATGATCAGGTTGGTGGCAGCAAGCCGTGGCCATTAGAAATTACCGGGAACAGGAGTCGAAATGAAGGCCGATTTTTATCAGGGGCTGCGCAGGCAGCTGGATGAACTCAAGCAGGAAGGGCTCTACAAAAGCGAGCGGGTGATCAGCTCCCAGCAACAGGCTGAAATCAAAGTACTCGCTAATGGTGTGAGCGGTGAAGAAGTGCTTAACTTCTGTGCCAATAATTACCTGGGCCTGGCCAATGCCCCAGAACTTATTGAAGCCGGTAAACAGGGGCTTGACCAGTATGGTTTTGGTATGGCTTCCGTGCGTTTTATCTGCGGTACCCAGACCGTTCATAAAGATCTGGAAGCGCGCATTTCCCGGTTCCTGGGCATGGAAGATACGATTCTTTATCCCTCCTGTTTTGATGCCAATGGTGGCCTGTTTGAAACCATCCTGGGGCCAGACGATGCCATTATCAGTGATGCGCTGAACCATGCCAGTATCATTGATGGTGTGCGCCTGTCCAAAGCCAAACGTTTCCGCTATGCCAATAACGATATGGCCGATCTGGAAGCGCAACTGCAGGCGGCAGAGGCTGCCGGTGCCAAAACCAGACTGATTGCTACCGATGGCGTATTCTCCATGGATGGGGTGATCGCTAATCTGAAAGGCATCTGCGATCTGGCGGATAAATATGGCGCGCTGGTGATGGTGGATGACTGCCATGCCACCGGTTTTATTGGTGAGAAAGGGGTTGGTACTCCTGAGTTCTGTGGTGTCATGGGGCGTGTTGATATTCTTACCGGTACTCTGGGTAAGGCGCTCGGTGGTGCTTCCGGTGGTTATACCTCTGGTAAAAAGGAGGTCATTGACTGGTTGCGTAATCGTTCGCGCCCCTATCTCTTCTCCAACACGCTGGCACCGAGCATTGCTGCCGCGTCGATCAAAGTGTTTGAGATGCTGGCTGCCGGCGGGGAACTGCGCCAGAAGGTACGTGATAATGCGGAATATTTCCGCGCTGAAATGACCAGGCTGGGCTTTACCCTGGCTGGCGCCGATCATCCGATCGTGCCGGTGATGCTCGGCGATGCTTCACTGGCTGGTCAGTTTGCCGACCGAATGCTGGAAGAAGGTATTTACGTGGTTGGTTTCTCCTTCCCGGTGGTGCCAAAAGGACAGGCAAGAATTCGTACCCAGATGTCTGCTGCCCATAGCAGAGCGCATCTGGACAAGGCTATTGCCGCTTTCGCCAGGGTCGGTCGGGAGTTGGGCGTTATCCACTGATATCCCTGCTGATTTACCTGAAAGCTGGCTTGCTATCCTGAATTGCAAGCCCATTGAGAAAAATGATACCGTGAAAACATTAGCCAAAAGCAAAGCAGAACCCGGAATCTGGATGGAAGATCATCCCAAGCCAGAAGTGGGTTACAACGATGTACTGATCAAGATCCGCAAAACGGCCATTTGTGGTACTGACATGCATATCTACCACTGGGATGAGTGGTCGCAGAAAACCATTCCGGTAGGTATGCACGTTGGCCATGAGTTTGTCGGCGACATCGTTGACATGGGTGACGGTGTGCGTGGCTTTGAGGTGGGTCAGCGGGTTTCCGGTGAAGGCCATATTACCTGTGGCCACTGCCGTAACTGCCGCGCTGGCCGTCGCCATCTGTGTAACTTTACCGTGGGTGTCGGCGTCAATCGTGAGGGAGCTTTTGCCGAATACCTGGTGATTCCGGCGGTTAATGCCTTCCCGATACCCGATGATATCAGTGATGACCTGGCTGCCATTTTTGATCCTTTTGGTAATGCGGTTCACACTGCACTCTCTTTTGACCTGGTCGGAGAAGATGTACTGATTACCGGGGCAGGCCCCATCGGCATTATGGCGGTGGCGATCTGTAAGCATGTTGGTGCGCGCAATGTGGTGATCACCGATGTCAACGAATACCGCCTGGATCTGGCCCGTAAAATGGGTGCGACCCGCGCCGTGAATGTTGCCAATACCGATTTGCCGGAAGTGATGGCTGAGCTGGGCATGGTTGAAGGCTTTGATGTGGGCCTTGAAATGTCTGGCAATGGTCGTGCATTTGAGCAGATGCTGGAAAATATGAACTACGGTGGCAAGGTTGCATTGTTGGGGATTCCTGCCAGTGATACGGTAATTGACTGGAATCAGGTGATCTTCAAGGGGTTGGTGATCAAAGGTATCTATGGTCGGGAAATGTTTGAGACCTGGTACAAGATGACCAGTATGCTGCAGTCTGGCCTGGATATCTCTCCGGTCATTACTCACCGGTTCCCGGTTGATGATTTTGAAAAGGGTTTTGAAATCATGGGGTCCGGGGAGTCTGGAAAAGTGATTCTGGATTGGCGCTGAATCATACCCCGGAACCAAAAAAGCCAGCATTTGCTGGCTTTTTTGGTTTCAAGTGATGAAGGGGATCAACGAATAAAACGAAGAAACTCTTCACGGGTTGGCTGATTATCTTTCATCAGCCCACGCATTACTGAAGAGGTCATGGATGAGTTCTGTTTTTCAACACCGCGCATCATCATGCACATATGTTGTGCTTCAATCACCACGGCAACCCCTTTGGCGTCGGTCACTTCCATAATGGCGTCGGCAATCTGTTTGGTCATGTTTTCCTGAATCTGCAGTCGACGGGCGAACATATCCACAATGCGGGCAAATTTGGATAAGCCCAGTACTTTACCATTGGGCAAATAACCAATGTGACACTTGCCAATAAAGGGCAGCAGGTGATGCTCACACATTGAGTAAAGCTCAATGTCTTTGATCACGATCATTTCGCTGATGTCAGATTCAAACACTGCACCGTTAACGATCTCTTCCAGTGTCTGGTTATAGCCTCTGGTCAGGTATTGCATGGCTTTGGCAGCGCGAAGCGGCGTATCCCTGAGGCCTTCCCGATGAATATCTTCACCGACGGACTCAATAATGGCCTTGTAGTGTTCGCTTATTCTTTGAGACATTGAAAGATTTATCACTGCATGGTTATCGAAGTGGACGGCAGTTTAACACAATTGATACCTAACCCGGAAAGCACCGGAACGACTTTCTTTGCACCTGCCAATACAAACATGAACAGCATAACGGTTGCCAGTGGTTTTGCTTGCAAGTATGTTTGAAAAGCCATAAGTTAAAGCGCATTATCAACCGTCAGACGGTTGAGCAGGGTTGACCTGTACCGAGCATCGTTTGCTGACAATAACAACAACACAAAAGGAATATTCTTATGCTGAAAAGTCTGAAAAATGCCGCTGTGCTGGGCGCGTTGGCCACAGTTGGTTTTGTCCAGGTAGCCAGTGCCTCGGCAACACTGGAGTCGGTAAAGGAAAAAGGTTATGTGGCCTGCGGTGTCAGCACCGGCCTTCCCGGCTTCAGTAACCCGGATGATAAAGGGCAGTGGAGTGGGCTGGACGTTGATGTCTGTCGAGCGGTTGCTGCAGCCACGTTGAAAGATGCTGACAAGGTCAAGTTTGTGCCGCTGACAGCCAAAGAACGTTTTACCGCGCTGCAATCAGGAGAGATTGATATGCTCTCCAGAAATACCACCTGGACCCTGACCCGTGATGCCTCCCTGGGTCTTAACTTCACGGGGGTCTCTTACTATGACGGCCAGGGCTTTATGGTGAAGAAAGACCTGGGCGTGAAAAGCGCCAAGGAGCTGGATGGCGCATCTGTCTGTATCCAGTCCGGTACCACCAGTGAGCTGAATCTTGCTGATTACTTCCGTGCTAATAATATGGAGTATCAGCCCGTGGTCTTTGATACTTCTGACGGTACGGCAAAAGGCTTTGATGTGGGGCGTTGTGATGTCCTGACTTCCGATCAATCCCAGCTTTATGCCTTGAGAGTTCGTTTGTCCAAGCCTGATTCCGCGGTGGTTCTGCCTGAAGTGATCTCAAAAGAGCCTCTCGGTCCCGTGGTACGTCAGGGCGATGACCAGTGGTTCAACATAGTGAAGTGGAGCCTGGCCGCCATGATTAATGGTGAAGAGCTGGGCCTGACCTCTGGCAATATTAATGCGCAAAAGGCATCTTCTGATCCCAATGTGCGTCGCTTGTTGGGTATTGATGGTCCTAAAGGTAAAGGTCTTGCCCTGGATGATGACTGGTCTCTGCGGATTATCGAGCAGGTGGGTAACTATGAAGAGATCTTTGAGCGTAATGTTGGTACACAGTCACCCCTTCAGATCGATCGTGGTCTGAACGCCCTCTGGAATGAAGGTGGTATCCTTTACGCTCCTCCCTTCCGTTAATTCAATCGTTGTGACATATACCCCGCTCGGCGTAAGAGCGGGAGTATGGATAGTCCCGTACTCTCCGTATAACCTCTAAAGCGCACAAACGAGATAAGAAGAAAAAGGGAGTTAGGTCGTGAGTGATCCTGAGCACGTATCCCATAAAAAGAATAAAAGACCTTCCTTATGGAATGAGATGTTGAGGCTATGGCGTGATGCCTCCTTCAGACCGCTGTTGATGCAGGGAATTGTCGTGCTGGTGGTGGTGATGCTCGGTGTCTGGGTGATCAATAACACCATGAACAACCTGGAACACCGGGGCATCAGCACCGGATTTGACTTTCTTTCCCAGGAAGCGGGCTTTGGCATTATTCAATCGCTGGTGGCCTATGACGAATCCCACAGTTATGGCCGCACCTTTGTTGTGGGGATACTCAATACCCTGCTGGTATCCGGGTTAGGTATCTTTTTCGCCACTGTGCTGGGTTTTCTGGTGGGTATTGCCAGACTGTCGTCTAACTGGCTGCTGGCCAGAATAGCATCAGTGTTTATTGAGACCTTTCGCAATATTCCTTTACTGCTGCAAATCTTTTTCTGGTATTTCGCCGTACTGGCAGCGCTACCGCATCCCCGGCAAAGTTATGCCCTTGGTGATACCATTTTTTTAAATCTGCGGGGTCTTTTTCTGCCCAGGCCCATTATTGAGCAGGGGCTACTGCCGGTAGTGGTCAGTTGTCTTGTTGCCATTGGTCTGGCGTTATTGCTAAGGACCAGAAACCGGCAGAGAAGAATGGCAACCGGTAAGGGAATTTCCGGTGCGCCCTGGTATATGGCTGCACTGTTAATTGTTATTCCTGCGCTTGCCTGGCACTTTTCCGGTGCATCTTTGGTTCTGGATACACCAGCGCTGAAAGGCTTTAACTTCCGTGGTGGCATTGCCATCATTCCTGAGCTGGGCGCATTGTTACTGGCTCTGACCATCTATACCGCTGCCTTTATCGCCGAGGTGGTGAGAGCCGGTATTGAGTCTGTCCAGAAAGGGCAGAAAGAGGCCGCCGCGTCGCTCGGGCTAAAGCCCGGGAACGTGTTGACCCTGGTGGTGATTCCCCAGGCGATGAAGGTGATTATTCCGCCATTGACCAATCAGTATCTTAACCTGGCAAAAAACTCTTCACTGGCGACAGCGATTGGTTATCCGGACCTGGTCAATGTCTTTGCCGGGACTACCCTGAACCAGACCGGGCAGGCGGTGGAAGTAATTGCCATGACCATGGCCGTTTATCTTACCATCAGTTTGAGTGTATCCCTGCTGATGAATATCTATAACCGGCGTGTGGCGCTTATCGAGCGGTAGGGCCGGGAGAGTTGGAAGAAATGATCAGTCACGATATCAACATGATTCCTGCCCGTGAGCCACCTGCAAGAGCTGTCGGTGTACTGGCATGGGTAAAAGATAATCTGTTTGCCAACCCGCTGAGTACGCTGACCACGCTGTTGCTCGCTTACGGTCTGTATTTATTCGTACCACCGCTGGTGCAGTGGGCATTTATGGAGGCTACCTGGTTTGGTGCAGACAGCAGTGCCTGCAGCAGCGAAGGTGCCTGCTGGGCTTTTATCACGGCAAGGCTTGATCAGTTTATTTACGGGTTCTATCCGGAAGAACAGCAGTGGCGGGCGGATCTCTTTTTTGCCCAGCTGGCCATATTGATTGCTTGGCTGTCGTTTAAAGTGACTCCGGGCAAAAAGTGGGTGTTGGGTTACAGCTTGGTTCTGATGCCGGTGGTTTCCTGGTTTCTGCTTTATGGTGGCCTGTTGGGACTAGAGAAAGTAGAAACCCATCAGTGGGGTGGGTTGATGCTAACCCTGTTGCTGGCACTGTGCGGGATGATCGCCTCTTTGCCATTCGGTGTGCTGCTGGCCCTTGGTCGACGTTCTGATATGCCGGTAATACGGTCTTTATGCACGGCGTATATTGAACTCTGGCGCGGTGTTCCTCTGATTACGGTGCTATTTATGGCCTCGGTCATGCTGCCTCTGTTTGTGCCGGAAGAAGTGGTCTTTGATAAACTGCTTCGGGCCCTTATCGGCATTATGCTGTTTCAGGCGGCCTATATGGCGGAAGTGGTGCGCGGTGGGCTGCAGGCCATCCCCAAAGGACAGTTTGAAGCGTTTAACAGCCTTGGCCTGAGTTACTGGCAGGGGATGATTATGATTATTCTGCCCCAGGCCATGCGACTGGTGATTCCCGGTGTCGTCAATACCTTTATTGCCCTGTTTAAAGACACCAGCCTGGTACTGGTCATTGGCCTGTTTGATCTGCTGGCCATTATTCAGGCAGGGCTGAATGATCCTGCCTGGCTGGGTAACTCTATAGAAGGCTATCTGTTTGCCGGGCTGGTTTTCTGGGTCTTCTGTTTTGGCATGTCAAAGTACAGTCAGCGACTGGAACAACAATTACACCGATAATGAAATCAGGGACGCCAATGGTATGAGTGATTATCTTGACGAGCCTCGTCTGCAAAAGCCATTACCGAAAAGTGGTCAGCCAGAGGTGACGATTCAGCGGGAATCTGCGGTTGAACAGGCCAGCCTGATTGAGATCAGCGGCCTGAATAAATGGTATGGTCAATTTCATGTGCTGCGTGATATTAACCTGAATGTCAGAAAGGGGGAGAAAATCGTTATCTGTGGGCCTTCCGGCTCCGGTAAGTCTACATTGATCCGCTGCATTAATTGCCTTGAGGAGCATCAGGAAGGCAGCATTGTGGTGGATGGCACCCGGCTGACCAATGATCTGAAAAATATAGAAACCATCCGTCGTGAAGTGGGGATGGTATTCCAGCAGTTTAATCTGTTTCCACATTTGACCATTCTGGAGAACTGCACACTGGCACCTGTCTGGGTTCGTAAGCAGTCGCGCAAGGAAGCGGAGAAGGTGGCCATGGAATACCTGGAGCGGGTGAGAATCCCGGATCAGGCCAATAAATATCCCGGGCAACTGTCTGGTGGCCAGCAGCAGCGGGTGGCGATTGCCCGAAGCCTGTGTATGAATCCGGAGGTCATGCTGTTTGATGAGCCCACGTCTGCCCTGGACCCGGAGATGATCAAAGAGGTACTGGATGTTATGGTCGAACTGGCGCAGGAAGGGATGACCATGCTCTGTGTTACCCATGAAATGGGCTTTGCCCGGACGGTGGCTGACCGGGTGATCTTTATGGATGAGGGGCAGATTATTGAGCAGGCACCGCCGGAAGTATTTTTCAGTCACCCACGTTCAGAGCGAACCCGGCAGTTTCTTGGGCAGGTGTTGAATCACTAGCGCATGGTTTCAGTGTAATTGTTGGGTTCCTTCTATCAATGACTCCCAGGCTCCGTTCGTCCTGAGCGGAGTCGAAGGGCGTAAGCTCCATACCCTGAATAAAGACTGTGCCAAGCACCCTTCGACTCCGCTCAGGGTGAACGGAGATTGTACACATCAAACCTATCGAAATGATGTGCCAGGGAACTCAAACCGGTTTTGGGTTAATAAAAAAATACCGGCATGAATGGTTCACGCCGGTATTTTATGTCACTTGGCAATCAAACTTAGAACTTGTAACGCAGGGTAGCGTGCAGTGCAAAAGCGTTGGTGTCGTACTTGCCAGCGCTGGCTTTGGTACGGGTATTGGTCACTTCACCGCCACCTTTTACTGAATCGTTTTCAGCAAAGTTATATTCTGCACCCAAGTCAAGCCCCAATTTGCCACCCATCAAGGTAGTACCGGCACCCATGGTGAAGGAGTGGGCACCCGCCGGTGTGGAGAAGGTGGGTGCGGCGTACTCTTCTGGCGTTACGGCTGTGGTGTAGATATAACCTGCTCTCAATGCCCAGTTTTCGATGCCGGTGTACTCAGTAGCAAAGCGGAAGTTCCACTGGTTATCCCAGTTAGCAATAATCCTGTTTACCAGCAAAGTTCCTTCATTGCTGGAAAACTTGATCGCTTCTATATCGCTGTACTTCGTCCAGGTGGCTTCACCAAACAGCTTCCAGTCATCATTCAGGGTGTAGTCCACACCTGTGGATATCTGGGTTGGTAATGCGGTTTCAGCAGTAGCTGCGATGCCTGGATTATGAAAAGCGGCGTTCGCTACATAGGTACTGGCTTCACCATCTGCCTCTATACTGACATCTGAGCGATAATTCAGACCCCAGCCCCAGCGATTATCATCGGAGCGATACATTGCGCCAAGGCGCACACCAAATGTGTTAAAGCCGGAAAGGTCGTTATAACCCACAAGCGCACCGGTGGTACCACCAAAAGCAGCAGAGGCCAGATTGATATCAGCCTGGGCATAGGTAATACGGTAGGTGCCGCCAACAGACCAGTTGTTATTGATCTGGTAGGCCAGGGCCAGACCGGCTTCCATTATCTTGATATCGGTTGAATACTTGCCAGTCATCGGTGCCAAACTACCAACAGTAACCCCTTCATAACTGGTATTAGAACCACCGGCACCATAGAACCCATAACCCATCACCAACTGTTCATTCAGGCGATAAGCACCCGTCAAACCGGCATTGGGAACAAAGTTTCTCTCACCTTTCATATAAGTGTCACTACCAGCGGCAGGACCATTGGTCTGAACAAAGGTAGGGGACACATTCAAGGCAATTTCATTGCCCTCAAGACGGGCCAGACCCGCCGGGTTGTAGAAAACGGCACTGGAGGTATTAACAGAAGAAACAGCGGCACCGGCAAGGGCAGCGTATTTCGCGTCCCACATGGTCGCTTTTTCAAAGCCACCTGCAACGGCATTACCGGAAAAAACGGCAAAAGCCAGAGAGGAAAGAACAAATAAACGGCCTTGGCGCGAAACCATAGACATGAAACTCCGTAAAAGTCTATTGAGCAGCACGATGACGAATCGCTGCCTGATATTGACTACCAGTAGTTAATACCGGGAACCGGGAAGAAAGCAGCACGCCGAAAACGTACCGAATAAAACTGGAGAGAATATTATTAAGTTTAAAAATTCTTTTCTGTTATATTTTGTTTCTAAAATGTTTTTAATATTAACTTTTCCAGTGAATTTTAATCTTAATACAGTAGAAGCCGAGACCGGTATACGCGTTTTTAAGCAGTAGGCACAATAACTACATTTCCATCGTTAAAAATCATGCCGACATAAAATATGCCTCTCGACATCGCCACTATTTGTCCGCCTGGATATGCCGAACTCGCCGGAAAACTGTAGTGCTCAGACTGTTAGGGTTTAGTGTTTAAACTCATCATTTTCTTCATCATCGGGCCTGTCTTCATCAGGACGGTTGGCCCAGTTAATTGAATCCATTCTTTTTTTCAGCATACCGAGCATGCTATTGGACTCCTTCTCTTTTTTGGCCTCAGCAACTTTGGCCTCAGCAATTTGTTGATCAATATCCATGCTGTCAGCCTGTCGTTTGTTGCTCCTTGATTCAACGGCTTTTGCTAATTCGGTTTTGAATGAATTATCGCTGAAAAACCCCTGATTTGATGGCTTGCCTGTCGTTTTTTCAGGTGTGATTGCCTGAGCAGTGCTGGTGGGTGCAGGCGCCTTCATGGTCCTGGCTGAGCGCAGAAGTTCCTCCGATATTGGGGGAGGCGCTGGTGGTGAAGGGGCTGTCAATGGTGCGGTATCATCGGTTGGCTGAGTACCGGGCGTGGTGGCTATGGTTGAGTATTCGGGCTCATCAGCACTTGCAGTGGATAAGTCGTCCGGGCGCTGGTCAGATAGCCCTTTCAAGTCTGTGATGTCATCAGTATCGATGGTATCTGGACTTCTTCTCATCATCCTGGCTACGGCTTTTTCCAACTCGGCTTTAAAGCTGGCACTGCTAAACGTGTTCTGACTGGATGCCATGTTTTCCGTTTCGTCCTTTGGTACAGCGTTGTCATCGGTTGCCGGTAACTTATCCGACGCCGGGAACGGGGGAAAAGACACCGTTGTTTCAGCAGGTTGATAACCGCCGGGTGACAGCACAGGTTTGTATGGCTCAGCCATCTCTTCCATTGAAACGTCAGGACTCTCCGGAGTATTCGGATTATCGTAGCCTGGTTCCTGTGAGTTTGTTGAGGACTGGGGCTTCTCACTGACAGGCTTTTCAGTGTCTTCATGAATATTCAGTTGTTTGTGTTTAGCGATGTCCGCTTCGATCTGTTCCAGACTTGGCCTGCTTCTTGTCGCTACTTTTTTAATCAGTTCATCGGCAAAGGGAAGGCTGTCATTTTTAACGCGCTCTGCTGTCTGGGCCCATTTCCGGGCAACGTTTCTATCCATTTCATCAACATCTTCCGGCGTTTTCGGTTTTCTGTCCGCCAGTTTTTGTGACAATTGCTCCATAAGCCTGGAGTTATTGGTGGAGCGAGAGTCTTCTGGTGTGTCTGCCGTATCGTGATCGGGTACAACCCTGCCACTGGTTTGCTGGTTATTGTCTTCAACCGGGTTGTTTGAATTTATTGGTTTCAGTTTCCATTGCCTGTTTTCTATCTCCCTTAACAGTGCTGAATACGGGTCATCTTTCCTTTCTGTCTGAAGGGGTTGCGATGTAGTACCCTGTTCAGTTGCCGGGATGGGCGATGACTCTGTTGGTTGAGCAGGGGGCTGAACTATTTCTGGCTGAAGCATCTCTGGCTGAGAAGTGCTTTCCGTGGTGGTATCACCGATTGAGTCAGTAGCCTGTTTTGCGCTCTGTGGCGAAACCGGTTCTTCCTCTGCAGGCTGAGGAGAAACGATGGTTTGCGAACTATTCACTAAAGGGAGTGGGACCGGATAAACGGGCGCTGATGGCTGGGTGCTTGTATCATGGTGCCTGGCCTCGACATAGCTTTTCTCAACGGGGGTTCGATGATGAACAGTGATTGCACACCTTCTGTTCCTGAGCTTGTCAAACGCCTGCGCGCCGTCTCCCTGGCCTCCGGTGTCCCTGCCCGCAGCCTTGTTGTCGTTGGTAACGAGAGACTGTCTTATTGTTTCGGCTTCACTGACCCTTGCTTCTGTATTTGCATACTGCTTATCATGGCGTTTAAGTGTCTCTATGGTTTTGTCCATTAACTGGCCAAGTTGCTTCTGGTTTGCCAGCTCAGCCCCTGGAGGTATCAGGCTCAGCGGTTTGTCGGGCTGAGACTTAAGGGTGATTTTAACGTTAAGGCCACTCGGGAACTTCATGCTATTAAGCATTGCCAGCACCTGTTCCGGGCCATTGGCTCGAGCTTTTTCCAGTACTTCCAGCGAAATACCGACCACTTTCTGCTCATTAATGGTGCCAAGAAGCTTCTCTGCCTTTTCCAGCAAATCAACCCGTTCCTGCAAAAGCGTTGAATCACTCTGGTCCGGTTTGTTCTTTTTCAAACCAGCCGTGTGATGAGCGGAAACGGGGGTAGCTGCTGCTGTTATCGGCGATGGATTGTCTGCATCCGTTACCAATCGTTCCCGTTCCGCTAAATGGCTCGTGGCGTCGGCACTTTTGATTTCCCGGCCTCTATGCTTACCAACCGGCGACTCTGTCTCTGTTGGCGTTTGCTCATAATTGGGTTGGATAGAGCCTGGACCTTCGACTCCAGGTGTTCTTTGACAAATTGGGTTTCTGGGTAGATTGAACATGATCTGATAGGCTGCCCGGTTGTATTGTTAGTGGTATCGGCAGCAGGAAGAAAGTGTTACATTCGATGTTAAGGATTCAGCAGGTGGTTCGCTCATTTGAGTCTGGGTAACCAGCAGGCCAGGGCAATACGTGGGAATGATGGTCTGTTGCCTGCCAACCGGATTTTTTTATTTATTTTCTCTTTCCGTCCCTATACCCTTCTAACCATCGTCAGCACTGTTCTGGCTTGGCCTTGGGAGGAGAAAGGATGTTCAGGAAGACCGTTTCAGGAAAGCAATTTGTTTTCATGACCTTTTTGGTGGCTATGATTTCCGGCTGTAGTTCACTGGCTTCAAAAGATTCATCGACAACAGGCACCTCCAGCAAAGATCAGGCAGACTGTCAGTCACTTTCTGCCCTGTTCAGTAAAAGCAATAATAACTTTGAGAGCATCCGTTTCCGCCCGTCCTATAAATACAAAATTACTCTCTGGGAGAGCCGTTATCAGCTGATAGAAAACAGCTGTCAAATATGGCAATGGGGCGATAAATACAGTTATGTCTGCAATAAGGCTTATCCTGACCAGGAAACGGCTCATCAGGTTTATGAACAGGCCCAGACCTTTATCAATCAGTGTCTGGGTGAAATTCCCCATGGTGGTATGAATGGCTGGTATGAAAAGCAGGGCTTGCTTGAAGAACGGGGAGAGGAGACTCAGTACCTGCTTGAAGACCAGGTTCGGGGAACCTTAAGGAAGCAGGGTACTCCCGGTTTGTTTAAAGACAGCTGGTCTGTCTACTTCTGGATTGACTCCACTTCGCTGCTGCGCTGAACCTCTTTCGTCTTTTCCTGTTCCGGGAAAAGTCGATTTCTGCTCTATGCTTGAATTTTGCAAGGTAAGCATAGAGCGAAACCCAATGGTAGATTTTTAATCTTGCGCTTCCCGGGTAAAAACCCACTCCTTATCGGAGGACATGGCCTCATTGAAGGCATAACCTTCGTAGTCAAAACGTTTTATTTTTTCTGGCTGGTCAATATTATGGTCGATAATGTAGCGGCACATCAGGCCACGGGCTTTTTTGGCATAGAAACTGATGATTTTGTATTGGCCGTTCTTCCAGTCTTTAAATACCGGGGTAATGATCTGTCCATTAACCTGCTTTGCCTTAACCGACTTGAAGTATTCATTAGACGCAAGGTTGACCAGAACCTGGCTCTTCTGACCGGACAGCTCTCTGTTCAGCTGCTCTGTGATCATGCTTCCCCAGAACTGGTAAAGATCTTTTCCCCGCTGATTGGTGAATCGCGTGCCCATTTCCAGGCGGTAGGCCTGCATCAAGTCCAGCGGGCGCAGCAGGCCATAAAGGCCAGAGAGGATTCTCAGGTGCGCCTGGGCAAATGACAGCTGCTGTTCATTGAGTGTTCCGGCGTCGAGACCAGTATAAACATCACCCTTGAAAGCCAGTACCGCCTGCCTGGCATTATCCGGGCTGAACGGCGTCGACCATGCCTGGAAGCGGGCGGCATTGAGCTGGGACAGCTTGTCACTGATGCCCATCAGGCTGCCAATGGCTGCCGGGCTTAATTCACGGAGCTCTTCAATCAGAAGGGCGGACTGGTCAAGAAAGTCCGGTTGAGTGAATGTTTTTGTAGTGGACGGTGTTTCGTAGTCCAGGGTTTTGGCTGGAGAAATAACGAGCAGCATTAAACACTCCCTGATTTTTCAAGCTGGTGATAATGATGACAATAATAGAGCAGAGAGCGTTTCTTTAATAGGTCTGGCAGGGCTGAAAAGGTCTATTACTACCTTTGATAATGGTTTTGGCAAAAAGTTGCTAAAAAAAAAAGAGTTGCTAAAAAAGAGTGCTAAATTATTTTCCGGGGGACTCATATATGATTTCTGACTACTTGGCCAAAAAGTATCAAATCAATAATACAAACGTGCCTGCTAAAGACAGGATTGATGAGCAGGATCTGGCGATTCTTGCTGATGTTAACCAGGCCAAATAAAATTATTGATGCCATTAATGCAAGGGCTTTTAATCAATACGCCACCTGCAAGAATTTGAGTGAATACTTTCACAGTAAACTGTCCCGGATTGGTGCTGACACGTTGACAAAATTTCAGCTTATATACTGAAGCGTTATCGTTTGTTGACTCGAGATTTGTTTGCCAGCTATTTAATCATGGTGCAGCATCAAAAGAAGCCCTTTGATAAATTCATTTTTCTTGATCTCATGCTTATTAATGGGCCGGGGTGTCAATAGCCAGCCATTAACTCTGTGCTCAAAAGCATTACGGCAAACATGGCTGGTCAATTGCATTTGAAGATTCGCAGCCAATGCATGAAGGCGTCGCTGTTCTTCCTGAAGCTGGTTGGTAAGATAGTCAGGTTTTCCGGAGTTTTCCCTGTGCAGAGCGATAAACTGCCTGGCTTTGTTCAGGGTAAGCAGCGTGCGTATCAGCAACCCATAAATACGATCATCGGTGTTTCTGGGGGTGTTAAAAAGAATGGTTCGGGGAATGTCAAATAACACCCCTTTTTGCAACTGCTCTGTCAGGGGAACAAGGTTGTCGGCGAGGTATTCCAGCGTATCGTTCAGTAATCTGGTTTCTTCAGCAAACGGCAAACACCATACCGGCTTGTCAACGCCAGGGACGTTAACGGCCAGGCGAGCTGCATTTAACCGGGTCACTCTGGCGTCAATACTGACCTGAAGCTCCATGGTTTTCATGCCCAGATCACCGTCTTTAATATGAATATTGTAGGCTTTTGGTAGCCTGATCGCCTGGCATCCCGGAATGGGCAAGATAATGATGCTTTTGGGGATTTCTGAATCCCTGCCGGTGTTAAGTGTCTGCAGCTTTTCAAAGAGTGTTTTGACAGGCTCTTCTGTGGTGAAGATGATGTCAATATCATTGAATGATGAGCAGCGGTTTTGTAAAAAACGTGAGTATGAACCGGTAATCAGGATGGGGGGGGCGGTGTAAGAACCATTGATTTCCTGAATAATCTCCAGCGCTTTCAGCGTTAGCGCATTTAACCGTGGAACCTGCTTGTCCACAAAGCCAGGTCCGCCTGTTTTTACCGGATGCTTCAGGGTTCGAGCCGCACTGCCGGTAATTGCCTGAGTGGCAAAAGTTACTTCTGCAGATGTTGTTCTTCGGCCAACGCTATCAATATCGGGGATTACATCGGGGAGGGGATCTCGATGGTCATGTCGGGTGTTATTCACATGAGTGGCTGAATGCCTGTTGCCATCACTGGCATCGGCTCTTTCGCGTTTAAACAGCATATTATCCATTACGCTTGCTTCGCAGCTGCATTGTTCAAACCAGGAACCCAGGGTATGGCGCAGCTTGCTGCCTTCAGGAAAACTCCGGAGGCACTCCAGCACCTGGCTCTTATGGATTTGCCGTCCATCGATAGGCTGTCCCGTGATATAACAGTGCGCCAGGAAGAAGAAATGTATGCGTAAATTCTGAAATGAGTGCCTCAGGGTTGTGATGGATTGCAATACCTGTTCTGCCGATACTTCCTGATGATCAATGGCCAACTCATTCTGCATGGCCATGAATTTCAATATACATTGCAGTCGATGTTGCTCATCTTTTTTGACTGGTAGGCTGTTCAAGGTTTGCCAGGCCTTTTGCATGATATCCTGGGCTTCGCTGGTGTCATCGTACCCCTGAGGCTGGTTCAGCCGTTGCACCAGGTATTCAGCTTGCCTGGAAGAATGATCCCCGGGGGCTTCATTAAATGCCTGTAAGACTATCCGGTTATCCAGGCAGGAGCTGGCTGATAATCTTGCATTCAGTGCCAGCTCAGCATAAAAATCAGCTCTTTCGAGCAGCCAGCCACCGCGTTCATAATCTTTAATCACCGCATCCGCTGTAACCTTCTGGCCATTCAACAGCAGGCCCCTCAGGCAACACTGTTGCTTAAAGCGCGTTACTCCCAGCTTGCCTTCCGGACTATCCGGGAATGCCTTAACCACCGCATCCGCGGTGACCTGCTGGCCATTCAACAGCAGTCCCCTCAGGCAACACTGCTGCTTGAAGCGTGCTATTCCCAGTCTGCCTTCCGGACTGTCCGGGAAATCCTTAACCACTGCATCCGGTGTAACTTGCTGGCCATCCAGCAGCAGGCCGCTCAGGCAACATATTTCCTTAAAACACGCCAGCCCCAGTAAGCCCTCAGAGCTACCCGGGAAATGCTTGACCACCTCATCGGGTGTGACCTCCCGGCGATTCAACGACAGGCCCCTCAGGCAGCATTGTTCCTTGAAGCGCGCTATGCCCAGCCTGCCCTCCGCACTGACCGGAAAACCTTTAACTACTTCAGCCGGAGTGATCTGCTGGCCATTCAACGGCAGGCCCCTCAGGCAACATTCTGCCTTGAAGCGCGCTATCCCCAGTTTGCCTTCCGGGCTGTTGGGGAAATCCCTGACTACTCTATCCGGAGTGATCGGCCGACCATTCAGCGGCAGGCCCCTCAGGCAACATTCCGCCTGGAAACGTGCCAGCTCCAGCGTTGCCCTGGCTGCCTGATAATCCTTAACCACGGTAATCGGTGTGACCCGCTGGCCATGCAACGGCAGGCCCCTCAGGCAACACTCTGCCTTGAAGCGCGTCAGTTCCAGCGTTGCCCTGGCAGCCTGATATTGCTCAACCACTGCATCCGGTGTGACTGGCTGGCCATTCAACGCCATGCCCCTGAGGCAACATAGTTCCTTAAAACGCGCCAGCTCAAGTGTTGCCCTGGTTGCCTGATATTCCTCAACCACCATATCCGGTGTGACCTGCTGGCCATTTAATGTCAGGCCCCTCAGGCAACACTCCGCTTTGAAGCGTATTGGCTCCAGTTTGGCTTTGACTGCCTGATAACCCTGAATCACCGCTTCCGGTGTGACCTGCTGACCATTCAACGCCTTGCCCCTGAGGCAACACAGTTCCTTAAAGCGCGCAAGCTCCAGCATGGCTTTGACTGCCTGAAAATTCCTGACTACTGCATCCGGTGTGACCTGCTGGCCATTCAACGACAGGCCCCTCTGGAAACATTTTTCCTTAAAGCGCGCCAGCTCCAGTATCGCCCTGATTTCCTGATATTCCCTGGCCACCTCATCCGTTGTGACCTGCTGGCCAGCCAATGGCAGCCCCCTCAGGCAACATTGTTCCTTAAAGCGCGCCAGTTCCAGTGCAGCCCTGGCTGTCTGATAACCCTTGACCACCGCACCCGGTGTGACCTGCTGGCCATTCAGGGGCAGGCCCCTCAGGCAACATTCTGCCTTGAAGCGCGCTATCGCCAATTTGCATTTGTGATTTTGATCCGGCTCCCGGTTGAATTCTTGAATTACCTGCTCAGGAGTCACTTTTTGATTGCCATGCAGGATGTTCTGTAAGCAAAGTTTTTGCAGAAAGAAGCCAGCTCTCAGGGACGTTTTATCATTGCCATAGGCAGTGAGCACACCAGCTGAGGTGATTAGATGTCCATATAATGGTTGTTTTTCCCAAAAGGCATTCTCAATACGTTTGCCATCATTCCGGGTGTTGGCTCTATCTCTGTGAAACTGATGATTTGAGACTTTTTTACCATTGAATGTAACTCTGGATGACTCAGGTGGCCTGCCTGAAGCAGCTTGCTGGTCAACCCGGCCAGCAGGTTTTGGGTGGGTTGGTGCTATTGCTTTCAGAATAAAACCCTGCACACTGCAATAATTCCGCCATTTGACCCTGGAATGAGTATTAGGTTCCATTCAGGTGGAGGTAATTCAGGTTATCTTTATCCGTAATCTTTGTTATAGGCAAAAAGTGTTTCAATCAAATCCTGAGGGATGTCATTGCGTTTTTTTCTTATTAAATTGATCACATCATCAAACGATCGGGCTACATATAATTGATTGCTTTCTCCGGAGCCTGTTGATTTCAGGCCATATTCAGAATCATTGCTTTGCGTAAGTCTCGATCCGATCATTATAAATTTTAACCCGCTTTCAAACTCACCGGCATGGAAATCACACACAGTATTTATACCATACAGGCGCTTCAGGACTATTTCGCTTCTTTTAACCGGTGCATCGGTTGCGTGTATGATGTTACTGAATTTAGGAATAAAGGTTTCACGAAAAAAGGTCATGAACTCCTCAAAGCTTAAGCTGGAACGGCTATTATAGACGTCAGTTGGCTGGCTAAATGCGTTAAAATGATAGTGTATCCTGTCCATTGCCACTTTGATGATTGTCGAGTCAATGTAGTCATTAGCCTGGTGATTAACCTGTTTAAAACGTAAAACATCGGGAAGAGGGAGCTTGCGGGCAATTTCCTGAATAATCTCAACCGGTAAATCATTGTACGTTGGTTTTTTTTTATTAACTTTTTTTTCTGATGGCATCTGGAGATTTGTATTTGAGAGAGTTGCTTGAGTAATTTCATCCATAATAGGGCCATGGCTTTTCTATTCCTTTATTGTGAGTCAATATGTCTTGAAAAGTTCCATCTGCGGAAATTTTCCTTTTTTCTCTGGCTGCTTTTTCATCAATGCCGGTCTTTCTTAAAAAAGTTCCCCTGGATTTTCCATGCTTTCCTGCGTTGATGAGGGGGCATTCAGACAGGACTCCTTCTGGCCTTGGGCAAAAGCAGGATCTTTGTGTAGCGCCCTCAGCCTCATTCGCTTCCTCTGGCACTCCCTCCGGCGCTCTGCGAAAGCGGGATCATTCTGGTAGCGCTTCCTTTGGCGTTCCCTTTCGTGTTCTGCGAAATCGGGATCATTCTGGTAGCGCTTCCTTTGGCGTTCCAGGAAATCGGGATTTTTGCGCTGTTGCCTGGTGCGCTCCCTTTGGCGTTCTGCGAAATCGGGATCATTCCGATAGCGCTCCCTTTTTTGCAGCTTCTTTTTTTGTTCCCTTTGCAGATTCTTTCTTTGTTCCCTTTGCTGCTCCCTTCGGAGTTCCTTCAGGTGCTCCCTGGCAGGATCTACGGTACGCTTGCTTTGGCGTACCTTTTTGTTCTTCTGGAGCTCTGCATAAGCGGGGTCTTCGCGCAGCTTCCTGCGGCGCTCCCTTTGTTGCTCTTTTTTGCGCTCTGCGTAATCGGGGTCATTGTGGTAGCGCATCCGCTGGCGCGCCTTCTGGCACTCAGCGTAATCGGGATCATTCCGGTAACGCTCCCTATGGTACTTCTTCTGGTGATCCAGGTAACTTGAATTTTTGCGAGGCTTCCTGTGGGGCCTGGCTACTAAAATGTTAACCGCAGAAATTTCTTCTTCTGTGGGTGTATGGTGATCAATGGCAATTTGATCTCGGTTAAACAGGCCAGCAACAGCAACCTGGCGTGAGTCTTGTGGGCCTTCGACAGGGAGATGCGTTAACTGATCATTCGGGTGCGGATGACTCGCTGGAACGGACTCTCTGAGCCCGGGCTCAATTCCCGATAAGCATAATTGCTGGGTAAGTTGAATGTTTGATATTGATGATGTCGTACAATTAACGGGTTCATTACCAAAATGCGAGGGTGCATCTTCATCTTCATCAGGAACTGATTGTGATAACTCAGAAATAGCAGTCCCGAAAGCGTCAACCGGATCAGCAGGTGCCAGAGATGCAATATTATATTCACGCAGTAAATTAAATGAATACACGTCATTGTACTCTGTATCTGATTCACCATGGTAAACAGGAGAAGGGGTGTCCAGCCTCTGAATGGACATACCTTGATAAGTGGGGTGTTGTTCTCTGGCACCAAATTGGCATTGTGGTTCTACCAAATCTAATGAGTCGGGGTAGAGGTCAGAAAAATCAAGATTGAATGAAGATAAACTATTGAAAAAATTCATTGAATTATTGATTTATTGAATTTCAGTTTAAGACCACTCTTTGTTATATAAGTTCCTGTCAACACCCATTCAATATTCATAAGCATAAGAACTGTCAGGAACTTGAAGGGCTGTCAGGAACTTGAAGGACTGTCTGCCTGTCTGTGGATAAGTATATCTCTGGAAAGGTAATAAATAATGCAACCAAACCCGGTTTGTGGTTCCCGGCATCTGAAAGCCCGGTACCCATCCCCGGCATTTCCCGGAAATGGTGTACAGCAGCAAAATCAACCACACGGCGATATGAATGGCATGAGTGTGTATGTTACATCAGGCCAGCGCTGGATAGGGAGGGGGCGACCCATCGAAGAACCATGGAATGAGGATTATCCCAGATACTGTCAGGCTAAAACTGAACTTTTACTGGCAAACCATGAAACCGATCAGCCGGAACCTCCAGCCAATAAAAGTAACTTTTACGAGTGTTCTTTATGCCATCGTAAATGTAAATCAAGCAGCCTCATGGCTTTCAGAATGCACTTATACCGCCATCATATGGAATTGTCTGCCCATGAGCGTAAAAGCATGCTCATGGCATTTGGCAAGTTAAGATAAGAGCATGGATCGTCACCTGCCGGTTAGTGTACAGGGGATGGCGCCGGGTGCACATTGAGCCTGTCAGGATCGTCAAGCCGGGTTATTAACCAGGTGGCCAATTACCTATAAATTATTGCAAGATTAAGGTAATCACTGATGAGTTTTCCAATGAGAGTCTGTATGATAGGCCGCGTTAAAAGTGATATTGGTTTTTATGAAAAGATTTGATGTTCCGAGCGTAGTCTCTACATGTCCTTCATAAACAAAAATAAAACTTCTAGCTAAACGGCTTTGCCAGCAAAGCCACTCCATAGTATTTGAGTATCAGGATATGAGTATGTCTACCTCCAAAGGAACCGTTAAGTGGTTTAACGACGAGAAAGGCTTTGGTTTTATCAGCCAGGAAAACGGTGGCCCTGACGTGTTTGCCCACTTCCGTCAGATTGCTACTGAAGGCTTCAAAACCCTGACTGAAGGTCAGCGCGTCGAGTTCCGTGTAACTCAGGGCCAGAAAGGTCTGCAGGCTGAAGAAATCCGCCCTCTGTAAAGTGGGTTTTTGCTCAGTTTCCGCCTGGGCGATCCCGGAAAAAGGCAGTACTTTACCGTACTGCCTTTTTTTTGTCCGGGCTATGGTATTTTACGGTTATTCAATCTCAGTCTGATGATTGGTACGGTTTGTTGACAAATTACACTTTTATGGTGGGGCTGAATCCGTCATTATAGTGCTCCCGTTTGCTGAGGCTGGCGGGATGTTGGTTTTCAAGGGCATCTCAGGCGATTGGTAGCACTACTGATTACTCCTGGAAGATACCCGGCGTTATTTGGGCAAGGCAGTCGATGACAGTAGAAGACAGTAATATTTCTGACCAGGGCATCCAGAAACAGGAAACGCAGCTGGCATCTGAGCAGGACGGTTTCTCTATGAGTCAAGAGCTTCCGGAAGAGGCCAGGAAAATTCTTGAGAGGCTGCATAACCGGCCTGAAAGTGACGTTATGAACTCTGAGGCGCTGCGCCTGGTGCGGGTTATCTGGCCCGGTGCGTTTAATGTTTCAAACCCCCGGCCCCTCAAGATCGGTATCCACAAGGAGATGGCGGAAGCAAACCTGCTGCCGGCGTATATCATTCCTGTTGCATTGCGGTTTTTTACGTCCATGGAACGCTATCTTGAGAAGATCAAGCCAGGAGCTACCCGTATTAACCTTCAGGGGCAGGCGGCAGGGCGAGTGAAACTCCGCGAAGCCGTTGATGCAGAAATCAAACTGTATACCCAGAGCAGTGACTTTATCACTACGAGAGATCTGATCATCATCAAGAAGGTCCGTTTGCTTTCTGTGAATAAGCAGTCTTGAAGGGATATTGAAGGGATAACTGTATTGAGGGAGTGCCTTTATCTTATGGAAAGTATGATAAGTACTTACTCGTACGGTGTAAAAAACGACTACTCTCCCTCATTATAATCGCTATAATCAGCTGATATTGAGGGAGTAGCCTGCCGTCGTCAGTTTCGACCGACCGGTGTATACATCAACATGCATTGACCGTTCGGTCATGGTGTATACGATGCTTGCCACAGGGCAGCATTTGGCCAGACTCAGATGATGGATACCAGCAAGAGGGCCTGGTACCTGTCGTCTGATTGGCATGCCCTCAGTGATTCCCATTCATGATTTCCATCCTTCAGTTTATTCTGGCAGTTGTTGTCGGGTTTATTGTGCTTTGCTGGAGCGCAAACCGCCTTGTTGAAGTGGCCTCGACCCTGGCATTTCGTCTTGGTATGCCGCTGTTAACCATCGGTGTTACGGTGGTCGCTTTTGGTACCTCTGCTCCTGAGTTAATGGTTTCTTCTGTTGCGTCATTTAATGGCTCCGGCGGTATCGCCATCGGTAATGTGGTAGGCTCGAATATCGTCAATATCGGCCTGATTCTGGCGATTGGTGGACTGATTGCGCCTTTGGTCGTCAAGGCCCGGATTGTCTACCGCGAACTTTCTATCCTGTTGATTGCCACGATAAGTGCTGCCCTGATGTTAATGGACGGTACATTAAGCTTGTGGGATGGGATTATTTATTCTGCCGCCTTTTTGGCTTACAGCTTCTATTTGCTGAAATCTTCAACCGGGCCCGAAGCTGAGCAGGATATACCCGTACTCCCAATCAGTACTATCAGGGCTTTTGCCGAGTCTCTGGTGATGCTGTTGATGCTGGTGCTGGGCTCTCAGCTTCTGGTCTGGGGTGCTAAAGGTATTGCCCTGGCGATGGGGGTCAATGAGCTGATTATTGGCCTGACACTGGTGGCTTTTGGCACCAGCCTTCCTGAACTGGCGGCAGTGGTGGTCAGTGCCAGAAAGGGGCTTCACGATATGACGGCCGCTACGGTTATCGGTTCCAATATTTTTAATATTCTTGCTGTACTGGGGCTGTCTGGTGTCATCGGCCAGGATATTACTGTGGATGCTTCTGCGTTACGAATTGATATTCTGACCATGGTTGCCATGACAGTTCTTTTGGCGATTGTCGTTTATTCCAGCAAGGCTGCTTTTGATAAAAGCAGTACAAGTGGTACAAACAGTTCAATTGATACCGAGAAAAGACAAGGCCATCTTCCTGTCAGTATCTGGAAAGTATCCGGGTATAAATGCCTGCTGTTGCTGCTTACTTTTGTGGCCTATCAGGTCTGGTTGGTGATGAATGCATCATAACGTAGCTGCCTGCCTTTGCTCTCCCTGGTGCTCTCTTTGGTGCTCTCCTTGGTAATAGGGGGGGGCAGAATCTTTCGCAAAGTCTGGCTGGCTGTTTTTTGATCAATGCCTCCTCATTGCCTGATTTGCCAGATGCGTGTGAACTATCCCGAATATTGTCACAAGTTTATCCACAGAAGATGTGGATAAACTGTTTTTCAGAACATCAGCGGGCAAGGATCATCAGGTAGCGCAGCTGCTCACGGTGAAGCATCCAGCGAATAAACCAAACCTGCAGTCGCAGCCTGATCCACATCTTTGACCGTGTGAATGCACAAAGGCCCTGGTAGTGCTGACCAAACCAGAAGCAGAAACCAGAGAGGACATCATCGGTAATATCCATGATCTCAACCTGCTCAAACCCATGCTGTTCAAGCAGGTTTTCGTAGGTCTCTTTGATGGGCATGTCTTCAACCAGGAGTCCTGATATGCGACCAAGACTGTTTACCAGGCGTTGCTCCCGGCGGTCCTGAAATGGCCGGGCCAGTACCATGTCGGTAAAAGCCAGGGTGCCACCGGGCTTGAGCACTTTCCTGACATGGCTGAAAAAATGGGAGCGGGACTCCAGGTGGTAAACGCAGTCCAGGCCAACTAACTTGTTGCAGCTATTCTCTGGCCATTCTGCCAGAGCCTTTTCACCACCCCGGACCAGTTTAAGCCCATTGAAATGCCCGCAATGCTCCAGTGCCCTGGCCATCTGCTGCTCATCACTGGCGATTGCCGTAAGGTGCTGGACCTGGTAATAATCCAGCCAGACCAGTAGCTGGTCATGGCTGGTAAAACCGACATCAAGGACTTCATCCTGAGTGGACAGGCAGGCTTTGTCGGCCAGTAACCCTGCCATTTCGGAACATGCCTGCCGGTATTGGGACGTATCTCTCCAGTAACCCAGCAAGCGCCAGCCAGAGGAGGGCTGTACCGGGTTATTCAACAGCCACTGATCCACCTTCAGCTCGCGCTCGCGACTTGAAGATGGCCACCAGATGCGTATCAACAGCGCCAGGCCTTGAGCCATTAGACCGGACATGAACAGCCAGGTCAGGAGCACTCCGAGAAGAAATGAAAGAATTGGCATAATTTAACTATTAGTTATATCCATCCTTTTTTAATTGGGTAGGGATAATAGAGAGATCATTGAGCATTTGCCAGATCTGCAGCCTGGTAATGCTCGGTTTTTTCTATTCGAATATATGTAATATCATATGGTGACAGTCAGGTATTTTCTTTAAAATGTCCTGCTTTATGATTCCAATGAAGAAGAGGTTGTCTCATGGACGTAATGGAGCAAATAAAAGAACAGGTTGAATCCCATGCTATCCTGCTGTACATGAAAGGCTCTCCCAAGCTACCGCAGTGTGGTTTCTCCGCCAAGGCGGTTCAGGTGCTGATGGCCTGTGGCGAACAGTTCGCTTTTGTTGATGTTCTGGCTAACCCGGAGATCCGTGCCAATCTGCCCAAGTATGCTAACTGGCCAACATTCCCACAGCTGTGGATTAAGGGTGAGCTGGTTGGTGGCAGTGATATCATTATTGATATGTTCAACAGCGGTGAGCTGCAGCAGTTGATTGCCGGGGCGGCTGGTTCGGCTGAAAAGGCAGAAGACTGATTCTGCAATAGCGATTTGGCCTTCCGGTGTGATGAAATCGGAAGGTTGCCGTTCTTCCCGCTTTCTTTCCTAGCCCGAATTGATTGAGTCCCTGTCAGTCTCCCCTGTCTTCTGGTATTTCGCCAAAGGCTGTTCCACCGGAGCAAAGTCATAAGGTAGCGAGTGAAATCCCAGTGATTCTGACGGTGCTGCCATCGTGGCCGGGGTCTCTTGCCTGGAATCATTGACTGGGCGCGTTTCAGTAGACGTTTCCCGGTCCGGGGAGCTGGAGCCATACATGGTAGTAGCTGGTATTGAAAAGCTTGTGGATAAAGTGACTCTGGGTTTTACCTGTTGCACTGAAGTCCCGGGATAAGAGTGAAGTCTTTCTGGTATTGGAGGGCCACTCCTGTTCTTGTACGAGTACTTTGTTCTGGCTTTTAAAATAACCCTTTTGCCTGAAGCTACAGGTGCAGGCTCAGATTGCTGATCCTTCTTGATATTGGCGTGGTTTGACAGTGACAGACCGGAAAATGCCGCTTCTATTTCCAGATCACACGCCAAATCACTATCTGGTTCATTTTGCGAAGTTGATACTCTCTTCTCAAATTTCGAGGAAGGGCGTGAAAATGCAGAATCTTCTGCGAACAGGACGTAATTTGACGGAGGCTGTGTGGTAACTTTCAGGCCTCTGCTGGTTCGTCCGGAATCTGGTGTTCGTGTGGGATTTGGCTTTTTGATGCCTTCATCAGGTGCAGTATCCCAGAACAGCACCGGCCTTGTTGGGGGAGTGCCCGTTGGTTGCATAGCCGCGCGCCAGCATGAGTTATTTCAATTGGGTTTGATATTTTAATCGCTAATTGGTTCCTTTTCTTTGCACAAAAAAAACTCAATAAGTTCTGGGTTGTCTTTCTTCACGGTTTGTTTGTGGTGCGTGATTAAAAAATAGATATTTGTCGCTACTGTGGTAGGCGAAAACCGCGGCTCTGTGTATCATTGCATGGGCAGTTTTTTCGTGCGTGATTCAGTACGGGATTGCATATTTACTGGACTCCCGTAAAACGCACAGTTTTGTAAACCATCGCTTTGTTAACCATCGTTTTGTTAACCATAGGAGAAACACTGATGGGCGTTTTAGTAGGCAAAAAGGCTCCTGATTTCACAGTACCCGCTGTATTGGGCGACGGGTCTATTGTTGATGCTTTTACACTGTCCGAAGCCATCCGTGGTAAATACGGTTTGTTGTTTTTCTACCCACTGGACTTCACCTTCGTATGTCCTTCTGAACTGATTGCCCTGGATCACCGTATGAGTGCATTCAAGGAGCGTGGTGTTGAGGTGATCGGTGTTTCCATTGATTCTCACTTTACCCACAATGCATGGCGCAATACTCCTGTTGATCAGGGTGGTATCGGCCCGGTGAAATACACTCTGGCTGCGGATATGACCCACGACATCTGCAAGTCATATGACGTCGAGTCTGAAGGTGGCGTTGCCTTCCGTGGTGCCTTCCTGATCGACAAGGATGGTCTGGTTCGCTCCCAGATCGTTAACGATCTGCCACTGGGCCGTAATATGGATGAGCTGATCCGTCTGGTTGATGCCCTGCAGTTCCACGAAGAGCACGGCGAAGTTTGCCCCGCAGGCTGGAACAAAGGTGACAAGGGGATGACAGCCTCTCCAGACGGTGTTGCCAGGTATCTCTCAGAGAGTGCTGACGGTCTCTGAAATCCTGAAACGAGTGAAACGTGCCGATCATCCAGCGTTTTTAAAATTTTTTTTGCAATGGAATACTTGACTCACGGCAAAATAACCTTATTATTCGCTGCCGTTGGTTGGTGACGAAACGTCGACAACCACCATAGTTCCCTGATAGCTCAGTTGGTAGAGCAAATGACTGTTAATCATTGGGTCGCT
>NZ_JAHHPP010000047.1 GCF_024606265.1 Endozoicomonas sp. SESOKO1
AACCTGCAGAACAATATCCTCTCTCCTCATTGTCCTGATTTACTCTGTTTCGCCTGTTCTGCCCTGCGTTTGCGAACCTCTTTGGGATCGGCAATCAAGGGGCGGTAAATCTCTACCCGTTCGCCTTCCCTGAGCGTCTGTTCGCCGGGTTTTAATACAGCCTTGCCAAAGATACCCAGTTTCGCCTCATCCAGATTAATCTCTGGAAAGTAATCAACAATGCCCGATTCTCTGGCAGCTTCGAGTACTGTAGTTCCTTCTTTGACTTTCAGCGCAATAATCTTCTGCTCATGGGCTCTGGCATAGGCCACTTCCACCTGGATGGTAGGGGCATCCATTAACATCTTAGCCATAAATCTGCTTCGCTCTCTTGCCAAAGGCATCTACCATGGCATTCATCATCTGGCCGATCAGTCCTCCCAGTGTTGCCTGAGTCAGCTTATTACTCATCTCAAACTCCAGCTCCAGGGAAACCTTGCATCCATCCTCGGCGAGCGGCTGAAATGTCCAGATACCGGATAAGTGTTTAAATGGCCCTTCCAGCAGGTGCATCTCAATAGACCTCCCGGGGATCATTTTGTTCCTTGTCGAAAAGCTGTGAAGCAGTCCGGCCTTGCCCACTTCCAGAGTAGCTTCCAGCTGTTCGCCTGCCTGACGGTCAATACGGCCACTGGCACACCCCGGCAGAAAATCTGCGTACGACTCAATATCGCTGACCAGATCATACATCTGTTCAGCAGAGTAGGTGACCAGTGCGGAGCGGGAAATCCTTGGCATAGAAAGAGCCTTTCATCAAAAAGGCCGGATAGGATAACCCATTCCGGCCTATGGATTAATAGACAGTTGTCAGGGACTGTTGAGGTGTTGTTGCCAACACAGCAGTCTTCTAAATCGTACAATGGCCGTTTCAGCTATCAGTTGGAAAAGCGCAGAAGATCAGACAGGTTTACTGGCCACTGTACAGGTTGGACACTACATCTCAATCGTTTTTGCCACTTAACTGGTTAAAATAGAGTTTTCTGAATATACAAGTTATCAAATGCAGAAATATTCGCTATCCTAAGCCGTTGTTGATCCGGCGCTATTGTAGAAACCAGTCCGGATCCCCCAGAATTAGTGACTTTACGTTCAGCTGCTCCTATAATCCGCGCCATGGCAAAAAGTTCAAAGAAAGGCAAACAGGGCGACTCCTCCATTGTCGTCAACAAGAAAGCCCGTCACGATTTTCACATCGACGAGACTTTCGAAGCAGGCATTTCCCTCGCCGGTTGGGAAGTGAAAAGCCTCCGGCAGGGCAAAGTCCAGCTGGTGGACAGCTACGTCCTGCTGAAAGATGGCGAAGCCTGGTTGATTGGCGCCCAGATCACACCACTGATCACCGCATCCACTCATGTTGTGGCAGACCCTCTGCGTGACCGTAAACTGCTGCTGCACCGCAGGGAACTGGCCAACCTGTTCTCGGTAACCCAGCAAAAAGGTCATGCCTGTATCGCCACCAAACTCTACTGGAAAAGGCATTTGATCAAATGCCAGATTGCCCTTGCCCGGGGTAAGAAAGAGTTTGATAAGCGTGCAGCCACCAAAGAGCGTGAATGGAATATTGAAAAGCAGCGCGTTATGCACCGCGGCTGATCACCCCCGGCACGCGGTTCCACTGTGTGCCGCCAACTTCTTTTCCTTAATGCAATTCACCTGGCTATTGAATTCGGGGCTTGAGCAGATCCTTTGCAGTGAATAAAACCAGCTGGCGATCGGTTCCCCGGCTCGGTGCCTCATACAAAAGGCGGTTCCTGTCTCAGGAAAATTTAACGACAATGGTATTTTTTTTTTTTGTAGTGTAAAAATACTTATGTACTAAACGCAGTTGCATTTGCTATCGACTTTTGGCATAAATACGACAAAGTTTTGTTACTGGGGGCGATCAGGATTCGACGACGGTTACGAAACCCAAGGTGCATGTCGAGGGCGTAGCGGCTCTCGTAAATCAAAACGCTACAAACGTATAGTTGCTAACGATAATAGCTACAACGGAGCAATGGCTGCCTAATAACAGCCTTCTCCCGATCACTCTGTCTTGTCTATTGGGTGGAAATTGATCGTTACCGAAAATAGAATCGCCACATCGGTCTTCCTGGAGCCGGTGGGTTAAATCCACAGGATCGCGCAGTGTCACCCTGACCGTTGGGTCGTTCTGCGTTAACTTAATAACGGAAGCTAAGCATGTAGAGCCGAAGGCGTAGAGCTGGCGGACGCGGGTTCAAGTCCCGCCGCCTCCACCAAATCACTAAAAATACCAAGGGCTGACGATTTGGAAGCCCTTGAAAAACCTGAAAATCCCACCTTTTTTAGTCCGATATAGTCCAGCATTATTTATCTATAACCAGCTTTTCATGTAACACTCACTGTAACACTGAAGTAAAATCCATTAACTCTGTGTTACTAAACGTGCTAATGGTCGATGGAGATGAAAAGCATGTGGTTGGATTACAAGAAATGTAGTTGACTATTATTTCAATTCTTGGGCGATCGTATCAGGAAATTTATTTATTCCTGATACGGATGCTGAATGACGGCTGAATCCAGCTTTACAGGTCAATTACACTCAGGAATACCCTCAATAGGATCAGAGTATTGAACCGCCTGAATATAATCCCAGCATTTCGGATTTTTAGCCCACTCAGAAATCATTCTTCCAGCAGAAGACCTGTGCAGGTACTTTTGAACTTCAACTGACCAGGTTGAGATCTGCTCTTTCAGATGGTTTGAAATATCCTGGTTATTCCAGATCATATCCAGATTCATTCTATCGCCCAGCTTTAAGGACACCAGAGCCAGGGTATAGGCTGTGATGTTTGCCTGAAATGCCTGAAATTTTGGCCTGATCAGCTTAGTGGCTGCTTTAAACAAGATCCCTTTAGCAATCACTCTCTTAAAGTCAGCAAGGGTCGGAGTTTCTTCACCAGATTCCCAGCAAAACTCAGGCAATGTCGCCATAAATTTCAAGAAATTCTTCTGTGCTCCCTGAGAGACTACAGCAGGTTTTTGATCCCAAATGTTCAGAAACTTAGCCATATCCGGCTTGGTTACTTTTCTGGATGTAGGGATAGCTTTTTGAAGGGCCTTCTTTTTCGCAGGTGTGTTGCCTTCACGTATCAACAGAGTTCGATAACTGCCTGCAGAACGCTCATAAAACCAGCGACTGACGCCATCCGGGCAATAAGTAGTATTAGCATAATGCTCTAACTGCTTATGCAGTTCATGATGGGCCTCCAAATCTGAGTCATTTACCTTATTCTGGCTATTCGCATACTTGGAAATATTTCGAACCAGCGAGTCTTCACTGTCAGAATCAGAAGATCGCAATACAATAAGTTTTGCTGGAACTCTAACACTGGAAAGATCTACACCTTTATCTTTCTTCTTAGTGAAGTAAAGCGAAGCCGTTGTCTGACCACCATTTACAATCTGCATCCCCTTCAGCCAAGTGATCCCGGGGCCACCATCCGATGTCTTACCTAAATGCGCTTCGTCTGCAACAATAACCAAGCCATTATTGTAAGCCATAAAGCGTTCAGGATTTTCTTTCAGGGTATCCCTGATCCCTTTATTGACCTTGCCCGTCACCTGGAGGAATGAACGAACATTTGCCTCCAGAATTCTCTGGCCATATTTTTCATAGATAAAGCGCAGTGCCTCGCCAGGAATGACCGTCATGGCATAATCATACTCAGTCATTTGCCCCGGTACCCACACACAGGGCAAAGCTTCACCAGCAACTTCTTCAAAGTTTACAACCAGTTCATCTCTGGGCTTGCCAGCGGATGTATGCCTATACAACCGCTCAATATCCATTACCTCCAGCTTAATCGTCTTGCCCTGAATCTCTCTGGATTGGAATTGCTTTGATTTTGCATTCAGTACGCGGTCTGTAAGCACGTAAACTCGAACCTGGTCGAGACTCGGGTAAGCTGCTTCAACGGTTGTAGCAAACTCATAAGCCTCGCTGGATTCATCCATTTTCCCAGACAGTTTCTTTTCCGCACACATCGTTAAAAAGCGCAGACAATAATCCGCCGCCTTTGTTGCTTCAGACAGAGGCAACGACTGAAGTTCTCCTGAACCATTATACAGGCTGACAAACATATCCAGTTGATCAACTTCATCAGACAGTGCATACCCACTGAGCCTGACATTTGCATTACTGACTCTTGCATCAAAGTGGCACACCACTGGCTCGAATGTCATGCCAATGTCAGACATATGCTGCATCATGACTTCCGTGAAAACAGACTCCGGAAATGGATATGGCTCATCCGGCATATCCATTCGTTCATTCAGCAGTTCTTGAACTTCTGCCTGCGTCTGTCTTAAAAATTCTACTAATTCCATTTCAAATAATACCTAACTGTCTGTACATCTCAGCTACAGGCACTTCATTAGATGCCGTCTGATCGATGTCAATTTCATACCTGGCGGACCTGATTCCTGTCGGAACAGTACCCGGAGTCATTCTGGGGAGTTCTTCGCCAACTAACAGGTTTCTGATCTCTGTCACTGAAAACTGCCTGATATAATGCTCACTGTGTGAGTCCAGGTAACCTGCTCTCAACAGCCGATTATCAAATTCTGATAAGGCTTGTCTGTCCTGGGACATTAGCTCCCTGATAACACCAATCAACTCCGAAAGCGTCCATCCGGAAGGATTTCTACTCAGGCGGACTGCCCCAAGAAAAATGGGTTGCACTACGGAGTCATCCAGCTGTTCGAGGGAATGAATTTTTGCGGGAAAGCCCTTCTCAGCCAGAGTCGCTTTTACTTCAACAGCTCCATGGCCAAGCATAAAATCCTGCAATCCATCCAGTGGCCCATACCATGACTCAACAGCATTAAATGTGCTAAGACCGGAGTCTGTCAGCTGTTTCAGGAAAATCAACTCACCAAAAAGACCAACCTCGGCTTCTGGTCCGAGTGCTGCCCGGGGTTTGATCATAAATTCCTGCCAGGCTCTTATTCGTCCAATAAATGCGCTGAACAGCGTTGCCGGAGGCATACCTGACTTTTTACCCACCATGGTCAGAACATCCCTGACCATGGTAAGAAATATCTCAAGGCTACCGGACTTCAGTCTTATAAGGCCTATCCATGTCAGTCCTTTACCAAGGCGCTCATCACGTATTTTTTCTACCCGAAAACCTTTGCCCTCAGGTAGCTGCGTGGACGATGGCTGACTTTCCAGATTAAAGCCAATCAGCAGTGCTTCATCATTTTCCGGAAAGTGGCGGGCAGCCATAATGCGGCAATCCCCCGGAGAGGTTACCGGTACAGCCTGCCAGCCAGTACCTGAACCCGGATTGTTTAATGCCTTCCAGGAAGCAAGGATCTCATCATCAATATGAAGGGTCATATTCCTGCTCCCAAAGCACGTTGTTCACTTCATACTTAACCTTTGTGCCGCTGTGACTTCCGGGGAAGCTGATACCAAAAGACACTATTGGTGGAGTATTCTCATCATAACTCTCATCAACGCCCTCAGGGCTCAGCAGGTAGATAAGCAGAAGCCCCCGTTCAGGGTGGCCGGCTATATGACCGGCACCAAAACCTCTGATTTTTCGCAGAGCAGGACCATTAGGCTCCTTTGGCGGCTCACCTTCAGCACCTTCCGACCGGGCAGGATCATTCTTCCAGCTATTCCGGGTTTCCGTCAGCGCTGCACTCCAGGCATCGTCGTCAAGATCAAGTGCTTCATCCGCTGGCGACAGGAGTCTTCCAATAGAATAGCGATCCTCAGTAATCGTTTTAGGTGTACGTTTTACCAGCCGAACAGTACTGGACTCATTAATTGAGTAATTCCTCTTTTGACCACCATTAATCACAGCTACTGTCCATGATGCCAGTTCGTGCTCTCTGGTCATGTTCTGAATAAAGTCTGAAAGCAGCCTGCTGTTGACTTTCGTGGCACCAGGGTGAGTTTTGTATTCGCTTAAAAACTGAATAACATCATCTGCAGGCACATTGGACCACTGAATACCATTACCGGACTTCTTATTGCCATTCCGGTTTCTGTCTGGAATCTGCTCAGGTTTACCCAGGCGAGCTGTGAGGCTGTCAAAGGCCTTCAGGTTTGACTCCAGAGAGTTTAAATCTTTTAGAAGAGAGACTGTTTCAACAGATTGCCCACTGAAGGAGAGGTAAAGGCTTTGAGCATTCCTCATTTTTAATCGGGAGGTAACCATCAGGACAGGATGCGAAGCTACCTTCAGTCCATATTCCTTTGGAGTCGCTCCACTTGCAGTCATCAGGTCAAACTCTTCGCGCAGTTCTTCTGATGCATCAGCAATATGTTCAAACCACTCAATAAGATCAATGGTTGTATACAGCCTGCACAGATCAAGATATCCCGGGCGATATCCAAACCAGCGCCCCATCTGCATCAGAGTGTCATACATTCTGGATGCCCGGAGGAAGTAACTGACACAAAGCCCTTCCAGAGTGAGTCCCCGAGCAAGTTTATCACCGCCAATGGCAATGACTTTCAAACCTACGGCACTGTCCGCATAGTCAAGCGCTTCTTTTGCAAAACCGTTGATAGCTCTGACTTCAATCTCTGAGATAGCATCCGCAAGCTCTGCTTCTACCTGTAACCATGTCAGCGTATTTTCATCGACCATATCAGGGTGCATGGAGTGAGTGGTTTCTGTTGTTGTCAGAAAATCACTTTCCCAGAGCAGTCGAAGTTGATTAATCACTGCGTCATGATCAATCCGTCGTACCAGGCGCTTCTTGAGCCAGTCCACATAAGCGGCCACCTGATCTTTCACATGTCCCTGAACGGATGTAAATCGAGTGACGTGTATCAGCATGGAGCAGTGCTCATCTTTCTGCCCTCTGAGCCTGCGCAGTGTACAGGCAAGCACAAATGCATCGACTGACTCTCTCAGAGACTCAGGTATGCCATGCTTCCGGTCACTTGATGGGTAATAACCATTTTTATGTCTGGTTGGCATCCAGCCTGATTTTTCATCTTCAGAGCAATGGTCATTTACCACTTTAACAAGAGGAAGGCCGCCATCCCTGCCATTTTCAGAAGAACGACCAAAAACTTTTGCAGGACCGATGTAACTGGATGATGCTGAAAGGTTTGCGATAAAGGCTGATGGAAAAAGATCAGGCCCTTCTTTTTCAGTCTCACTACGGTTGTGAATGAAAATATTTGCGAATGGTGTCGCTGTATAGCCAACATAAGCTTTACGGGTAAAGCTATGAAGTATTCTTCGGGTCAACCTGTTTATTGCTGTGGGTTCATGCTCAAGGTCAGGTTTACCGAACTCATCATAAGCCTGGTCACCGGTATCAACTGATGCATTGTCCGCCTCATCATCTATGATCACAAGGGGGAGGTGGGTAACAAGTTTTCTGCCTGTCTCAGGATCCTGAGTATTTGCCACATGATCCTGAATCCACTTCAGCAGCCTCTCCAGAACCGATTTGTTCTTTTTCACAACAAACAGCCAGGGGCGCTCCTCTGGTGATATACCAAGATGCCTTGCTGCCTTGCTGTTAAAGTCACCTTTTTCTGAACGGTTGGTTGCAAAATTTGGTCGCATGGCCGGGTCTCTGTCAATCTCGCCCACACCAACAACGTGCATCTCATCCTGAATGACACTCGTCGCGAAACCCAGAAAGCCTTCGTCCAGTCGTATCTGAGTCTGGGAGCGCAGGTTATTGTGCATGCCGGCAAGCACAATAATTATTTTGTAACCGGCATCAGCCGCCTTGCAGATCAGACCTGTATAATTGCCCGTTTTACCAGACTGTACGTGCCCAACAACCAGCCCTCTTCGATCCCATGATCCCTGACGTTTTGGATCTTCAAGGTTGCCAAGAATCTGATCTGTTGACTTATCCAGTCCTTCAACAATATTCCATGACAGTTTTTTCTCCTGGTACTCACGGTAGCGCTGCCAGTAGCGCCAGCCCTGTTTACGGTCCTGACTCAGCCAGGCAATATGGCCTTCGTCATTGGTCAGTAATGCATCATCACCAACCCATGTGCTCGCTCTGCGGATAAGCTCATCAATAACCGCACTCTCATCAGTGTCAGCTCTCCACTCTTTTTTCATATTCAGAACAAGATTCATCTGCTCCTGAATAATCGCTGGGGTCACCTGGCTTTCCGCCTCAAGCATATTCTGTACTAAGATGAGGACTTTCTGTTCAGTGGGGTTTAATGCCATTTTCCTTTCCTTGTCAGGCTGACTCTATCAGTGATGTGACCAGCTGAGGGTAATCATGAAAAGGTTCTGTCTGAAGCAGTTTGCTTTTTGCAGCTTCAGCACTGAAGCCTTTTTTACGAGTGAGGTTCTGATACATGACAGTCAACACCTCAACCACCTCTGATGGAGCTTCACCATCAAAGCCGGTACGTGGTGTTTCTTTATTTTCTGCCGTATCCAGCCATATTGGCTGAACCGGAATGGTTTCTTCCAGTATTCTCAGCATGGCTTTAATCTGCGGTAACAGAGAGCCTGCGTCATCCAGCACGGCCCTGACTGCAGGGTGTGCGTCATCCACTCTGTAACGTACGCCACCTGATGTCTGGTCAGCACGCCATGCCTGAACCACAGTCTGGCCGTGACCAGTTCTTGCAGGCCGACCTCTTGATGCAAAAGTTTTCCTGGCTCTTGCCCTGGTATCTTCCGCCAGGCGCATCAACCACTTTCTCATATTGACCGGAGGACGTGCGGTTGCCTTGCGAATATCTATTTTCCAGTCTGAGTCCACAGTATTGGGAATGTCCAGCCGAATGCGTGCAAGCCTGTGCGCTTCTTCTTTAGTCCAGGAACGGCCTCTGCCCAGACCGAGCCAGCTGCCAGCAAGTAACAGTCTTCGGTTTCTATAGACGTAAAAACCCTGCTGTGCAGTCCACCCATCAGGTCCACCTGCTGACTCAAACTCTTTATCCGTCAACCTGTCTTTATGAGGTAAAACATGACACTCAACATCGACTGTACCACCTTGAGTTGCCTGTGATGCCAGCGGTGAGTTCCAGGATTTAGCGGGGTGGCCAGTCATAAATGGATCCCAGGGTTTCACCCTGTTGCCATTAATATAAATTTCAAAGCGCTGGCCTTTATCTTCAAGATATCGATGAAACACCATCGCCAGATGTCGTTCAACCTGGTCAAGCAGATCCAGAAAATCATTTGAATTAAAACCATCTGTGAAAATACGATCCAGCTTTTCCCAGAGTACAAGTGTTCCGTGATCGATATTTTTGACAGGTTCTACCAGAGGTAGCCCTGTATCTGACGGCCCTTCCAGCATAAACCAGCCATCACCGGAGCTTTCAACCAGCACATCAAGATCCCAGCGCAGGCAGCTAAACTGATTATTCTGCGTTGTGGCCACTGTCAGGCTCCGGCATTGGGAGAAGGATGCAGTCTTCAGCCCCATACCAAAACGACCAAGATCAGACTCCTCACGTTCATCCAGAGGGTTAAGCTCACCCAGCCTCATTGCCTTATCGAGACAAGCGGCATCCATTCCGGTGCCATTATCCTGGATTTCTATACGACTTTGCTCTTCCTGCCAGACAAAATTGATATCAACCCGGCTGGCTCTGGCAGCAATACTGTTGTCAATAATGTCTGCAAGCGCAGATGCTGTCGTATAGCCAAGACCTCTCAGGGCCTCTATCATGGCTCCGGCCTTTGGTGGGGCGTGCCTTCTGTTACTATTATTCATTTACCATCCTTAGCTAATAAAACCTCATCTGGTTCACCATCAACAAATACTTTCAAATGCCCCGTTCTCGCTGGGGCTCTAAGCTTTCGAAGAGCTTTTGCTTCTATCTGCCTTACTCTTTCCCGAGTGACAATGAACTGACCTCCTACCTCTTCAAGAGTGAAATCTGTGTTCATACCAATACCGAATCTCAGCTCAAGAATTTTTCGCTCCTTATTCGTCAGAGTTTTTAAAGCAATTTGTAATTTTTGATTTCTGTTCTGCTCTATCACTGCCTCCTCAGGTGAAGCTGTTCTCGCATCTACAAACCCATCCTGCCGTTCGTTACTATCTACCTCTAGGTCAGAGATTTTCTGGAGTATTATTACTCTGTCTTCAGTAATTTCGAGCTGTTCTGCCAGTTCATTTAAATCCGGTTCTCTCCCAAGCTTCTGGAACTCAGTTTTCTTAACTCGCTCAAGCTTATTGATACTCTCGACCATATGAACAGGCAGTCGTATAGTTCTGGCCTGATCTGCAATTGCCCTTGTAATAGCCTGGCGTATCCACCAGGTGGCATAGGTTGAGAATTTGAACCCTCTTCTGTAGTCAAATTTCTCAACAGCTTTCATCAAACCAATGTTTCCTTCCTGAACCAGATCAGCATGATCAAGACCTCTGCCGTTGTATTTATTAGCAATAGAAAGCACCAGCCTGAGGTTGAAAGTAATCATTTCATCCCGTGCAGCAGTGATATCACGCTGCAATTTTTTCACCTTGGAGCTGATACCCAGCAGACTCTGAAAATCAATTCCAGTCTTTTGGCTTACGCTCTGTATCTGTTCTTGCAACCGGTTGATTTCATCAGCATGCTGGTCAAGTCTGTCTGCACAAAGCGGATACTCAGCTTTAAGTTGATGGTTCAGTTCGCTGCCCGGGTTTTGACCTGCAGCAATCACCGCAGCCGTACGTGGAATCCTGATTTTCCGGGTATAAAGATTGATCAGAGATTTTTTGATCTTGCTGACCTTATCAATTGACTGGTACAGCGCTTTAACCAATACGTTCAGTGCATCCTCAGTGAGGACAAGACTCTTGAACGCATCTTGTACAGCCGGTTGATCTGATGAACCAGGTGCATCGAGGAAAACTTCAAGAACTTCAATAATTGCCTTATACGGGTATTCCTCACCAGGTTCCTCCAGCTCATCATCATCTTCCTGTTCATCCGCGAACAGAGGGCCAGTAACCCTTTCCTCAATGCTGTCCTCATCTGAGACGACGTGCAGCTCAGCAACAACTTTCTGAAGGGGCTGTTCAGGGTTATCCTCTCGAAGTGCTTCCAGGCAGAGATGTGCAAAAAGCTCACAGATAAACGGCACTTCAGACAATGCCTCCATGATGGCGATCCGGGCTGCTTCTCTGCGCCTGCCATTCTCTACTTCCTGCTCCCGGGTAAGGAGCTCTTTACCGGGAAGGCTGGCGTAGTAGTAGCCCATGGGCTCATCCCTGGCATAAAGAAGGTCATCAAGCAGAAGCATTGCCTCATCAATGGAAGCAGCATCATTATCTTCATAGCCACTGTCAGAAACAGGCTCCCCATCAAACGTATGGCTGTCTATCAGGAAGCCATAACTTTCCAGCACTTGCCGGATATAGAAAACCTTTTCTTCCAGCCGACTGTCAAACTGCTCATATAAAGCATCATTCTGCAGGACTTTTGACAAATTACTTGGTTTGGATAATTGAGAGGCACGGGAACTTTTTAATATCGGATCTGCATACAGATCAGTAACATAATCGGTCACAAAACTTTCCGACAAAGTACCCGCACGAGAACCCGCTTCAAAGAGCTTGCTGAACCCCTCAAAAACCCACTTTTTCCTGAAAAGTTCAAGATCAGGGTTATCCGAAAATTCTGGCAGCTCAATAACAATGTCCGACCAGTCTTCTCCAGAATCAATCGGAATATGTTTTGTTATCCGTGACTGTATTTCACCAGCCTGATCTTTACTGCCACTGTCTTCCTGTGGAGGAATATCTTCACTGGCTATCTCCCAGCCACCAAGATCCTCCTCTTCGCTGAATGAGGCTTCATTACCGGCAAAAATATGCGTAGCGCAAGAGTCCTTATGTTCTGGCTGCGTTACATCATGAACATGGTCACACCCTTCTGGACAAACTATCCGCTCACTCTGTTCATGTTTTTCACCAACAGATAGTGTTTCTCTTCCCTTATCATTATTGGGAGAGATGTCTGGCTCAATATCTTCTATCGTCCAGCTGTCAGCAGCAAAATCATCACTGAATTCAAAGCCATTCCCGGTAAGCTCCGTACTTTCGGTAATGCTATTGTCTGTCTCATCAATAGAACCAGCCGCTTCAGCCAAAATGGCTGTATCTTCCACTGAGCTCTCAGGGGGAAAGCTATTTTCCGGTGTATCATTCCGTCTTTCTGAAAAGGTTTCCAAGACAGTTGTCTGCTTTCCGGAGTTCTCCTGACTGATAGCATTATCAATTCTTGCAATTGAATCATTACCGGATATGGCTGTTTCTGAGCTGGGCGTATTCACGCCGCTTCTGTCAGCCGCAAGGTGGCCGTTAATGCCAGACAGGTCTTTCAGATTTTTGTCATTTGAGGGCAGAAGCTCCACTTCCAAATGGGGCTTCATATACTCAGTAAGCAGATTCACAAGATTCTGATATTTTTTTTCTACTGCGTAATCCTGAGCCTTCTTACCACTGTAATCTGGCAGCTCAGGATCAGCACCATTCTCAAGCAGCAGCCTGCAGATTTTGAAGTGCCCTTTTTGCGCCGCAAGGATCAGAGGCGTGGTGCCATCACTGTCCTGTACGTTCACTGACGCTTTGGATTTAAGATGAACCTGAACAGCCTTATCAACACCAGTCAGTACCGCAAGTTTTAACAGACGACTGAAATTCCCCTTTGTACTTTTATTTATAGCTTTCATACCTGACTTACCTGAACAACATACCCTGGTGCAATCAGCGCATTTTTTACGCCATAAAGCTCCAGTGGATTGCTAAGCCACAGATCATACTCTAACCCACCAAGGCTATAATCCATCGTACAGTCAACATTCCAGAACCGGAGGTAATAACCGGCAACTGCCGCACGAAGCTTAATCCTCAATGATTTACCGGTAATGCCATAGTCCATCACTATCGCTTCTTTACACTTCTGCCCCGGATGCGGAACCAGGTGAAGCTCTACCCATCTATTCCACTGATCATCATTCTCAATGGTTTCATGTCGGGCAGAGCAGTCTTCCAGCAATCTGGATTCAGAGATACGCGAAAGAACAAAATCCAGGAACTCAGATCTTTTTCGATCATACGCTCTGACATGCCAGCGTTTGCCACTGTTAACCAGGGCCGAAGGTATTATTTCTCTTTCAGACCAGCCACTGCTCTTTGACAGGTATCTTATCTGGATGACCTTCCCGGTCTTGATCGCCCTTGTCACTGTAGACAGGTTGTCTATATCAAAATCATTAAGGAAAGCCGGGATGGTACAGTTTATCTGAGGAGGAAGGCTGCTGACGATATCACCAAAACCTTCAGTAAGAGCACCTAGGGCTCTTTGCAGCGAGTGACTGAAGATAGGGCTGAAGACGATAGATGAGCGATATATTTTTTTTGTCTGATCAAAAACAAGATTGTCTGCTGCGTACTTACGATAAAGCGCTATATCCCTTGTAGCACCAGCTGGCCCCACACCAAATTTTTCAGATATGTCAGAGCGCCTGAGTTCACCAAGAAAATATAATCTGAAATCAATAAACGCCAACCGCTCACATTGACTGCGACTCAGAGAGTCCATGGACAAATCTGACATAATGCTCTGACAAAAGTATATATTGCAGAGCATTATAACGAACATGGTTTATAATTAAATTGCGTATATCACCTGATCATATTGATTACATGACGCATATCAAAAAAACTGCTGGATTATCACCCCGGCAGGACAGGCTTCATCAGTCTGGAACAACCAGACGCTGCCACAATTTACATACGACGTTTGAAATATGATGCGCCAGTAATGGCGGGACTGCGTTTCCTACCTGGGTTCTCTGCTGAGTAGCTCCCCCTTCAAAGAAATAATTATCAGGAAAAGTCTGAAGCCGGGCAGCCTCTCTGACAGTAAGACTTCGACACTGAACAGGATCGGGATGGATATAATAGTGACCATCCTTTGATAAATGGCAGGTCACAGTCGTTGAAGGGCTTTCAGCTCTCTGAACCTTAAACCTGTCAACAAATGACTGAGTATTTTGATGATCCGGATCAAGCTCTACCTGCTTTAACTGTTTGATGGATATCCTGTCATAAATTCCAGCTTCTTTTTTCAGGAAGTCTTTCACATTTTTTACACGGGCCTTTTCCAGAACCCAGCCCGGAATCCCTTTGACAAACTCCTGTTCAAGCTCTTTATACACCTTTGCATAACAGGCTGCATAAGCGTAACGAGCCAGGTCGGTATCCATATGACCACGGGGAAAATGGTTCAGCACAGGAAGGCCATCCGACTTGTTATTATACCAGGATTTGAGAGCCTCTGAATCTGGCTGATCATTATCCCACTGGTAGTGCTCACCCAACTCTTCAAGAGAGTCAAGTTTAGCCACGATGCTTCGAATGATGTTATCAACATCCTTCAGCACTGTTCTGATCCTCGCGTTAAAAAGACTATCAATGAATGGCTCAGCCCCATCACCCTGCAGAAGATCCTCAGGTTCAAATTTGCACCGGATTGCAGTGAGGCACTGCTGCAACTGTTCATCCCATTCGCCTTCAGGCACATCCATAGTGGATAAATGCCTGTCCAGAGCGTGAACAACATCTCCAATCAGAATATGTATGTTTTTTTTCCACTCTGACTCAGCTTTGGCTGATGGCACACTTTTACGACGACGTATATCTGTACTGATAGAGCTCAATGTGCTGAACAGGGGCTGCAAATCACTTATTGCTGTTCCTACACTCACATTTTTCGGGATGTCAGTGGGTAGCTTTATACCCTGAAGCACAACCTCCATAGAGACATCTTTCAACAGATCCAATCTTATCCCAAGAAGAATCACCCTGTCCCTGTGCTGAGGAACACCATAATCGGATGCTCTCAGAATAAACCTCTTAGGATCCAGTGTATCCAGCTGGCACTTATCCCCTGCATAATAACATTCACTCCCGGCAGCCAGAGAGGCAATCACATACTTCCTTCCGGTATTGGAGTGCACACCCTTACCGAGCGCCAGTGCAGGGTCATGGAGTTCAGAAACCACTCGTTTCCATACAGGCTCTTTCGTTCCGTCTTCATTGGTAAACTGAGCAGACAGCATCCCCCGGACATTCTCCATAACAAAAAATGCCGGTTTATTAGCCTCCAGAACCCTCAGATATTCTTTATAAAGAGTTGCCCTGGGGTCTTTATCAAAAATGTATTGCCCCGTCTCATTACAGACGTACTGTTTCAAATCATTCCTGCTTCGCCTTGAACGACCTGCATTAGAATAAGCCTGACATGGAGGACCACCGACCAGAATAAACTCACTTTCAGCGCCCGACTTACGGTAAAACCCTTCCATTGCATCACGAATAACAGGACTGATGTTGCCTGATTTTCCTGGCACCTCATCTCCACCCAGCTCAAACTGCAGGACGTCATTTCTCGCGTAAAGGGCCGCATCCAGAATATCGCTTAACTCTTCAGAATATTCAGAGGCAAAAACTTGCCAATCTTCATTGAGGCTGGATGCAATAACGTTCTCAAACATCTGAACACTGTCGGCTTTTGGAATATCAGCATGCAGAACACTATGAAGAACCAGTGAAGATGACTGACGGACACCACTGGATCTGTCAGCCACATAATCAATGTACACCCTGGGCGGAGCAGGTCGTTTCAATGTGTAAACAAACCAGCGCAGGAAAGCTCTCAACCTCAACGTGGTAAATGCTGACTCTTCTTTCTCAGCGGAGAGTATACTTTTGAAAGGATAAATATCACCGCAATAGCCTGATGAAAGAGTGTATGAAGAAAAACCTTCACTCAATCCGCCAGGCCCTGCAAAAATATCCACAAATGGTATTTTCTGATGCATGTCAGTCCATAACTCAAAAATCGTAACCGCCAGGATACCAGGTTAGAGGTAACGTGGAAATGGTAGATATACTGGTTAGTCTTTCCCGATCCCGAAATATGGCAAAAATCAAAAGCAAAGATACTAAGCCAGAGATGATTATCAGGAAGTATCTTCATGCAAAAGGCCTTCGATACAGAATTCATGATAAGCAGCTCCCAGGAAAACCCGACATTGTACTGCCAAGATTCAAAACAGTAATTTTCGTACATGGATGCTTCTGGCACAGGCATGAAAAATGCCGCTTGGCTTACACCCCGAAAACCCACTGTGATTTCTGGAACAAAAAATTTGAAGCCAATGTAAAACGAGACCGGTTTGTTATTGCAACCCTGATAGAGAAAGGCTGGAGAATCATTATTGTCTGGGAGTGTGCTATACGCTCAAAGTCAAGGGATGAATACCTTATGCAAACTTATAATGAAATTTTCTCTGATCAGCAAATAACGCACATACAGGATATGTGATCAATTTTACACTTCTGGCACTGAATAAATAAAGGAGCAACCTCCCAGCTATGCTATGATTTTTTTCAGACAACTTTCATCATAGACCAGCTGCTTAGAATCCTCGGAAGATTCTGTTTCAAAAATGACATCAACGAACTCTTGGTCATCATCATCTGGAGCAGTTTTCATTTCCATCAGCGTATAACGCAAGCCTCCTTTAATTTCACGCTCCTCCGGCGCCTCTGGAAGAATACAGATTTTCAGAAGTTTGCAGCTATTCACATAGGCAAACAAAGGGCCCGCATCATTACGGTAGGACTAATCAACAAAATACTCAGGAATGCGGATCCCGAGCGAATAATCATCACCAAAGTTTATTTGGTACGGCTTCATAAGAAACTCACTCTCAAAAAGGGAGCGTTTTACCATAAAATATCAACGAGATCCTAGAGTCAAAGCTTGGGTTTTAAAGGAAGCTGCTGGGCGTTGTGAGAGCTGCGACAATAACGCACCATTCCTAACTGCTGAAGGTGAACCATTTTTAGAAGTACATCATTTAAAACATTTGGCAGATGGTGGGTCTGATACGGTTACGAATGCAATAGCCCTTTGTCCAAATTGTCACCGGGAATTCCACTATGGGCAGTCAATGACTTCTAAGCTTGAAGAGTTATACGGCAAGAACAGCAGGCTGATTCGTGAGTAGTACTGCTGAGTTTTTATTCAGCATCATAAAAGTTAAGTACTATACTTTGATCCTTAATTCTATAAATATCTTCTTAACATTAAGAATCATGAGTTTTTACTTGCTTGAAATTGTTACAGCTTGTGGCCAGTCTTTTGTTTTCGGCAATTATGGACCATATATATACGATAATTTATTTGAAGCGGAAGATGATCTACTTGACTCTGATGAAGAGGCAGTAGTTGAAGTATCTCTGCAATTAAATGGAGAAATAACTACAGCTTGGCATGATTGGAATTTTTTTCAGAGTATTTTAGTAGCGAATGGGTTCTCTGAGGTAGGTTATAAAAATTATGTAAAATCATTTCTGGACCAATGGCACTGACTTAGGAGTTGACTATTAATAAATTCCCGGTTTCCGTTCACCCTGAGGCTTGTCGAAGTATCGAAGGGTCGTGCCACCGAACTTCGACAAGCTCAGTCCGAA
>NZ_JAHHPP010000048.1 GCF_024606265.1 Endozoicomonas sp. SESOKO1
ACAACAACTTGCCAAGGCAGCGTAAAAAAGTGTCCGGAAAATCCTTGCCATATCAGTTTTTCGATAGGTGATAAATTGGTGTTGTGGTCAATGAGCTGAGTTAATAAATTTGATTCCGCCTGATCAGTATGCGAATCAACTGAGGCAACCATTGCCCCTAGACGGAGTACCACGCCCATTTCACTATAAGCCTTAGATGGCTCAAAGTATTTGCCATGCCCTTCAGGAAATAGAACCAGCTTTCCATCTGCACTAGTCTTAGCATGATGATAACGAGTATCAGGAGCTATGCCATAACCCAATTTTTGAGCAAGATTCTGAATTAATTCAGATTCCTTTTTATTGATTTTGGAAGGTAAAGGTGATTTGGTAAATGTCCAGAATTCCTCAACATCGACCAGACCTTTTTTTGTTGAAATAGCATCATCTGCCCATTTCTTAAATTTACCTAATCCTAGCGTGGCTCCTAAATCACTTATTTCGTCAGGCAAGAACAATATGGCTTTAATATCTGTCGGTGAAGTATCCGGTTTGGCAAGATACCTGCTATAAGCATCTAGTTCTGCAGTACACTCATCTGCAATGGCAATGAGCTTATTTACAGGACCTTTTAAGTTACTTGGATCGGGAAGATCTTGTTGAGGCAAGGATATTCCACGTAGAGAGGAGCTGGCGGGATGATACCCAATTTTTAACCGTGTTTTATTGGCTTTGACAACAATGCCGTCACCATATTTTTTACTATAGAGGCGTGTAAACATCTGGCTGAATTCATAGCTACAACGCTGTGCTGGTTTCTTTAAATTATAATCTGGATAAAACCGAATCCAAGCCAATGCTAGTTCGGCAGGAATGGGCTTTTCATCATTTACCGTGATGGCAAGTCGATGTTTAAATAATAGTGAATCCCTTTGAGGTGTTTTTTCCAGTTCTGAATATGATACTGCGTGAGGACGCAGTATACACATGATTTCCAATAGTCGTGTTGCATAACTTGAAAAGGATCGACTACTGCCGTAAATGCCTTTTAATCGGAGTACTTCTTCAAACAATACTTTAAATTCTGTGTCATCTACTTCCTGCTTAAGTGAATCAACGGTAATACGCCTTTCAATGCCGTAGAAATAAATAAACACATAACCCAAGGGGGTGTCTGGATCACTTCTATTGCCAGATAGCCAACTAAGGAAAGCTCCACGCCCTTTAGGAGTGAGTGATATAAATTTAGGCCAATAGCCTAAACTTTCATCATCAAATGTGGATGCTTTGTTTTCAATTTTTAGTGAGTCATCAACTAATGAGGCTTCTGTTCCATATTCATCTAATGAATTGAGCTTTCCTCCAAAATAAAAATTGCCACCAGTGATTTTTTGACCATTAATGATGATAGATTCACTGGATTTGATCCATTTTCCTGGTGTTTTGTTTTTGCTTTTTTCCTCGTTATAGCCATATGAAATACTGAAAGTAGCTAGATCATCATCATGATTACTGTTCGCCACAACCCTATTGTCTGTAGCCATGTTTACACTGACTTCATTTTTATAACTTAGTCTATGATTCTTCTGAGCCCGTTGTTTTGAGGGCGTTGCCGATGCTTTGATGGCGCAGTACAAAATTATCGCACCTCCAACTAATATCAAAAATTCCATATTCGCCTCAGTTGTGATGTTTTTGTGATTTTTGCCGTGAAAATCCCTGACTCGGGCGCGAGCCTATCCGCCTTTCACCGGGCAAGCGTGGAAAAGTCATGAAACTCCGCACCCTGCGTGGGCGTTAGACAGGTATTGAGTGCTCATGGTCGCCTTTCTCCTTGCGCTTTAAACCTTGGATTACTCCGTAGCATGCCAAGATAGGAGCATCTGGATGTACAGATTTCCGAATCACAGAATTAATGTGTCGACACCTCAAGCTTTCCCTTGTGAATCGGGATTATATGCGAGCCTCGATTCGCTGGTCGCAAATACGCTACCGCCTGTGGCTTGTACCAACGCCTTTTATTGTTGTTGGGGAGCATAGGGCCAGATAGCTTTGGTGGAGAATTAATAACAGTTTTTGGCTAATGCATCTGTAAATGTATCCCTTATATAGGTGCTAATACTTGTAATCATATTGTGAAAAAAGTGAGTGTTGATTGATTTAGCGCAATGGATCGGTGTAATTGTTTGAAGCAGTGCTTCAGGGGAGTAAAAGTTGGGGCTTACTGTTCACTCCAAAAATCAAAAATTAGCCAGCGAGATCGACTATCTTGAGATTATTAGCTCAATATACTTCACGATTATGGAATCCGCCGATTTACCCATTCAGCAGATCAGAAACTACCTGAGCGGGAACAAGTGCCGACTGAGTGTTCTTTCCAGTCTTGCACTTGGCCAGCTGGAAAAGCAGATCGTAAACTTCACGCTTCTTGCAATCCCTTTTCCCGGAATGTTGCATTGTGGGTGGGCTTAATAAAAAAGGATGTACCAAAAAGATACAAAAAAACGGCACCATTTTCCCGAATAACATTCACCACAAAATGCAGCAAAGGTACGGTTTGGTACCGTTTTTGAGGCTCAGGTTACAATCAAATTGTAACCTAAAATTTTTTTATCAATCTAACTCATTGATTTCATTATCAAAATTGTCCGAATGAAATTCGTACCACATCACATTAATAATCCCGAAAGCACAAGCCAGAAGTACACCAAGGATCCAGGCAAAATACCACATTGTTCAGTTCCCTCTCAGTAAAGTGAATGACTTTCTTGTTCAATGCGCTCAGCGGTCATGCGGCCCCAGAGCTTGTAGAAACACCAGATGGTGTAGCCAAGAATGATGGGAACAAACACAACGGCTACGCCGGTCATGATGGCCAGCGTCATAAAGCTTGAGGTTGCGTCCCAGAGTGTCAGGCTGAAGGATGGGTCGGTACTGGAAGTCAGTACAAACGGGAACAGGCTGAAACCGGCGGTCATGATGATGCCGGCCTGGGCCAGTGATGAGCAGGTGAAGTTAAGCCCATCCTGTCGGGTGCCGGAGAAGATTATGACGCCAAGGGTGCCCAGGAAGCCGAGTACCGGGGCAATCATCATGATCGGGTATTGGCTGTAGTTATTCAGCCAGGCGCCCTGGGCAAGCATGACGGTTTTTTCCAGTGGGTTGGAGGGTGCATTGGTGTCCAGAATGCTGGTGACCTGGTAACCGTTGATGTGAGCAACCCAGAAACCACCCATGGCAAAGGCCACCATGGTCAGCAGGGCAGAGTAGCGGGCGACAGTAGCCGCACGGTGACGGATGGGGTCGCCAGAACGCATTTTCTGCCAGACTGCGCCCTGCATGGTCAGCATGGATGCACTGACAACGCCGCACAATAACGAGAATGGGTTGAGCAGATCAAAGAATGAGCCAGAGAAGCTGGAGCGCATAAAGCCGTCCAGCTCAAAGCCAAAGCCGACAAAGATGTTGCCAAAGCCAACGCCAAACACCAGGGATGGGACGATACCGCTGACAAACAGTCCCCAGTCCCAGGCGTTACGCCAGCGTGGGTCAGGCAGTTTTGAGCGGTAGTCAAAGGCCATGGGGCGAATCAACAGGGCAAAAAGTACCAGAACCATGGCCCAGTAGAAGCCGGAGAAGGCGGTCGCATAGACGGTCGGCCAGGCGGCAAACAGCGCACCACCGGCGGTGATCAGCCAGACCTGGTTGCCATCCCAGTGGGGGGCAACTGCATTAATCATGATTCGACGTTCAGTGTCGTTTTTGCTCATGAATGGCAGGAGGTTGGCTGTGCCCAGATCGTAGCCATCCATAATGGCAAAACCGATAAACAGGACGCCGATCAGTACCCACCAGATAAATCGGAGAATTTCATAATCCATGGTCATCGCTCCTTATGCCTTGCCCTGGAGGGGACTGTCAGAAACTGAAGCATCATCGGCTAAAGCCTGCTGTTGTTCGAAGTGGTAACGACCGGTATGCAGGCTGCTTGGGCCAAGTTTGGAATATTTCACCAGCAGCCAGACTTCAACGATGGCAAAGATACCGTAGAACAGGGTGAAACCGGCGATGCTCAGGTACAGGTCAGTTACCGTCCGGGTGGACGCCGACAGGTAGGTGGGCAGGATACCGGAGATCGACCAGGGCTGACGACCGTATTCCGCCACAAACCAGCCCATTTCACTGGCAATCCAGGGAAGGGGCAGGGACCAGAGGCAGAGTTTCAGGAAGAAGCGGCTCTTGTATTCATTACGACGGGCGGTTTTCACAAAGGCCGTCACCAGCAGCAGAAGCATCAGGACGCCGCAGCCAACCATGATGCGGAAAGAAAAGAACAGTGGCCAAACCGTTGGAATGGCATCTTCTGCCGCCTGACGGATCATTGCATCGTTGGCTGCAGGGATGTTATCGGTATAACGGGTCAGCAACAGGCCATAGCCGAGGTCGTCCACCACTTCCAGGAAGGCGGCGCGGTTATCAGGGGTATCTTCACCGTTTTTCAGTTTCTGCAGCAGGTCATAGGCGACCATACCGCTCTTGATGCGGACGATCTTGTTTTCAATCAGGTCTTTGATACCCGTCACTTCTTCATCCAGAGAGCGGGTGGCAATAATACCCATCAGGTATGGAATCTTGATGGCGTAATCGGTTTCCATATTCTCCTGGTCAGGAATCCCGATGACGGTAAAGCTGGCCGGTGCCGGGTGGGTTTCCCATTCTGCTTCAATGGCGGCCAGTTTTACTTCCTGAACATCACCCAGCTCATAGCCGGATTCGTCGCCCAGAAGAATAACCGACAGAATGGCGGCCAGACCAAATCCGGAAGCCACGGCAAATGAGCGGCGGGCAAAGCCGATATCACGATTATTCAGCAGGTAGTAGGCAGAAATGGACAGGACGAAAATAGCGCCAGTGGTATAACCCGCCGCTACCGTATGGATAAATTTAACCTGGGCCACCGGGTTGAATACCAGGTCGGCAAAGCTGGTCATCTCCATGCGCATGGTTTCAAAGTTGAACTCGGCACCCACCGGGTTCTGCATCCAGGCGTTGGCAATCAGAATCCAGAGCGCCGACAGGTTGGTGCCGATGGCCATCAACCAGGTACAGGCCAGATGCTGCACTTTACTCAGCCGGTCCCAACCGAAGAAGAACATACCCACGAAGGTGGATTCCAGGAAGAAGGCCATCAGGGCTTCAATGGCCAGTGGTGCGCCGAAAATATCGCCAACGTAGTGGGAGTAGTAGGACCAGTTGGTACCAAACTGGAACTCCATGGTCAGGCCGGTGGCGACACCCACGGCAAAGTTGATACCAAAGAGTTTTCCCCAGAACCGGGTCATGTCCTTATAGATCTGCTTGCCCGTCATGACATAGACGGATTCCATAATGGCAAGGATAAAGGTCATGCCAAGGGTCAGTGGCACAAACAGGAAATGGTAGAGCGCTGTAATGGCAAATTGAAAGCGCGAGAGATCTATGACTTCTTCCAGAATCATACGACTCCTCCATAGATAAAATTGGAGATACGCCCGGCTACCTGCATCATAGAACGTAATTGTGGCTTCAGCCAGCGGCTCCCGTCAGGATAGCGGGAATCAGAGAGTGTTCCGGTTCCCATGGCCTGGAATGAAAAAGGGCTTTCGGTGAAATCAGCGAGCTATTGATAACGGTTCTGAGCAATAAGTGAACAGAAAACGATAGTACCTCATGTAGAAAAATAGGTATATTTCGGTATACCGCATGCTGTTTGGCTTGTTGCTCTGTGGATGGCAGTACGAACCACTGTAAGCTTTGGATCACTGCTTATGCCATGCCTTTCAGGCTCAAACGGGTAATGGTTTTTTTGGCGTTGTAAAGGTTAATGTGCCAGTTATCTTTTGGCTGTGGAACTTCCATGGCTGAGACATTATCAAGAGAATAGGAAGCACTCAGTGGTGTCTCGTAACGGGCAATAAACTGCAGCCTTTCCAGGCTGGCATTATAGGTTTTCACCAGAAAGTTGATGGTCTGGTCACTCAGCGGCACCCGGTAATAACGGATCAGGTTTTGTGCCAGTTTTTCAGCACTGGCCGCGAGGTTCTTGTCTACAGCGCTGGCCATCGCTTCTCCCCAGGCGGCTTTGGTTCGGGCACTCATCCCCGGTTCAATATTGGCCAGGCTGATGGCATTGGCAGTTTCGATGGCCCTTTGGATTTGTGGATCGTGAAGATGGATGTAGGGGTCAAGAATGGTCGCGATCTCAATGGCAAGATCACGGGCCACGGCTTCAGTCAGGTTTTTGTCGTCGTCTACCTGTACCGGGCTTTGCTGGTTGTTTTCGTCTCTCGGCAGCGTTTCAGGCATGGCTTTGGGTAAGTCCGGTGACTCATTGAGGTATTGCCGAATACGTTGAGTGACTTCTGCCTTATCCTCTTCATCAAGGAAAATGGTCTGTTCCGATATGGTCAGACTGCGTTTCAGGTTTTCATTATTCTGATGCTGATATTTACTGGAGAGTTTCTGCCAGTTCTGCAGGGCACGCTTTAATTGCAGGCTGTCCCGCCCTTGTTTCAGGTAAGCCCTGTGGCTTTCATTGTAGATCTGGAGCGCTTTTTCCAGCTGCTGGCTCTTCGCTGTCAGTGTTAACAGGTGTTTTTTTGCCCCTTTTTTCTGGGGGCTGGAAAGGGTCAGCTGACGCGCTTCGTGAACCTGGAGGCTGAGACTGTCCAGGGATTTTGTTGCGATGGCCAGCAGCTTGTGGGTGCTTAGCCCGTTACCACTGCCAATTTCTGAAGGAATCCCGATATTGTTCAAGTAAGTGGTTAATGCCTTTAAACGTGAGTATACCCTGGCACGGCTGATGCGCAGGTCATTGCGTTCTTCCTCCAGCTTATCCAGGGCCCTGGCAAGGTCCCAGTGGCCGGTGTACTCAATTTTCAGGTAGGCAATTTCCCGGCCGCAGATCAGCTCGAAACAGAGGGTCAGTATCTCCTCCACGTCGTGGAGGGTCATCAGGTTTTCATTGCCTTCCTCTATGGCGGAAAGGATCCGCTCAATAAAGAGAGGCTCCCGTTTCTGTCCATCGTGGGGGCGGGAAACCATGCCATTAAGGCGCTTTTTCAGCGCTTCGGCGGTTCGTGGGTGGTTCTCGTTGAGAGAGAGCCAGGCTTTTTCGGTTTCTTCCCTGGCTTCTTCGATAATGTCCCGCATACGGCTGAAAAGACCGGCGCGGCGGAATATTTCAATGCGCTCTGCCTGTTTGGCCAGTTGCTGGTTACCGGTCAGGTCTTCAACGGCGGTTGAAACCCACTCAGGTCCGAGATCAAGCTTACGCAGGAGAATACCGGCAGAATGAATACGACGCTGCTCTTCGGGCATATTCACCTGACCAAGATCCCGGACCTGGTAGATCAGCTCAGGAATCTGGTCGATCAGGCTGAGGAGATTTATCCGGTCTCTCGCCTGTTGCCGACCGTGGGTCATGTTGTGAAACAGTCGATAACCGATGCCCAGAGCAACGGCGATAACGGAGTAGCCCAGGAAATAAAAGGCCCGCTCAAGAGGCATTATGACCCCGTAGGCAAAATAGTAACCAAAATAGGCAGCCATCAGGGTGACGGGGCCGGCAGTCCAGGCGTATTGCAGAATGGTGACGCTCCAGGGCTCCTGTTGCGGGGCTCTGGCTATTTTCTCAAGCCAGCGAAGGTCGCGTCCTTCCAGTTTCAGGTCAACATTTTCCAGCTTCTTTTTCTGTGGCTCTTTTTTATCGGCAGCGTTGTTATGAAGGCCGGTTGCATTGGACATGTTGGCGTTAACCTGAAGCGGGGGAGTCTCTTTTGACAGCTATTCTAATCAGCCTCAACTCCAAATCCCTATATGTAAATCTACGATAGTGGCTGGAAGTTCTTTGGGGTGCTTATGTAGCCGGCAAACGAACATCAGTCAGGCTTGTGCTGATTGAAGTCCGGTTTTTACCTTTCTGCTTTGCCTGGTACATTGCCGAATCCGCTTCCTCAAGCATTTTGTCCAGGGAGTTCATATCCTTGGACAGGGCAGAAATGCCAATGCTGACGGTTATGGGCTGACAGTTAACCCATCTATGGTTTTTTGCATGTTCACTGACAATGGCGTTTCTCATTCGTTCAGCAACCAGGAATGCCTGCCATGGCTCTGTATTGGGCAATAATGCGACAAACTCTTCACCGCCGTAACGCCCTAATAAGTCATGGTGCCTTAGCGACTGGCGGCATACCAGCGCCGTGGTTTTAAGTATCTGGTCTCCGGCATGGTGTCCCTGCTGGTCGTTAAGTTGTTTGAAGTCATCCATGTCCATAAAGAGGGCGCAGCAGGATCGGGTGGTGGTGTCCAGAACCGCCTGGTCAAGGAAAGCCTGGATGATATTATCTGCTTCCCTGCAGAAGGCCCGACGGTTCAGCAATCCGGTCAGTGGGTCAAGGTTGGCCTGCTGCTGCCAGAAAAGCGACTGTCGATTTGCCTGAAAGAGGGTGCGCGCATGGTTGCTGATATCGCTGGCGGTTTGCCAGGTAGCGGCATTGCGGTGATGTCTGGAGGGAGAAAGTACCATGAGAATTTTATTCCCGTGTTCCATGTTCAGAGGGAATACCCAGTAAATTGCGCCATACCGGTCTTTAAAATTGATTTTTGTTTCGATGCCTGCAGCGATGACACTGAGCAAGTCGTCTTCGATGTCTGGCAGCTGGCGGGCTAAATTGTTGGCAGTTTTGGAGTAGTCCGTCGATTCCCCGAGGGAAAAGTGCCATTCATCCTGCTGGTGGCAAAGCATCATTGCAGGAACGCCAGGTAATACCTCTTCGAAGGTTGCCAGTACTTTCTGGATCAGATCATTGTCTGAGAGTGGTGAGTCCGGGTTTTGCAGGTGCTCCCGGAGTGCTGTCTCAAATATGCGCCGTTTTCCGCTGGACGGGGCGATGGCGTTAATTGACATGGCGTGGTGCAGGTTCTGTTGATGGCCATACCAGTAACACAGTGGCAGCAGGACGGCATGAAAAGAAAGGAGCATTAACTCAGGGTAGCTTGGCAGATTTCCTGGCCAAGCGCCGGTATACCATGACCATGAGAGTAAAATGACCATGGTCAGGGCTGAAGGAAAGGCCATTTTTGCGGGACGAATGCCGTTATAGAGGCAGTAGGCGGTTGCCAGGGCAACCAGGGCAAAGCTTGCCAGCAGAGTATAGGCGGCCAGTTTAAGCGTTGCCCCTGATGCAGTGCTTGCCAGAGTGACCGCATAAACCGCGAGAGCCATTCCAACGGTGTTCAGTGCAAGAATCAATCGGTCAGTTTTCGGGGTGTAGATCGGCAGCAGTGTCAGGGTTCGATAGCTGATAATACCGGTAACCAGTACCGTTGCCGTCATCAGGCTGAGCCAGTGGCCCGGATCCCCCGGCCATGAGACAACACGAAAAATGTCGCCTTCCCACATCAGAATCATCATGTTGGCAGCCAGCAGATGGCTGATGAGCAGATACAAGGCAGGTGTTCTATTCCTGAGGGTCAGGGTAAAGATGAAAATCAAGGCAACGATCAGTAGCGTCTGAATCGAGCTGATGGCGGTTTGTTGTTCACTCAGCGCTTCGTAGTAGTTCAGCGATGGCCATAATTCAGGATTGAGTGAATTGAGTGCTACTGGATCGTGACGTATATACCAGGTTTTGGTCTCCCCGGGCTTGAGTTTCAGCATTATTGTATTGGGAGCCATGCCGGACAGTGAACCATCAATGCCCATTTTTTTCAGGTGATATCCGTTGTTGACCGGGATAAAAACATCCAGCTTCTTATGGGGAACCTGGCGGAACACCATCAGCCAGTCATGGGGAGAGTAGGGTGACAGTTCAATATCCAGGCGATACCAGTTCAGGTGGCTATCTTTATTGGGGGCTGAGCTTTTAAAAAAGACGGGTGGCGGCGTAACCGGCCGGAGTTGCAGGTCGGTGATAGGGTCGTCACCACTGAGATAAACAGGATTGGCAACTAATGAGCAGGAAAGTGACAGCAATAACACCAAAAGGATCAGGCGAATACCGTTGGCAGGTTGATGGATGACCCGGCGCTGATCATTTTTTCTGGGTAGATGCTGTATCGAAAACAACAATTTCATCTTCCCTGACGAGGTATCAAGCTCCAAATCGACTACCTGTTGTCTATTTTCTGGGGATAGTTAGCTTTCTCCTTCCCGGAGAAGCAGGGCACTCAAAACATTCTGACACAGTCGTGGGAGTTCTGTGAAGCGTTTGTATTGGCCACACCCGATGCTTTTCATGGCTTGATATGATTGTCACAAAATGACCGTCCATGGTCTGCAGAATTTTTTATGCTTTCTGCGGTGTTTGCATGATGGATACACCAAAATGCTGCTGTGAAAAAGCAACCCGTTCTTCAATCGGCAGGTCGTGCTTGCGAAGCGATTCGATCATTTCAAGTCTGGGTTTGATCCCCTGGCCATTGGCAATCTGAATCGCCAGCCCCGGTCTTGCATTGAGTTCCAGGATCAGTGGCCCAAGGTTTTTATCCAGCACCAGATCGACCCCCAGATAACCCAGGCTGGTCATCTCATGGCAGGCAGCAGACAGGCATAATATTTTATGCCAGTGAGGTACTTTGAGCGTTGAGAAATTGTGGCCTGTATCTGGATGAGTGTTGACCGGCAAATCATGCTGCACACTTCTGAGGCTGTTACCGGTGGCAATGTCCAGACCAACGCCCACCGCACCCTGATGCAGGTTTGCCTTGCCATCGGATTTCCGGGTGGCCAGGCGCATCATGGCCATTACCGGGAAGCCCCGGAAAACAATGACCCGGATATCCGGTACCCCTTCAAAGCTGTAGTCCTTAAAAATGGGGTCAGCGACGATCAGGCTTTCGATAACGGCAACGTCGGACTTTCCGCCCAGACTGTAGAGACCGCCCAGAATATTGGAAACATCACGGCTAATGGCGTTAAAGGATAAGCTTTCACCACTGGCCTTGACATACCGGTCACCGTCACGGCCAGTAATCACCAGAATGCCTTTACCACCGCTACCTTTGGCCGGTTTGATGACAAACTGCTCCAGTGGCTCAAGAATACTCTTCAGCTTGCGAATATCGGACTGGTATTCAATGACACCAATCAGTTTTGGCACATCAACACCGGCCTTTTCGGCCATGCGTTTGGTGGTCAGTTTGTCATCCACCAGTGGCAGGAGACGCCTGGGGTTATATCGGGAGATATAATTCAGGTTGCGGCTGTTCATGCTCAGTATCCCGGACTCCTTGAGCCGGGAAGGTGTTGCTATTGAGTTTTTTGTCAGCGTGTTTTGCACAAAGCTGCTTAACCATCCCATGGAAGCTGACCTCTACTTATCAGAATTAACCGAATTAACCGAATTAACCGAATGAACCAGTGGGTAAAACCGCTTGAGTTCAAGCAGCCGATAGCCAGTGTACTGGCCAAGCAGCAGAACAATGCCCAATAAGGTCAGCATCAGTTCAGGAAAGTTGAAGGTTAGCTGTTCAACAATGGGGTTGGACATCAACAGATAACTCATGGTTGCCACCAGAAGACTGCCGCCGCCTTCTTTAAATACATCCTTGGGGCCTTCCTCTTCCCAGAGGATGGACATTCTTTCAATGGTCCATGCCAGAATGATCATCGGGAAGAAAGTAACCGTCAGTGCCTGGGTGATACCCAGCTTCCAGCTCAGGATACTCATGGCGGCCATGATCAGTATCACCACTATGATGACAGCCCCCAGTCGTGCGACCAGCAGCATGTTCTGCTGGCTGAGGAAAGATCGTATCCATAAACCAATGGACACCAGGGAGATGAAAATCACCAACCCGGGTATTAATTGAGTTTGCAGGAAAGCCATGGCAATCAGCACCGGCATAAATGTGCCGGATGTGCGCAGACCGACGACAATTCGCATAAACAGAACCGTCAGCACGCCAATCGGTATCAACAGAATAATCTTAAAGGCATTCTGGACTTCCAATGGCAGGGAGTAGATGGAAAAGTCAATTAATGCTGCACCATCCTGGGTTGCCTGGGTGAGTGCCAGCTCTCTGGTGGGGACATTCTGGGAAATAATAGAGAACTTGACGTCAGAGTTAACGCCGCCCATAACATCCAGCAGTGATTTGGCCCCACGTTGCCAGAGGAAGAAGGCTTCCGGATTGCCGGCTTTACCGGTTTTGGGATCAAAGAGTTGCCATTGCGTGCCATCATACACCTCTATCATGTCCACAATGGGTTGCCGGCGACGGCCATCTTCCAGGTGAAGGCCCCGGACAATGCGAGCAGGGATGTTACCCATATGAAGCAAATTGACCAGTAAGTCCGGAAGCGTGACACCTTCTTCTACCATGCCGAGTAGCATATTGGCGTTCTGGTCGGGTTCTTTGGCGTTAAACTGGCTAATCATGGTGCCTGCAAAGCTTACCGGGTCTGCTGAACGGTCAGTCACCTGGTTTAACAGGCTGGTTGCAGCGGTTTGATAAGGTTCGGGAAGTACAGGAGCAATGAATGGTTCGGGCTGGTCATTAACGCTCGGGCTGATGCCGGGCTCCAGACGGAGCTTAACCTTATAAAACAGATCCTGGCGACCATCCGCTTTGCGGGTACTCCAGACAGCACGACGCTGGCCGCCATCATTGGTCTGGTTAATTCCATAGCCCGGTGAGGCAAAGGATTCATCGAGAATTCTGACATCGGACTGCTGGTCCGGAAGGGTCAGGCTTGCCTGAGCCGCTTCCCCCCGGGCTTTGAAGCTCACCCAGGCTTCAATGCTCCAGACAGTAGAGATATCCTTGCCCAACAAAGGAAAACCCAGTGCAAAGTGTTTGTACAGGGTTAATCCCAGGCCGGCGACAATCAATACAGCAACCATAAGGCCAAGCTGAAAACGACCTTTCATTCTTTCCCTCGCTTTTTACTGTCTATCTCGGGTTCAGTTGATATTTAGGAAACGTATCTCAACTGAACCCGGCTCAAGGCTGCATGCCAATGAGAGCTTTATCCCGCTCAAGGCTGTCTGGTATCAGAAATATATTCTCTGGATACATCCACCAGGGCGCGCTTCTCAAGGAAGCGTGCACCAATCAAGGCCGGGAATTCATAGTTTTCCCTGCCTCGCAAAGTGAATTGTGTCGGTACAAGGATGTCACCAATTCTGGCGTTCAAGGTGATAACAGGGCGTCGTTCAGACTCTTCTCCATGACGTTTGATCCGAACGAACCGGGTTACCGGTTCCTGCATGGGTATAAGATCGCCCGCTGAATTTGCCAGTTGGAAGCGAACCCAGTCTTTACCATCTTTTTCAAAAAGTTCGATATCCCGGGCATCAAGGGAAGAGGTCAGGGCACCGGTATCAATCCGGGCTTTGAGGACGGTATTTGAATCAGGCAGGGCCATGTGTTCAATAGCTCCTACGGTGGCCAGTCCTTTAATGCTGACAGGTTTGATGATGGCCCTGGTGTATGACTTCTGGGTAACGGGAACCTGAGCTTTGCGGTTATTGGAACTGATCACCATTTTAGTGGCAATATGCTGCTGATTGACGTCGATAACGGCTAGATCCTGCATAAAGGTACGCCCGATCAACAGCGGTGACTCATAGCTGCTGCGATCAGTCAGGGAAACCGGCACAGACTGGGTAATGTCACCAATGGTGATGGTCATCATGACCACCGGGCGCTCAACAGATGAGAGCCCGGGACGTTTTATCCGGGTTACCCCTTTGACCGGCAGCTCCATGGGCTGAGTACCTTTGGAAGTACGGTGCAAGTCAAACTTGACCCATTTTTTGCCATCACGCTCAAAGAACTGGATATTTCTGCCATCCACGGAACTGGTTTCTGCTCCGGTATCCAGCTTTGCCTCTATTTTGAGGTTCAGGTTTGGCAAAGTGGCAGTTTCGTTGATGCCAAGGACGAGTCGACCATCCTGGTGAGCAGGTGTCTGGATTGTCTGCTCATGAATGGTAATCGCATGGGTCTCAGCAGGAGGCGTTGATTCTGCCTCCGGCATTGATGGCACCACGGGATGTTCCGACTCCTCAGGTGCTGGAGCGGGGTGGATAATACTTGAGTCGTCCTTGGCAGGACGCTCTTTATAAAAAACTGTCTGGCAGCCGGTCAAGATCATGGTTAAAACTAATAAAGCGGGCAGGGCCAAGTTGCGGAACATGTGACAAGCACTACGTTTTTGGGGGTTATTAAGGTTCACGCATCTACTGCGTGCAACCATGGCTGTTGCCTGTCATCAACAAAACTTTAGAGTCCTTGTAAAGGAATCTGGTGATAGTGGCTGAAGTATCGGCAACTAAAAGACACAGAAGCTTACTTGATCTGTCTTCGCTTGCCAATTGTTAATCATGACTAAATCCTGATATGTGCCAGCTAATATCATGTCGGTAGCAAAGCTGTACACATATCAGGGAGGTTTCTTTTATGGCGTTTGACAGTTCGATGCAGGCCTGAAAAACAAGCCCAGCAAAATGGTCATGAATAATACGACAAGTGACGGAAGGAACCAGACCATATGCACTTCATAGCCCGGGATCACGCGCAAAGGCTGCAAAACAGGCTGTAGCACGGCATAGTCTTTGATGCGCAGAACATCAATGATACTGAAGGTAAAAATGACCGCCAGTGTTGCCCGGTAAGTCAGGACGGGTCTGGGTAGCCAGTCACGAATCAGCCCGAGGAAAATCAGGGTTATGGAGATTGGATAGAGAATCAGCAGTACCGGAATAAAAAGGTCAATAATCTCGTTTAACTCCATATTGGCGAAAAAGATACAGATAATGCTGATGATGGTGACGATGGTTCGATAGCTGACCCTTTTAAACATTTCATCAAAGTATTCACTGGCGGCGGTGATGCAGCCAATGGCCGTGGTCAGGCAGGCCAGGGTCACCACAGCCGCAAGCAGCGCTATCCCGGTGGTTCCGAACAGTGTCTCGGCATAAATGGTCAGGATTTGCCCGCCGTTGTCCGGATCGGGGACTACCTCACGGCTGGTGGCTCCCAGGTAGAATAAAGAGAGGTAAACCAGGGCAAGTCCGACGGCGGCGATGATGCCGGTAATGAAACTGTAATGAAACAGGCTGGACTTATCTTCAATACCATGGGATTTAAGATTGGTGATGATGACTATGCCGAACATCAGCGCAGCGAGGGCATCCATGGTCATATAACCCTCAAGAAAACCTTTGATAACCGGCGCTTCGGTATAAGTCCCCATGGCCTGTCCGGGGACGCCGAGGGGGGAAAAAATTGGCGATAGGCCCAGAATGACCAGCAGGGCAATTAACGCTGGTGTAATCAGCTCTCCTACCGACTCCAGCAGTTTTCCGGGGCGAATAGACAGATACCAGGAGATGGCGAAAAAGATCAGGCTGAATAGCAGCTGGCTGAGTTTGCCGGGTTCAGCCAGAAAGGGTGTGATTCCCACTTCAAAAGAGACCAGGGCTGTCCTTGGTACGGCATACAAGGGACCAATGATCAGATAAATGCAGGAGCCAAGGGCGATGATCAGCGGTCTGGGCATTTCGCCACTGATTTCGTTGAATCCGCCACCGACTCTGGCGATGGCAACAATGCCCAGTAGCGGCAGGCCTACGCCGGTAAGCAGGAAGCCCACAGCGGCATACCACATATCCTGCCCTGCCAGTTGTCCCACCATGGGTGGGAAAATCAGGTTTCCTGCCCCGAGAAACATGGCGAATACCATAAACCCCATACCGACAATATTCTGTAAACTCAGTTTTTGCTTCATATTTTCAGCTTCCAGGATCCCCGATTATTGAAGTTTTTGCCGGGATCGGCCCTATTCAAATAGCCTTTCTGATGACAGATTATACCAACCTGTTGCCTGCTAACAGTATGGTCGCTATCTGTAAAAGTGGTAGCAGGGCAATCGCCGAGCCCGAAAAAGCACTATCAGTAAATCCTGGCTTGAGGTAAAGGAGTATAACCGCAGTTCTTCTGTTTCTTATAACCAGCCTTTACGTTTAAAGAACAGGAAGGTGGCTAAAGCGCTCAACAGCATCAGCCCCAGGGCCAGTGGGTAGCCATACTCAACCGAGAGTTCGGGCATGGTTTTGAAATTCATCCCATAAATACTGGCAATCAGTGTTGGTGGGAGGAACATCACGGCTGCCACGGAGAAAATCTTGATAATGTTGTTCTGTTCAAGGTTGATGTAGCCCATGGTGGACTCCATCAGAAAGTTGATTTTCTCGAACAGGAAGCCAGTGTGTGGCGTCAGGGATTCAATATCCCGAAGCATATCCCTGATACTGTCTCTCTGTTCATCATTGAGCATATGATTGCAGGCGCGCATCAGATAACGAAGTGAGCGCTGGGTATCCAGCAGATTCAATCTGACTTTGCCATTCAGGTCCTCCTGAAGGGTGATGGTGCGCAGCTGTTCATCAACATCTTTATACTGTTCTGAAAGTGCATTCTGGCTGACTGCTTCCAGATCCTCGTAAACTTCTTCCAGGGTGTCAGCAAGGTATTCAACCTTGGCATCAAAAAGGGCAATGATCACATCCAGGGGCGTTGTTGCCTTGACGTGCTGGGTTTTCAGGTGTTTGCGCATAAGCCTGAACAACCCGGTAGGCTCATCCTGAAGGGTAATCAGTATATCGGGTCTGAGGTTGAAAGCGACGTTAATATTTCTCAGCTCGTGGCCAGACCGGTGGGGAAACAGGGAGCGAATATGAATGCCGCTTTCGGTTTCAAAGTAGCGGGAGGAGATTTCAATTTCACCCAGATCTTCTTCCTCGGGAAGGCAGCCTGGGAAGTGTGTGGTTAACCAGTGGTGTTCATCACTGTCCGGCTCAGTGGCTTCCAGCCATATAGTACCCTTGGCCGGAGGGAAATCTGGCGTAACCCGGTCAATGGAAAATTGGTTTTCCTGGGCACTATAGGCAAAGATCATAGTTACTGCCTTATTGATAACGAAATAAATTGGCTGACTTGAATTCATAGTGCCAGCCACCAAACTATCTGAACGACCAGACCCTGAATATATCAAAAAACAACGGAAGATATTGTCATTTTCAGATTTCAGGAGATTGAACGGTTTACGAACAAAAAGGGGGGAGGAATTGTACGATAATTGACTTATATTAGGGTAGCAGGAATATGCCAGGTGCTAACCCGGATATTTCATAATTTTCAAGGTGTAATGGCATCATGGCTGGAAGCTTCACGCAGTACACGGATTAATGCGCTGCATATTTCGTTACAACTCGCAGCGTCCTGAATGGCTTCACCATTACTGTCTGCAATGATAAAACTGTCTTCGACCTTTTCTCCAAAGGTGGCAATTTTTGCGCCATGCACCTGCAGGCCCAGGCTGGCGAAGGTTTTGCCGATCAGGGCCAGCAGTCCGGGCCGGTCTGTTGCGGTAATATCAAGCACCGTTTGCCGGGGCTCAATCTGGTTGCTGATCAGCACCACTGGCTCCCGGTTAAAATAGCGCAGTTGTCGTGGCGTTCGACGGCGAATGAGGTCCGGGAACTTATCCGGTGCAGAAAGGGTTTTCTGCAGGTGAGTCCTGATGTCCAGTATCCGTTCGGCATTGGGACCGATGGCTGAGCCATCGCCTTCAAGAACGGTGTAGGTATCAAGGCTGTAGTTACTTCTGGAGGTAATGATACGGGCATCCTGAATGGCCAGTCCCAGCTGATGGAATGCGGCTACCGTGGCGGCAAACAGGTTGGACTGGTCATGGGTATAGACAAATACTCTCGAACCCTGGTGCTCATAGCCATCAGCAATTTCCGGAATCAGGATCAGTGGTTTTTCCGAGTCATGCTGAAGAATACCCACGGTCTGCCAGCTGATTTCATCGCTCTGGTGTCGAAGAAAATACTCATCATTAAACTGGTCCCAGAGATAGGATATGTCTTCCTCTTGTAAACCTTTCCCGGTTAACAGGGCCATTGCCCGCTGCTTGGTGTTGGCGATCTGCTCATTCATCTCGGGCAGATTATCGACGCCCCGTTTCAACAGCTGATGAGTTTGCGCAAACAGCTGTTGCAACAGAGAGGCTCGCCAGCCATTCCAGAGTCCGGGGTTGGTTGCGTTAATATCCGCTACTGTAAGGAGGTACAGGTACTTCAGTCGTGCCCGGGTACCGACACGCCGGGCAAAGTCCTGAATCACTTTTGGATCGGACAGGTCTTTTTTCTGGGCGGTGACTGACATGGTCAGGTGCTCCTGCACCAGCCAGACAATCAGTGCTGTATCTTCTTTATTCAGGCCATGAACACGACAGAATTGCCTGGCATCCACGGCACCGAGCTGTGAGTGGTCGCCGCCACGACCTTTGCCGATATCGTGGTAAAGGCCTGCCAGATAGAGTAATTCCGGTTTGGGAATTCTGTGGATGATTCTTGAAGCGATGGGAAACTGCTGCTGGCTCTTTTCATAGGAAAAGCTGCGCAGGTATTTTATCAATAACAGGGTATGGGCATCGACCGTGAGTGTATGGAAAAGATCATACTGCATCTGTCCTACGATTCGACCAAACTCCGGAAGGTAGCGACCCAGTATGCCGTAGCGGGCAAGCCTTCTTAACGTCGCTGTTAATGCATAGGGTGCTCGCATCAGCTCCAGAAAGAGCCGCGTGCATCTTGGGTCTTTGCGAAAGGTGCCGTCTACCAGGTGCCGGTAATCTCTCAGCAGCCGTATGGTTTCAGCGGTTGGTCCCTGGATTGTCTGATCCCGGGTGAGCAACACAAACATCTCCAGAATAGCGGGCGGGTGTTCGGCAAACACTTTATCGTGGACGGTTTCAATATAGTGATTGCATACCTGGAAACGTTCATTGATCCCATGAATTTCATGAATGATGCCGGCGCTGAGGATGTCGTCGTCAAAATGCTGCAGCAGCAGGTCTTTCAGCTGGCTGACAATCATGACCGTACGAAAGTAGCTCTGCATGAACTGCTCAACCGCCAAGGCCCCCGTGTGGTCATGATAACCAAACTGGCTGGCCAGCGTTCGCTGGTGGTCAAACAGCAGGCGATCTTCTCCCCGTCCTGTCAGGGAGTGAAGTGCCCAGCGAATTTTCCAGAGAAACGCCCGGCACCTCTGCAGTTGCTGATACTCAACATGGCTCAGGAAGCCAAGCTCCAAAAGCTCTGCGGGATCATGGGTTCCATAGTGCCGTCGGGCCACCCATCCCAACATGTGCAGATCCCGGAGGCCGCCCGGTGAACCCTTGATATTGGGCTCCAGATCATATTCGGTATCATTATATTTACGGTGTCGTTTTCGTTGTTCTTCGAATTTTGCCTGAAGATACCGTTGACTGGGCCACATATGTTCCGTGTCAATCATGTCCATCAGGTATTCGTGCAGGAATGCCGGGCCGGATATAACCCTGGACTCCATCAGGTTGGTGATGATGGTCAGATCATTGGCGGCCTGACTGGCACACTCATCAAGGGAGCGGACACTGGATCCGACTTTTAATCCGATATCCCAGAGCAGGGTCAGGAAACGTTCAATCGCATCCTGGTGCTCATGGTAATGGTCGTTTTCCAGCAGTATCAGAATGTCAATGTCTGATCCGGGGTGCAGCTCCCCCCGGCCATAACCACCAACCGCCAGAAGGGCAATCGGGCAGCTGTCGCTCCAGTTCAGGTGTTCCCATGCCAGGCGCAGAACCTGATCGATCAACCACGCCCTGGCAAATACCAGCTGTTCTATATCCATGCCATCCAGAAACCATTGATCCATTTTGGTGGTGGCTTCCTTCAGGCATTTCTTATAGGCCGGTATTGGTGTTTTGGAAATCGTTAAGTCCGCCCGGAACTGGCTCTTGTTGAAAAGACGGTCCTGAACAGAGGTTGGGATTTTCTGGAACAGATTACTCATTTAAAAGCTTTCTTCTGTTCGCTTGGTTAGCACTTCATAACCTGAAGCGGTTACCGCAATGGTGTGCTCCCACTGTGCAGACGGGCGCCGGTCTCTGGTTACCGCTGTCCAACCATCACCCAGTAGCTTGGTGCCTTTCTTGCCAGCATTGATCATTGGCTCAATAGTAAATGTCATGCCCTCTTTCAGGATGCAGTCATTTCTGTCGTTATAGCCTTCATAGTGGATGACCTGCGGGTCTTCATGGAAAACACTGCCAATGCCATGGCCGCAGTACTCTTCAACCACCGAGTAATGATTAGCGTGAGCATGCCCGGCAATGACACGACCAATATCACTCAGACGGTTACCCGGTTTAACTTGTTCAATACCCAGATAGAGACACTCCTGTGTCACCTGAACCAGCCTCTGGTTAAACGGTTGAACGTCACCAACCAGGAACATTTTGCTGGTATCACCGTGATAACCATCTTTGATCACCGTGATATCGATATTAACAACGTCACCACTTTTCAGGAATTTCTTGTCACTGGGAATGCCGTGACAGACAACCTGATTGATGGAAATGCAAGTGGATTTGGGAAAGCCGGGACGTCCGGGGGCTGCGCCATAATTCAGCGGGGCAGGGATTGCCTTTTGAATATTGACAATATAATCATGGCAAATGCTGTCCAGTTCGCCGGTTGAGACGCCGGGCTGCACATGGGGTTCGATCATTTCCAGCACTTCAGCGGCCAGACGGCCAGCGATGCGCATCTTTTCAATTTCTTCCGGGGTTTTGATGGTTACATTCATTGTCAGGTCAGGCCGTTTAAAAGATGCGAAAGTGAAATGATAATCTTACCAGAATCACCAAGTGATGTATGAACAATATTATATTTCCCTGCTGCTACTGGAATGTTGATGGGAATATTGATTCGGCAAGGTGGTTTGCCTGTTTACTGGCTTTAGAACCAGAAGCCGAGATATTTAAGGATGATTACTGCCGTACCAATGGGAGCAATAGCCTGTGCCCAACCCAAGGTGTGCCAGAATGTGGATAGCCAGGTTCTGTTATCCACGTTTGGATTGGTTCTGAACTGGACATCCAGGCTTCTTTTAGAAAAATAGTTCCTTTCGTACCGGTTCATATTGAAAAGCCCCCAGAGGGTGTACCATTTGCAATCCCAGGCATCGGGATCTGAGTCACAGGACTGGAGGTAGAAAGGAAAGTTTTTCTGATACACCGTTAATTTTAAAGTGTATTCTGTGTCGGGAGCCAGATGGTCATCATAGCTGAGCTCTTCATCAGCCAGGAATACCTTGCCCGGATAATAAAACAGTGCAGGAATGAAATTTCTGTAAATATTTTTATCAGGATGAGCACCATTTTTCAGTTTGAATTCCCACAGGGTTGACCGGCGAATTTTCTGGTCGCTCGAAATGGCATTCAGTGTCTGTTGAATGGCTCTGGCCTCATCAATATAAATAGTGGATTTTAACTTTTCACCGAATATAGAGGATTCATAAAGTTGCACCCGGACAATAATGCTCTTCAGCCTGGTTGATAAATCCTCTGACATCTCGCTCATGGTTGCCGCTGAGTAGTCTTGTGCCCTCAGGATAAGGGGGTATCCTTTGGCAACCCTTTGGCCATTATTCCCGGTGGTTGATTGCCAGATCAGCGGCTCTATTTCAGTATTATCAAAAGCGGTTGGCAGTGAGAAAGCATTGGGTGAGGCAGAAGTAATTCTTTTATAGGTATAGATAGAAAAGCTGACATTATCATAGCCATTTAACCGGCAGGCCAGACTGTCGGCCTGCTTGCCGTTGATCGTCATGCCGGAGCTGTATTCATTCCTTGGGTCTTCAATTGACAGTGTTGGACTGAGTTTTTCCGACTGGTTGCCGCTCCACCAGCTTGTTTTCAGGTTGCTGACGGTAATGGTTTCTTTCTCGCCAGGCAGCAGGTCATAACCGTTAGCCAGGATATCAACATAATTTTTGTGGCCGGGGTGCCACCATCTGTCGTCTTTGCGGATATATTTAACATTGAAGTCCAGTTGTCCCTGCCCGCAATTCTCTTTCCCGCAGTAGGTAATGTCTGCAAAACAGGTCAGTGCTATAGTGGTGCAGTTTCTGTCATCACAGAAAAAAATGGCTCCACAATGTTGTTCAGAGGTAACCAGCTCACAGTCCTGCCAACACCAGTGCAGGTTGATTGGGTAGCTGATGGTTTCTGACCACGCCGGTTCAGGGAGCGTTCTCAAAAACGCGGCGGCTTTGGCCCGGTCTATGTTCTTTAGATCCTGCCATGCTTCTTCATCATATGGTGTCTGTTGTCGAGCGTATTCATGGCTTGCTTCAGAGCACCGAAGAAACTCTCCCGTAAAGTTACGGGTTTTGTATTCGGGAATGACTACCCCCGGGCATTCTTTGCTGTGTATTTCGACGGGTGCACTTCGTTGGATGCAGTAATAGAATGCAGAAGCTGCTGTAGAATAAGAAGAGAGTATCAAGACAGATACACTGGGTTGGAGAAGTCTGATCATGGTATGTAAGGGTGTCTTTTTTTATCAGGGTGTCTTTTTTTATCAGGGTGTCTTTTTAATCAAAAGGCTCGTGCAGAACCCATGTAATCATGATCTGCGGCTTAGAGCAGGTAAAACACGGACGCAGCAATTACCCCTGCAGGCACCGCAAGTTGAGCATAGCCGACGAAATGCCAGAAGCTGGATAGCCAGGTTCGCTGGTCTACATTGGGGTTTGACCTGAACCTGACATCAAGGCTTTTCCCGGAAAAATAATTATCTTCATACCGGTTTGAACTGAAGAGTCCCCATAAGGTATACCACTGGCAATCCGGGGCATCGGGATCGGATTCACAGGACTGGTGGTAGAAAGGCAGGTTTTTCTGATAAACCGTTAACTTCAGTGTGTATATTGTGTTCGGAGCCAGCTGGTCGTCATAACTGAGGGCCTCGTTGGACAGGAATATTTTTCCGGGGTAATAGAACAGCGTGGGTACATAACTTCGGTAAATGTTTTTGTCAGGATTATCACCATTTTTCAGCTTGAACTCCCAAAGCGTGGACCGCCGAATTTTCTGGTCGCTGGAGATGGCGTTCAGTGTTTGTTGAATACCTTTTGCTTCATCGATATAGATAGTGGACTTCAGTCTGTCGCCAAACAGGGATGGTTCGTAGAGCTGGATTCTGACGATGATATTTTTCAGCTTTTCAGTAACGTCTTCTGATACCTCGTTGAGTGCAGCGGCAGAGAAGTCCTGGGCCCTCATGATCAATGGATATCCTTTTTCTTTCCTTGAGCCATCAAGACCAGGGGCGGATTGCCATACCAGTGGATCAATATCCTCGTTATCAAAGGTTTTGGGGAGTGAAAAGGCGTTGGGAGAGCGTGAGGCAATTCTATTTCGTGTAGTTACGGTAAAGCTGACTTCGTCTTCTCCCCTGAAGCGACAGGAAAGGCTGTCAGGCTGCTGGTTGTGAATATGCTGGTTGAAGATGTATTCATTTTTGGGGTCTTCAATAAACAGGGTTGGCGCTAACCTGGCGGACTGTGACGTCCTCCCGTGGTTTTTCAGATTGCTGACGGTGATTACTTCCTCTTCACCCGGCAACAGATCATAGCCGTTGGCAAGTCGGTCAATAAAGCCGGGGAGGTCAGGGTTCCAGCGGGCTTTATCTTTTTTCAGGAACGCAACGTCAAAGGCCAGTTTTCCCCCGCCATCTTCGCAGTACCGGCTTTCATGAATGGTGATATCGGCGTAACAGGTTTTTGGCTCCCAATGGCAATGTTTGACTGGTTTCATGTCACCGTCCGGGGTGGGCAGGTATATCTCATCACATACATAGTAGGAACCACAGTGCTGTTCATCGGTGACCAGGCGGCAGTCCTGCCAATCCCAGTGAAGGTAAGTGCGGTAATTGATAACGCCTGTCCAGGCTGGTGGTGGCTGTTGTCGCAAACTGTCGGCCGCCTCGTGGCGGCTGATGTTTTTCAGGTCCTGCCATGCTTCTTCGTCAAAGGATTCCGGTAAGCGAACATGGGTTTGGTGGTTGGCCGAACATCTTAACTCTTCAACGCGGAAGTTGCGGGTTTGATGGGAGGGTATAATGTGTCCCGGACATGACCGGCTGACCATCTCCCGGGGAGCAGACGTTTGCAGACAATAGTTGGCAACAAAAGGCCAGGCAGAAGAGAATGACTTTAATGGCAAAAGCATGAGTAGCAAAGCCGCATGCACAATTTTCTTTTTGATAGCCATTACATCAACCTGCGAAAGCTTTTAATGAGTTTATTGAGAACATTTATTGAGAGCATTTATTGTGAACATTTTTTTGTGAAAAACAGTATCCCCTTGCAGAAACTCATTGTCCTGTATTGATATTTTTAAAAGAGCTGCCGTCTTTTTCTACGCTCGGAAATCACGTTATCCCTGGTCAGCATATCAACCACGCTCTGCAGCTTTCTGGCTTCATCGAGACGGTTTTCCTGATTTTCCAGGGCGTTGATGCACATGGCAACAGCTCCTTTGAGCGTACCTGCCTCAACCATCATGACATCGCGTTCAATATCATCGTCATCTTCTGATGAATTGAAAACCTGGCTTGCCTTTGCCTGATAGAGAGCTCTTCCCATATCAGAACTGAGGTAATGCTGGCGATACCCGTCACGGACTTTTCTCAGGCCACCGGACCGACTGATGGCCAGTTCTTCATCAATATCTTTTTTGATCAGGGCAATGATGAAATATTTGGTATCCATTTCATTGGATTTACCGGCAACCCAGGTGATCCATGAGCTGACAGATGCCCACTTCCTGCTGGCGGAATTTTCAATGGTTACCATTGCTTCCCGGGCCAGGTTGCCATAGCGCATGAGTTTGTTCTGGTCATAAATGGGCGCAGCGCCAACGGTCATATCGCTCAGATAATAATCCAGATTGAAAATACGCTTGTCATATTCAACCGGGATACAGCCTATTTGAATGCCGTAGGTGGCCCTGATGTATGACCTTGCCCAGAATGCATCCATTAGCATCTCTTTGGCTCTTTTATTGCCTTCCTGGTCGGAAATGGTTCTGTATCTTTCTGAGGTGCCAAAGGTGTCTATGAATGTTTCGATGGCATCTTTGGTAAAACGGTTGATGCCCTCATCGATGACTCGCTTGTCCTGGGTTCGCATAGCCCGTAGTTGCAGGACATTGCGTTTCATATCCGCGATCTGTTCTGCGGTAAAAAGTGACATCGACTTGAGCTGGTCGCTACTGATTCCGAGCTGCTGGTGGAGTATGCCATTGGGCAGGATGATGTTGAAATGAAGCTCGCTGACCTGGGTATCCAGCTTTCGCAACGATGACTGATACTGGTGTATCAGCGGAAGCATATCAACCTGGTCAGCCGGGTCTGCAATAATGTCTGGCCTGAGGGTTGGAAAATGTTCCAGACTGTTCACGTCTTCAAGAAATACGTTCGATTCCTGTCTGAACGTCCTGACACTGTCAAGAAAATCCTTCACAGGCATTGGTTGAAGAATGCTTTCATCAGAAACTTTATGGAGACCCGAGACAACGACACTTAGATCTCTCAGGCTGCGACGAAGATCATCAATGGTTTTGAGCAGGATGTCACCATCACGCTCACCTCTCAAATAAAATGCCTGGATATACTGTTTCTCGATTTCGGTTTTGTTGGCAAGGTTGATGTTCAACTCGTCAGTATTCTCAGGCGTGATATTAACGACCGGAGGAAGAAGTGTTTCAGCGTCAGCTCTTGTATCTTTTTCGTAATAGTGCCCGGGAAAATATTCAGGCTGTGAGGGTTCATTCCGCGAGAACCCCCTGGCTGCAAAGGTTTCCGTAGAGGTAATAGATAGGATTAAAGCACAGAATAATAAGCGGCCAATGACTCTGTTCATTATTTTATCTCTGGAAAATTTTCTGAATTCTGAATATAGATTTGATGCTTTGATCATGTCGAAAGAATATAGTTCCGTTATCAGATTTTTAGCGTAACTATTCCAGACAAGCCTAACTGCTCTATACAACATAACGAAAATATATCGTGCCAGTGTTGTTGGCATGGAGTTTTTCAGCATCGTCTACCCAATTAAAGGCGGCTGATGCAGAGCCGTAGTCCTTACCAAAGGCATTGATTTCAATAAAATAAACCGTGGAGGCACTATCGCCGGTCAGCGCCATATCCATCACATATGAGTCAAGCGTTGAAATCTGGTCTCTAATATTGTCCCGAAAATGATTGTCTATTATTTGGACAATTCCAGGAGTTTTCTGCTCGTCGAGATATTCGTTTTTACGATACACATCCTGTTGGGAGATGGCGGTAATCTTTTTTTGGTCAACAAACACCCTGAGCTCCAGGTCCGGGTTAATGGTGCGCCAGGGAACCAGGTAGAGAGATAGCGCCTCTTTCCGACCTTCCGGAGTCGGCCCCAGGGGCGAATGGGAGCGCTCACTGGTCACCATAGACTCGAATACTTCGGCCAAGCTGTTGTATACCTTATTCTTGTGCTTACCGCGCTTTAGGGAGGCGTAATCACTTCTAACAAAATACGAATCAGTCTTCAGAGCTTTCTGCAACTTTTGATAGCTGCGTTTATCAGCTAAATCTTTAATATCATCCAGAGTGCCTGAAGAGAGAGAATCCGCCAAATGTGACACCCTTTGCCACCCCAACAGCTTGTCAATATCAGCCGACGGGATGGTGAACTGCTGGCAGTCAGGCTTCAAAGAGGTCATCCAGTGCCGTGCCGCAACAGCCTCTCCAGCGGCATCATAATCCTCTGGATAAGGTATGAACTTTTTTAATCACCGATAGTCCAAGGAAATTGATAATAAATGAATCTGTTTTA
>NZ_JAHHPP010000049.1 GCF_024606265.1 Endozoicomonas sp. SESOKO1
ATTTAAAAATTTTCAACGCTGCCAGCTAAGGCAATCTTTCAGGTTTTGCCGGAGTGTTTCTGCACTTTTGCAAGACGGAAAATCCCCCTCCGACAAAACAAAACTTTTTGTCAGTAAATTAAAAACGTATTGATTGCTAAAGGTTCAAGCCTTTCTATCTATAAGCCCTGTATTCGTCCGGGACTATCTCAAACCAGTAATCAACAGGCATTCGCGTAATCTTCAGTCACCTGCATAACACGGTGATGAATAAGTGATCTGGCGGTAGCGTTAATTTCACCATGACGTATCGCCCAATACTGATTCGGCAGATACTGACTGACTAAAGGCATGGGAATGATTCTGGACTCCAGGTTTGCCAACAGAGAGGTCAGTGCCTTTTCTGCTCTTTCGCTGTTCCAGTAATAACGGATACGATCACTGTAGCTGTAGGTTCTTGCAAAACGACGTTCGTCGTCATTTCCAGCATAATACTTCTCCCAGTTACCCGGATTAGCCATCATTTCGTCTTCCATGGCTTCACGGATATGAGAGCGTTCTGCTTCTGGCACCAGTGCGTCTTCAATATGAGCCAGGGCATACAGCGCTTCACGCATGGCAAAAGTAAGCTGCGGACCTACTTTCAAAATAGCAAAGTGATCACGGATCAATGCCTTATATGCGTCAGGTGTTTGGTAATCAGTGGAATGCGCTTCGAAAACGATATTCGGATCCGTTTCAATAAAGCGACTCAGATCAACCGCCTTCTCAGGCTGATAATCAATAACAGACGTGTGGTCAAACTCAACACCCGGTTGAACTACCAGACCAATCACACGCTGCCAGGCACTCTCAAGGCCTGATTCGTCAAATATACGTCGATGACAGTTCAGTGTATAACTGGCACGCTCAGGCGTCGTGATATGAATGCCGGAAATCTCTTCCGTTTCACCGCCGGGGACAGGAACTTCAGTTCCGATGACATAAACAACATTGGACTGACCGAAACACTCAACTGCCGTTATTTCAGCCACTTTACAGAGATCAGCGGCGCGCCGGGCTACCACCTCATCGCTCAGAACAGCAGGATCATCCTGACAACTCATGCTGGCGTCCAGGTGAATTTTGGTAAACCCGGCAGCAACGTAAGCCCTGATCAGCTCACGGGACTTTTCCATTGCCGAGGCCGCCGGTTCATTCTGCCAGCAGTTAGGACCAAGGTGGTCGCCACCCAGCCAGATATTTTCTACCGGAAAATCAAGCTCACGGGCGATGTCATAAACGTATTCACGAAAAGCAACCGGATTCATATCGGTGTAACCACCGAACTGGTTAACCTGATTGGATGTTGCCTCAATCAGGACTCCGGAGCCGTCTTTTCTGGCCTGAAGAATTGCGGCCTCAAGAACCAGCCGATTAGCGGAGCAGACGGAGTAAACCCCACACTGTGCTCCCTGTTTATGACGCCTGATGATCTCAATTAATCTGCTCACAGCAACACTCTTTATGTACGGTACTGCTTTCGAATTAAGCTGCGGTGTCACCGGTCAAGCTTTACTGCACAAAAGGATCCAACCATTCAATAACTTCGAAACTATCTGAAAAAATCAGAAGTCTGTTTGAAATCATCGAAAGCTATCAACTGTCAGCAATAATGACCCTGACTCCCTGACGCTGCAACCCGGCCAAGTAATCTGCTGGTATCCCCTTATCAGTTACCAGCGTATGGAAAGCGCCGAAAGAGCGGATGAAGTGGTACCCCTTGCGACCGAACTTGCTGGAATCCGCCAGTAGAATAATTTCACTGGAAATGTCACACATCACACGGTTCAGGGT
>NZ_JAHHPP010000050.1 GCF_024606265.1 Endozoicomonas sp. SESOKO1
TCCCAGAGGTAAATATCGTAGCCGTTGGTATAAAAGATGACAGGGCGCTGACCGTACTGCTTTTCCAGCCAGTCGGCATATAGCTTGGCCTGGGTACGACCTTTTTCTGCCACCACCTGGGTACGTTTGGCTTCCACGACAGCTAACGGTTTACCAGTATCATCCCAAAGCACGTAGTCTGCGTGACCATCGCCACTTTTGGTGGGTTGTTCTTTGACCGGATGCTCCTGGGTAACCTGGGCCGTATCCTTTATACCCTCAGCGACATCCCAACCGGCAGCGATCAGGCGAGAGTCGATCAGGCGACGACGGGTTTCGGCTTCATCCAGCTCCAGAATATTGGCTGCCTGCTCATTCTTCTGACGCAGAGCCTCCATCCTTTGCTGGAACTCTTCGGCTTTTTCTTTTTGTAGCTGCAACTCACGGAGAATACCCATTTCCCGTTGCTGGGCAACTTCGAGTTCTTCCTTTGCTTTTTCCAGTTGGGCCTGTTTCTGCTCCAGCTCTTTCTTGGTCAGCGCGGTATCCGTCTGATCTGACGAGGCCTTGGGTAACTGGAATTTAGTAATGTCGTCTGCATGCCCATTGCCATAACGCAGGTAGATCCATGCACCCATGATGAAGGCTTCTTTCAACAGCCACCGGGCATCATTCACCTTGATCGCATCACCATGAGCAGCCCGGTTACCATGAATACGAATGGCATCCATCTTCACCTGAATGGCCTCGGGAATCGTACTTTTAAAGGCATCCGCCTTCATCAGGTCATAGAGACTGGAACGATACCCTTCAGGCAAACGCTCCTGACGGTAAAGCCACCGGATAATCAACTCAAGATAGTTCCGGAGCTTGACCAGGCAGCTCTCAGGATCAGTGTGGACATATTCTTCTGCCTTACTCCCCAGGTTGGCCAGTTCCGGCCAATGGGTGCGTAGCATTTCAAAGTTCAATGACTTCTGCATGGCTGACCATCTTATAATCAGAGTGCCTGCCAGGCGATCACGGCAGGAAAATAGACGACAAAGAAAATATTGTATCCACAGGCTGCCCCGATATTCCATACCGAAATATGCTAACTGAGCGGAAGATGCCAAAGGCCAGGCTAACGAGGTCTGTTCTTAGAGGGATTTCTGCGCAAAAATTTTTTTCAGCCGTCGTGACATTAGAGAGGCGGGCAAAACGGGGAAATGATTTCCCCCCCCACCCGTTATCACTGGCAAAGTGTGCATGTACCACCCCTCGATCGCTGACTAAGCAGGCGTGGGTGTCAAGTCCGGCATATGGGGGGACTCCCCCCCCTTGCCAGTTAATACTCACTGTTCAGCCAGTTGCTGTCCTGGACCTGTTCAACATGATCTTCAGGGCGATCTTCCGAATCGAAAATCTGGATAAAGTTAATACGGCTCTCTTCCTGAGCCTTTTGCTGATAGTCTCCGTCCATCTTATTCAGTTCAGCAATGGCGGTCGTGGCAGCTCTCGGGTTTCGCATCCGTAAATCGCCCTCTGGCGTTTCGATCACTTCACTACAGAACTGGGTAATCTGCCAAAGCTTCGCCCGTTTGTCCTGGGCAGTGATATTCAGCTCCCGACTGAGCTTATTCTGACGAGCCCGAATTTCGGTAGAAATGTCAGCATTTGTTAACAGGCGACATCCCTGTACTCTTGCAGTCTTAGGACTATAGCCAGCGGCAATGGCTGCTCGGGTCGCATTCTGGTCAATCAGGTACTCATCAACGAAGCGGCGCTGTTTGTCATTCATGGCAATCATCCTTGAAGGCATTTGAACCATCATACCATGCTATCTCTGAACTAAAGACTCGGTAGATATAAGTCAGCAGGCGTAGGATGCGGGAATAAAAATCGGTAGGCTTCTGAACAGTAGTCTAGAATTGCTGTTTCCACTTGTTACTGGAAATATAGTGGAAAAAGAAATTTGATTGATTTTAACGAAGAGAAAACAGGAGATAAGCAATTGATTTTACTGGCGCACCCGAGAGGATTCGAACCTCTGACCTCTGCCTCCGGAGGGCAGCGCTCTATCCAGCTGAGCTACGGGTGCACTTCCAGAGCAGCAGACAGCGGCTCCAGCGGTTGCCAATAATACTGGTACACCCTTGGGCTGTCCATGATTTTTTACCCCTGACTGGTGCCAACTGAAATCAGCCCAGTCCCTGACCTGCTGCCATCATGTTGAATTGAAGAACCTGTGGGCTGTAAGCATGGCTCTGCGAGCCTTGGGCAATGCCATTTATAACGGCAAATCCGTGTTGACCAAGCGGCACTTGTTTCTGCTGGAGTGGGTTGTTTTGTGGCTGTTACTTCTGGAGGTGGTTGACAATAATGGCAAGGGTGTCTTCGATCTTGTCAAAGCGCTCACGGGTTTCTTGCTTAAAAGCCGTTTGCTCTGACTCTAACCGGTCAAAGCACTCACGGGTTTCTTGACGGTGCAGTTCAAGATTTTGTTGAAGCAGTTCAAGATTCTGTTGAAGCAGTTCAATATTCTGCTCATGCCTTGCACTGTGCAGGAACAGCTTTTGCATGCCGTCTTGAGTATTTTTAACACTGATCTCTATGCGACCAATGGGATCATCGCTATGTCTGTTGTAAGCCATGAGCACACCTTTTATTATTGGAAAAACAGATTAGCAAAATCTGATCAGGTTGCCACATAATACAAGAATTACCGAAATCAACACCGTACAAACCGCTGTTTCAGGAGTGCCAATTGATCTATAATCCCATTGCCTAGAATAATTCGGCTACACAGGCGACAGCATTTAAGCGAGTAGCCCTAAGTTACTTTCTTATCAGCTCTGGCAATATCAGCGCTTGCAACGCCTACAACAAGATAGCCATTAATCGCCTTAAGAGGACAAGCGAGTGTCACGGGGAACCCATATGCGTGCTTTGATTCTGTTGGTCGGGGGACTATTAGCCTCGTTGGTCTTTGCCAAATCGGCTGCAGACCTTGATTCAACCACCCGCGGTGAGATAAGCGAGCGTCTTGCTCCTGTAGGCTTCGTTTGTCTTGCCGGTGAGGAGTGTGCCAGTGCTGCCGGGATCGCAGCCAGTTCCAGCAGCGGCCCGAGAAGTGGCGATGGGATTTACAACCAGTTTTGTGTGGCCTGTCATGGTTCTGGCCTGTTAGGTGCTCCTAAAAAGGATGATACCGCTGCATGGCTAGCTGCTGAGAAGGTCGCGGGCGGGTTCAGCAATCTGCTAGCCAATGCCATCAACGGTATCCGCAGTATGCCTGCCAAGGGCACCTGTATGGATTGTTCCGATGAAGAGATCAGTATTGCCATTGAATACATGAGTGGTCTCAAGCCCTGAGCTATTCCTTCGAATTTGATGTTCAGCCGCTGGCAGTGCCTGCCAGTGGGCTGACGAATCCTTCCGGCTTCACCGCCAGTATTGAGCAGTAGATACTGTTCATGATGTTCTCCGCCGTATTCCCCACCAAAATGCCTTCCTTATGACGCCCGAGCGTGCCCATCACAATCACATCAACGTTCAGCTCATTGGCCAGTTGCTGGATCTCGGTTGCCGGGTTGCCCCTGAGTAGATGAATGGATACCGGCTGCTGTTCATCATTCTCAGCCACGCCGACTTCCTGCATGACTTCCTGTAATTTGTTGTGGTAGCGCCGCTGGGTTATTTCCTGCAATTCATACAGTTCTTCATCAGACAATGTTTTCAGGGAACGCCTTCCCAAGGGCACATTCCAGACACTGACCAGATGCAGCGCGGCCTTTTCCTGGCTGGCCAGATAGACACCGTATTGCAAGAGTGTGCGATTCAAATCATGGGCATCGGAGTCCGGATCACCGGCATCCACCGCCACCAGGATTTTGCCATTTAATTGTGGGAGCTGATCCCGGTCGGCCATCATCAAAATGGGAACCGGGCATTTTCTGAGCAACGCCAGGTCATTGCCGGTTAACTGCTTACGGGTGAGCGCACCACTGGCATCCGCCAGCTTGATGACCAGATCAATATGATGTTCTTTTATTACCTTATGGATGGCTTGCCGTGGCCGTCCGGGAACAATCAGTGTCTCAGCTTCAATCCCCTGCTCCCAGGCCATGGCCTTGAGCCGCTCAAGCTCATCCTCCAGTTGTTGCCTGAGGTGGTCTTCCAGCTTTTTTTCCAACGGGACAAATTGCAGATGATTCAGCGTTTCCAGACTCTGATCGAACAGGGCAATCAATAATGTGGCCCGGTTATCCAGAGCCAGTCGAAAGGCCTGCTGTAACTCCATATCTGAGGTGTGTTGCCGGGTAACCGCCAGAAGAATCGAACGAAAAGCATGCATCAACGTAGTCTCAAACCGATAACAACCCTACTCAGTATCGCAGGAATTGGTCACCCTGCCAGATATTCTGCTGATAACCCCGGAATTGTGCAGGCAACCGACAGAAACAGACTTGTAGAACAATGTTACTACTATATAATTTCGCTCCCAATTATTTCCCTTGCAAAAGGTTCACGGCACGTTTATGAAACTGATCAAGAGAACGTTCATCGTCGCCGCACTGCTCTGTGCTGCCCAACTCCAGGCCTCAGATAATTCTTCAGGGAATAAGGCTGAGAAACTTTATTTCTATAACTGGAGCGATTACATCGCCGAAGACACCGTCAAGAACTTCACCGATAAAACGGGCATCGACGTGGTTTATGACGTTTATGACAGTAATGAGGTACTTGAAGGCAAACTGCTCTCCGGACGCAGCGGCTTCGACCTGGTTTCTCCTTCCCACGATTTCTACAAGACGCAGATTCGAGCTGGCGTCTATGAGCCGCTGGATAAGTCCAGATTGCCCAACCTGAAAAATCTTGATCCCGTCATTATGAAGGCGATCTCCGATAATTTTGATGAAGGCAATACCTACGGTATCCCTTACCTCTGGGGAACCACCGGTATCGGCTATAACAAGGCGGCAGTGGAAAAACTGCTCGGCAAGGACGCCCCGGTGGATAGCTGGTCCCTGATCCTTGAGCCTGAGAATATGAAGAAGCTGCAGCAGTGTGGCGTGGCGTTCCTCGACGCCCCAAGCGAAGTGCTGCCTTCTGTGATGGCTTACCTCGGCATTCCCGGCGACAGTCTGGATATGGCAGATTACAAGCAAGCCGTTGCCAAAATGAAAGAGATTGCCCCTTACATTGCGTACTATCACTCTTCCCGCTCCCTGTCTGACCTGGCCAATGGCGATATCTGTGTAGCCCTGATGTGGTCTGGTGATGCGATGATTGCCCGGGATCGGGCCAAAGAAGCGGGTAACGGTCTTGATATCCGTTATGTCGTTCCCAAAGAGGGTGCTGCCATGTGGTTTGATATGCTGGCAATCCCAAATGATGCGCCTCACAAAGATGCAGCCCACGAGATGCTGAACTATCTGATGGAGCCAAAGGTGATCGCTGATGTGACCAACTACGTTACCTACAGCAACCCTAATCCGTCGTCTGTACAGTTTGTGGAACCGGAAATCGCTAAAGATCCAGGTGTATTCCCAAGCGATGAAACCATGGAGAATCTTTTTGTTTTCAAAGAACTGCCATCTAAACTGAAGCGTTACATCACCCGCGAGTGGTCCAGGATAAAATCTGGAAACTGATCTTTCAAACCGTTATCAGAAGTGTCTCCCTCTGATAACGGTTATGTTTATCCAATAAACACTGAAAAAAACAACCAGCACTGCTCAATACGCCATACTTTACTGATGGAGTCATTTTCCCTCGACCGGTATATGGACATTACAATCACCTCTCTCAGTATCCTGATTCTGGAAGACCATCCCTTTCAGCGGATGGTTGCCGAACAAACCGTTTCAGGCCTTAACGTTGGCACACTGTTTACTGCACAAAGCAGTGAAGAGGCTCTGACATTTCTGCAAAACACCGGGGCCGTTGATATCGTCATCTGTGACCTCGATATGCCGGGCATGGACGGTATTCAGCTTATCCGCCACCTCGCAGAGCAGAAGCTTGCCCGGGGTGTGATTGTTCTCAGCGCCATGGAGGCGGCTTTAGTCCGAATTGTTGGCGATATGGCTCAGGCTCATGGCCTGGTGGTGCTGGGCCATATTCCCAAACCCATGTCCCGTACCCGCCTTAGAGAGTTACTGGAGTTTTACTGTTCTCAACAGGCTGAGAATAAAGCCTGTCCCGTCACATCCAGAGAACTGATCTTTGATGAAGACACGCTTGAGAAAGCCATTGATGACAACCAGTTCGTACTTTACTACCAACCAAAGGTATTGCTGAAGAGTGGGCGAATGATCTCTGTTGAAGCCCTGACCCGCTGGCATCATCCACAAGTCGGCGTTATCAGCCCGGTCCACTTTATCCCCATGATGGAGAGTTCTGGCCTGATAGCCCCCATGACCACAAAAATGATCGAACTGGCATTGGATCAGATTCGAATTTGGCGTGCACAGGAAAGAAACATTGCCGTTGGCATTAACCTTTCAGCTGCTGTTCTGACCAATACCAACCTGCCCGACATGCTGATTGGCAAGATGCGCGATTTGAGCATTCCTCCAGAACTGCTGACTCTTGAGATTACCGAAAGCAGCCTGATTCAAAATGCAGCGCTTTCCCTGGAAACCCTGGCCAGACTCAAGCTCAATGGCTTCTCGCTCTCCATTGACGACTTTGGTACCGGCTATTCCAGCATGCAGCAGTTAAACCGAATCCCGTTCAGTGAGCTGAAAATTGACCGTTCATTTGTCTCTAATGCCTGTAATGACAAAGCCCACAAAGCAATTGTTGAAGCCAATATCAGCCTGGCACACAAGCTGAATATGCAAACCGTTGCAGAGGGAGTTGAAACACTTGAGAGCTGGCAGTTACTGAATGAACTGAATTGTGATCAGGCGCAAGGCTACTTCATTGCCAGGCCCATGCCCGCCGATGAGATTCCCCGGTGGGAGCAGGAGTGGCTGGCAAGACAGCCTATTATCCCTCCCAAGCCGTGTATCAGAGAAATGCGTTAATCAGGCGGTCATGCCCGTTTTACTGCTTAAATTCCATTCATTATTTTAAAATGATTTTTTTATTGACCTGCTTCAGTAAGTTTGTCGTGCCGTTGATGCATCATAAAAATCACTAAGAATTTTAAACGTTTTTTTGCATCTTAAGGGTTGAATGTCGTCTATGTCGCGAATTCTCAAGCTATCGCTGATCACAGCCTCTTTCCTCTTTCTGTTTTTCATTCCCGCTGAATTTATCCCTATTGCCAACATCACCGTCGAACAACAACGGGTGCTTGCCATTTTCCTGATGGCGACATTGCTATGGGTCTCCGAGGCAGTGCCAGCCTATGCAACGTCACTGCTTATTCTGGGCCTGCTGTCCATCCTGGTTTCAAATACCAGCCCATACTTCCTGAGGGAAGCGTTGGCGCCGGAGGAAATGCTCAACTATAAAGAAATTCTCAGCAGTCTGGCAGCACCGGTTATTGTGCTTTTTCTCGGGGGCTTCTTCATTGCCATTGCTGCCACGAAATACAAACTGGACATCAACCTGGCCAGGGTATTGTTAAAACCCATTGGCAGTGATTACAAGAAAGTGATGCTCGGCCTGATGGGAATCACCGCCTTTTTCTCCATGTTCATGAGTAATACCGCAACAACAGCGATGATGCTTACCTTGCTGACGCCATTGCTGGCTAACGTTGATACCACGGATAATGGCGTGAAGGGGGTTATTCTTGCCGTACCCATTTCAGCCAATATTGGCGGTATTGGTACTCCCATTGGTACGCCACCCAATGCGATTGCTTTTCGCTATTTAATCGGAGAGCATGCCATTACCTTTGGCGAGTGGATGCTGTTTGCCATCCCCATGGCCGTGGGATTAATCATCATTGCCTGGGTACTGCTGCGTAAGCTTTACCCGGGAAACATCAAAGAGCTTGCCGTAAAAATTGAATGCTCCTTTGAACAATCGCCAAAAGCCTTCCTTGTTTATGCCACAACCGCAGCAACGGTGCTCCTGTGGACCACCTCCAGCATTCATGGCGTAAACTCATACACTGTCGCCTTGTTGCCGGTTATTGTTTTCTCCCTTTCAGGCATTATCGATACCAACGACATTAAAAAGATTAACTGGGATGTACTCTGGCTGATTGCCGGCGGTATTGCCCTGGGTTATGCCCTTGAGAAAAGCGGCCTGGCCCGTGCCATTGTTGAGACCATACCCTTCGACACCATGGGCACCTTTGTCGTGCTATTCCTGATGGCCACCGTATCCATGGTGATGGCAACCTTCATGTCAAATACCGCCACAGCGAACCTGCTCATGCCAATTGCGGTTTCAGTCGCTACCGTCCTGAGTGGGCTGGAAAACTATGGCGGCATCAGCCTTATGGTTATTTGTGTCGCACTCTCAGCATCAATGGGGATGTCATTACCCATCAGCACACCGCCCAATGCCCTTGCCCATGCGACCGGCATGGTAAACAGCAGGGACTTTATCAAAACCGGCAAATTCATCAGCACCATCGGTGTTGTTTTGATCTTTTCCGTCATTACCCTGTTGGGTGTGATGGGTTACTTCTGATGAACCGCCCGCTATTTTGACAACCCCGGTCTCGGGGTTGTCATTTTGCAATCCCCTTAAAAGAAGCCCATCCAGGTCATCAGCATCAACACGGCAAAGATCAATAGAACCCCCAGCGGACTTAAAACCCGGGCTGTTTTGATAAAGTCCCTGGTATCCACCAACCCTGTGGCATGAGCCAGGGCGTTGGGCGGTGTACTGATTGGCAGGCCCATCCCCAGAGAAGATGCCAGGGCAACCGCAGTACCAATCACAACCAGCCCTCCCAGCTCTTCAATACTGGCCACAGAAGTGGACATGGAGATGGCGATAGGCATCAACAGGTTGGCCGTGGCCGTATGAGACATGAATGTCGCCATAATCATACACAGCACGCTGATACCCAGAATGATGGTCACCGCACCAAACTGTTCAAATGGCACCATACTGACAAGCAACTGTGCAAGGCCAGACGACGCCAGCGCAGTACCAATGGCAATACCACCGGCAAGCAGCCAGAGCACATCCCAGCTGATTTGCTTCAGGTCATGTTTATCCACAATGCCACACAGGCTGAATACAGCAACCGGAATAATGGCGACGGCATAAGCATTAATGCCATGAACGCTGGAGAACATCCACAGCAGGATGGTCAATGCCATGGTGATATAAACAATGTACGGCTTCAGCCCTCTTTCAAAGCGGCCATCAATCCGCACATCCAGATCGCCACCGTTGGAGGGGTACATCTTCTGCAGCAAACACCAACTCAAAGCAATCATAATGACGGTAATGGGTACTGCAAACAGCATCCAGCCACCAAACGACAGTGCATGCTCACCGACAAAGTAACGGAAGGCGATGGCGTTAGGAGGCGTCCCGATCGGTGTCCCCATACCTCCCAGGTTCGCGGCAATGGGAATACTCAGGACCATAGCGCGACAGCCCGGGTCCTGACTGTCCATGCGGGACACCAGTGGTGTCATGATGGTCAGCATCATGACGCTGGTTGCTGTGTTACTCATAAACATGGAGAAGATGGCCGTAATGATCATCACCCCCAGCATCACAATTTCGTACTTCTGGCCAAAAGGCTTTAACAAAATACGGGCCAGGTTAATATCAACTTTATACTTGGCACAAGCCAGGGCAATAAAGAACCCCCCCAGGAAAAGGACAATGACAGGTGATGCCAGACTATTGAAAATAGTCACATAGTTCAGCATATCTTCACCAAGGCCATCTCTTAGCGGAAACGGTGCGCTGTTTGAAGTGGTCAAAATCAGCAGCATAATAATCAGAAGGGACGTTGCAAACGCTGGCACGGCATCACTGACCCACAACAGGGTTGCCAGAATAAAAATGGCCATTACCCGCTGCTGCAAAACTGAAAAGACACCTTCGGGAAAAACCATTTCCGGAAAGCAGAATAGCCCCAGAAAGATAATTGTTATAGGGACAATCTTTTTAAGCGGAGTCATTTAAAACATACCGTACATGAGCCAATAAAACCGGGTGGTGTACTTAAATAGCCGCAACGCCGAAACTGATCCTAAGAAAGCAGGCATTATCTTTGAATGGCTGGCTGGATGAGACTGTTAAGTTATTCAGTACAAAATGCCGGTTATCATCGCCTAAAGCCAAAACACACCCTATTCAGGAAATAATCTTGCTAAAGATAAATTGAAAATTCCCTGAGCCAGATCATATTTGGATAATCTTTTTCAACATGCACAAAAAGTAGCAAAAAAAGATAAAACATAAAAACATCCAGCTTTATCTGTTGATAACTAACTGTTAAATCCTGAAAAAATATGAACTTTATTATTAATTCTTAATCCAAGTATTAAATTAATTATCTATATCAATGAATGTTAATTCTCAGATCATGATTTCACTAAACACGAATCACGCCACGCACAACCCAGATCCTGTTTCACTTGATCAGAAAGAAGATGCAAACAAGGCACTACCATGCACCAAAGCAGCCCCGGGTCCGTTAGTGAAACACGAAAGAAAGTCCCTGCATGAATACAGTGTCCAAAAAAAAGACAAAAGCCATGGTGCGCATGGACACGCACAACCCGGGAAACCAATCTCAATCGAACAAATCAATATAGTATTCAGACAGTTAGCCGCAATAGGGGAATTCAGTGGCTTAATTGCGCACATGGAAGAAAATAGTGATGCCATTGATATCAACGGAACCAGCTCTAATGGAAACACTGCCCTGCATTGGGCATCCCAAAGAAACCATAGGGTGGTAGTCAAAACCCTGCTGTCACGACCGGACATTAATATGACTGCTGTTAACCATGCGGGCAAGACTCCGGCCCAAATGACTACAGACCGAGATTTAGCCGACCTTATTCATGCAGCTGCCCACTCATCATCATCGTCATCCATCAAATATGAATCAAAAGTACCAATTGAAAGAGTGTTAGGAATTATTCCGGCCCCTGGCCTATTGGTATTGGATTTAGAGTTATCACACCATTCTACACGGGCTGAAACGCTCAGCCTGCAGACTATGCAGCAACGCTTCAAAATTTCCGAAGACTTCTTAGCCATACTCAAAGCACTGCACCCCTCTGTGCCACAAAAGGGTCAAATAGTCGAATTGGCCTGTGGTGCAAGCCACAGCGCAGGGAGATATCATGAACTATACGGACAGGACATTCACGTCTTTGGCGTGGATGAAAGCCCGATAAACATCAAAGAGTCAGAGTATTACGTCGAGCGAATGAAGGAGTTTGGAATGGACTTGCAATTCCATATTGGCTGCCCCTCTGTTCCTGACCATGCCTGGCCTGAAACGGTGGATCTATGTGTTCTGCGCAACCCGCCGCTGGCAAATACATCCCGAATACATAACATTATTAATACGGCAGCTGACCAATGTAACCAGCTACTGATAACAAGTTTCAACAATTCTTCCCTGGAAAGGATAATTACACTTGCGAATGATCAATTTACTGTAGAGAAGAAAATCCACAGGGATGGTCATGTACCATGGCCAGAACTGGGTGCCTTTGACTCAAATGCAGTCTTACTCAAACGAAGGGACAGTCCTTTCACGCGGTAAATGCATGTACCAGATACAACAAACCCCCGATAGCCTCGCTACCGGGGGTTTATATTTTATGCCTGAAGATGACCTACTCTCACATGGGGAAACCCCACACTACCATCGGCGATGCATCATTTCACTGCTGAGTTCGGGATGGGATCAGGTGGTTCTAATGCTCTATGGTCTTCAGACTAAACTGGTATCTTCGAGCTTTTCGCTCAGAGATTATAAAATATGGTGCCTGGCGATGACCTACTCTCACATGGGGAAGCCCCACACTACCATCGGCGATCGGTCATTTCACTA
>NZ_JAHHPP010000051.1 GCF_024606265.1 Endozoicomonas sp. SESOKO1
TTGTTGCTTATATCACCGCCCGACTGGGCGATGCTTTACGCAGGTTTTGGTAAATCTGAAATGGAGATGTCGCTGTCTATAAGAAATGTTAGAATGCCAGCGGCATCAATCCTAACGGTAATCATCATTGAACACCCGCAAACTGTACGCTCAATATTCCCGTCAAATTGAATTACTCGCCCCCTGGCAACTGACAACGCTGGCTACCGCCGTTACTGAGAGGGCCTGGCCCAACTTTGCACTGTTTTCAGAGCTGGCGGAATTTGGGCAGCCTGCTGATGTGAGGCATTGTCTCAACATGCTCTGGGACTATACAGCCGGACTGCAATCTGCAAAAAACTTCGAACGCCTGCTTGAGCGACTGGATGAAAATTCCCCCGCCCCGGAAGATTTTGATATGTTTGGCGTTGAACCTGCACTGGACTTTTCGGTTAGCCTTAACTGTGCCATCAACTGTGCCATGAAAGCATCCGTTGACGAGGCGGCCAGTGCCTTGACAGTGTCACTCAGCACCATTGGCAAGTTCATAAAATACACTGAAGCAACACCGCTGAAAGGGACAGAACTGATGCAGTATATTGAAGAGCACGAACTGTTTGAGCTTCAACGTCGGTTTATCAATGAGTTGATTAGCATGGTCTGTCAGCAAAAGAATCCCTCTAAAGAACTTACCAAAGAGCTTCGGTTACTTTCTGCCAACGATGGTGTCAGTCAACTGGGGATCAGTCTTGATTAACCGGCATTGCCACACAGCCAATACCGGTTTATCGCTGATTACTTCACATTAGAAATGATATCCCTGAGCAGGGAGTATATCTTCTGCTGGGCGTTGGACATGGCCTCATAGTTTTGATTATACGTCTGCATCGCCCTTTGCAGCTGAACGGTCTGGAGCTGACTGCTGCCATTGAGGTTGTCCCGGGCATTAATCAGGCTTTTCTTTAAAGTGACCCACTCTTCAGGGGTCAGCTTGCCATTACCACTGGCATCTGGATAGGTAATCCTCAAGACATTACTCAGGAGTTCTTTCTCCTTCTCAGTCATAAACGGCGTGGTTCCGTCAAACTCATCACTGCTTGCCTGGCTGAAGGCCAGCTTCCTGCCAAAAAAACCGGACACCTGACTGTCGGAATCATTGGGATCGGTTTTGCTTATCGCCTGGGTACCCCGGCCATCATACTCCCACTGGTGCATGCCTCCGGCTTCATAGAGAATGTGGCCATCATGATTGTTGATATCCAGGCTGTGGCGGTTGTTGGGACGGGCAGCATTTTGCACAGCCTGCGGAGGTGCCGCATACTCATCATAAGAGAATCCGGGCAAAGTGCTGGAGGCGGACATTGACACTATTTCAATGTCTCCCTCATTCTGTGAATAATTGATGTGCGCTTTCATTCTTGCTGCTGATTGTTCCATCGCGCGTTCAAAAAAATCATCAATACTCTCTCCAGAGACCATCTTGTAGTTATACGATTGCGAATAGGTGTTATTTACCCCATCAATATCATCCAGCGTCCAGCTAACGGTATAGCCGTTGGTTTGCAGCTCTCTTGCCAACCCCTTACGTTTTTCGTCTGAAAGGTTCATTCCTGCCAGTTCAGATTTCACCCGTGCCAAATAATCATCACTGAATATCTTGATACTCCCATAATCCTCAGAGCCCTGAAAATTCCGGCTTTCACTGACATTTTGGGATGCAACGGACTTGGTTGTTTTAGTGGTCGCCGGTATCACTTCCTGATAACTGTAAGCGGGAATGTTAATGTCAGTAGTGACATAATGTATTTCTATGTCGCCTTCCGTACCCTTGACATAGTTGCGGAAATCCAGTTTGGAGCGATTAACAGACCGTTCAATAAATTGGTAAAGCGTTTCATTGGCGTAGGGCTGATAACTGAACGTTTTACCATAATAGTCATCGGATCCATCCGAATCACCGAGACCCCAGTCAATAGACATCCCGCCATTCGCCTTTATCTGGGCCATGATGGCGGCCTGCTCCGCTGGCGATTTATCCTTGATAACCCCTTCCCACGTGGAGAGAACCTTGCTCGCATGGGTGTTATCAATGGTGTCGTAATTTTCCGAACCATTGTATTCACCGAACGTCGACAGCTCGCCAGCAGCAACATTTACCGTTTGCGTGGTTGTCGTCGGCTGGCTTGCCACCGGGTCAGTCGGAGCCTCAATGGTCGGGGCGCCGATGGCCATAGCTGCGGCATCATTGACATCACTGATTTCCATTCCCTGGTTATCCCGGGTAATGATAATCGAGGTTATATCCGCCAATCCTCCGGAAAAGTCTGAGGAGTTGAATGCCGTATCCGGTGCTCCGGTCTTAAAGGTAATCTCAGTGCCGTCATCCAGTATATAGGTCATGTCGTTCATCACGGGAATGCCGACTTCCAGGGCATCCACCGTGGTACCGGCAGGCACAGGTATCAGCGTCTGGTTCTGGTAGATTAACTGATTACCATCACCGTCAAGCAGCGTGAAGCTATTGCCACCATTATCATCTGGCTGGAAACTCAACCCGTAACCATTATCAAGCACCACATTTTTGCCATTTACCTGCCATGTGGTAGATTCATAATGCGTTGACCCATATTCAGCAACATTAGCCTTGCCAATCAACCCATTAATAGCATCTACATACTGATTACTTTTATCAATTTCACCAATAATTCTTCGAACTTCCGAGTCCAGCATTTCTCCACGCTCAAGATAAACGGCAGCAATGAAGTCCTGCTGACTCATATCTGCTGGATTTAGGGTTTTTACATCATTGGTCGTGGTAACGCCGTTAACGTTATTCATGCTGTGCTCATCCCTGAAAAGCAGTTATTTTTTTATACTGATCCGTTTACGGCCTATACATATCCGGAACGTTTTTTAACGGTACTTGCTTTCTTCACTTTGCGTTGACTGAGCAAACGGCTGGCACTGCTGAGCTCCTTGCGCTTGGCCGATGCTTCATTGGCCATATTGCTTTTAAATTCATTATGAAAATTGAGCAGTTCTTCCCTGGCTTTCTGCTTTTGGCGGGATGTCCAGTAGTCACTATTGATAAAAGCACGTAACTTTTGCCGGTCCATTCCACCATTTTTCATAAACTCTTCCTGCTTATCCAGCAACACTTTTGCTTCCCGAACGGCAGCCTTTGATGCATCAGAAGCCAGATAGTTGGATTTTTGTAATTTGGTGATATCTATCATCCTGAGTTTGAGTGCCATACCTACCCCCGGATAGCATTTGACCAGATCATTTTGAAACTCTCTGGGTACCTATATCGGTCTGGGAACAAATCTGTGTAGGGTTTGTTAACATTTCAGGATCGCAGAGCCTTGCTACGAAGCATCAACTGGGGGGAGTTGTACTGTGTTTATCTGTGATATTGGCGACTCAGCAGTAAAATACCTACAATATTGGCAAAAATGTTGGCAAAAACGTCGGCAAAAAGTCTGGAGGCTCTATGGATGTTGCTGAGTTCGAAAGCATAATGTTGCAGGTCTTAATCGGCGGGCTGGTTTTATTTATGGCTTTTATTATTTATGACCTGGCCAAAAAATCCAATGCGGGAAAATGGGGTACGTTCGTACTCTTTGGAGCTCTTGGCCTTGGTGTTCTGGGTTTCCTAATCAAAACCGTTCTTGTTGAGATGATTGTTTAGGTTGTACACCATGACAGATAGTCAGATTCTTTCGTGCTTACGACTTTCTGGCTATTATTTTCTGGCTATAAATAGCCTAACCAGGACATCCAGGCACTGCCCAAACCCAGCCAGACCAACAGATATAACGAACTCATGATCAACCCTGCTTTCCACCAGGTGAAAAGAGAAACATAACCAGCACCATAAAGTATGGGTGCCGGTCCATTCCCATAGTGGGTAACAACAGCACAAATATTACTCATATAGGCAAGCATAAGGGCCCCTCCCAGCGGGGGAACACCGGCACTGAGCATGATCAACAGAAAACCGGCATACATGGCACTGATCTGCGCTGTCGATGCGGCAAAGAAATAATGGAAAAAGTAATACAGTCCACAAACAGTAACCATTGCCATCCAGGCGGGCAAACCGCCAAACAGGACGCCAACCTGGCCACTGACATAATTCACTACACCAAAGGCGCTGAGGTAATGAGCCATAGTGATAAATGCCCCAAACCAGATCATGGTATCCCAGGCTCCCTTGTTACCACGAACATCATCCCAGTTCAGCACACCACTTAAAAGCAGAATGCAGACCCCCACCATAGCAACCAGTGTCGCTGAAAAGCCCAGCTGCTGACCAAATATCCACAGCAGAAGAAGAGCCAGGAATGTACCAGCCATAATCCATTCATCTCTGCTCAGGGAGCCCAGACGGTGAAGTTCATCCTGTGCCACCTTGACGGCCATGGGGGTTTCTTTCAATTCAGGCGGGATAATGCGGTACAGACAAAGTGGCATCAGGATAAGACAGACAATACCGGGTACCAGTGCCCCCAATGCCCACATCGCCCAGCTCAACTCAATACCCTGATTGCCAGCAAGCTTGACCACCAGTGGATTACCCGCCATTGCGGTCAGAAACATGGTGCTGGTAATGGCATTGGCATGGAAGACGATCATCAACAGAAAGGCCCCCATCCTGTTTGCGGTCGCTCCTGGCTTACTGTCATAGACAGTGGCAATGGACTGCATAATTGGATAAACCACGGCACCGGCACGAGCAGTGGTACTGGGCATTGCCGGGGCCAGCAGCATATCTGTCAGGGTCAGGCCATACCCCAAAGTCAGGGTTTTCTTCCCCATGACACGCATGAAGCAGTAGGCAATTCTGAGCCCAAGCCCGGTTTTTATAAAGCCTTGAGAAATGAAAAATGCCAGAACCACCAGCCAGGTAACAGGGTCACCATAACCCGCCAGAGCCTGCTTGAGTGTCAGGGTGTCGGTCAGTCCCAGGGCTGTCACGCCCATAAGCGTGATTGCCGACATCGGCATTGGGGTAACCATCACCCCAAAAAGGGTGCTGAAAAAAATAATCAGCATATGCCACCCCTGCTGATCCAGACCTTCCGGAGCAGGAATCATCCACAGGATTACGCCCAATAGCAAAGGCGCTAAAAAACTGAAAAGGGATTTCAAATCCGTTGCCCGTTGCCGGGGATGTTCACAGCTTACTGGTGATGTACTCACACAAACCTCTTTGAAACATGGTTACGGCTCTAGTAGGCCAGTTCTCCTGCATTTATAATTCCGGTTTTTCTCATCAGTGATTACCCATGCAGGCTTCTGTTATACGCCCTTCCAAAAAAAGCCGATTACTGCTTTTTAATAAACCTTATGGTGTCCTGACCCAGTTTACGGATCAGGAAGGGCGGCAAACGCTGAAGGACTTCATTAACATTCCTGGCATCTATCCGGCAGGCAGGCTGGATCGGGACAGCGAAGGGTTACTACTGCTGACGGATAATGGCCAGTTGCAAAACCTGATTGCCTCACCGGGGCACAAAATGCCCAAAACTTACTGGGTTCAGGTTGAGGGAATCCCCGATTCCCAGGCTTTAGACCATCTTCGTACCGGAATAGTTCTAAACGATGGCCCTACCCTTCCGGCCCTGGCAGAAATCATTGATTCGCCTGCTGTCTGGGACAGAGTACCGCCCATAAGAGAGAGAAAGTCGGTTCCGGACTGCTGGATTCAATTAACGATAAAGGAGGGTAGAAACCGTCAGATAAGAAGAATGACAGCGGCTATCGGCCATCCAACACTCAGGCTGATTCGTTGCCAGATAGGGGCTTGGAAAATTGACGACCTCCAGCCAGGCCATTGGCACGAGCTGGAAATTCCTGCTTCACTGAAAGACAAACTCAATAAAAACAGCCCCAAACGTGTAAAGTGGAAAACATCAGGAAAGCACCGTCACTGGAAGACATAATTCTTCAGCACTTCGTATTGGTCAGCAGAGCGGCACTAGCCATCACCCTGACAACCATCACTATTTTGTCTCTATTGCCTGTACATAATTTCAGCGGTGTTGATCTGACATTCTGGAAGCTGCCGGTGGCTGCTGACAAAATAGCCCACTGCATTGCCTTCCTGGTTATTTCCGGCCTGCTTGATGGCTTTTGTTATCAGGACAGTTTCAACCTGAAAAAAGCGGCTATTGCTGCTTTATACGGTATGTGGATTGAAGGCCTGCAATCCCTTACCGACTACCGCCACCCATCGTTCTGGGATATCGTCGCAAACTGCATTGGCATCTTTATATACTGGTTATCGATTCCTGCTTTTAAAAGAACGCCTGTTCTAAGAGTTCGCTGGCAGTATAAGGAACCACCCCCGGAAGGGATAAGTTAACCAACCCACACGAACCCGGAACCTAAAAGTCATTTTGAGGTCAAACCGGGTTATTTATTCAGAGTGCAGGGTTTGTTCTGAAAGCCACAGCATCAACCTACTCCCACCCAAAGCCCGCTGGTGGGTCGCACCAGCAAGCTGGTTCAAGCGGGATTGCTGAACGCTCCGGAAATACAGTCAGCGGCAAAAGAGTCTCTCACTATCGGCCTCATAGAGGTACAGCCACCACTATGGATGATGCCAGACGTGTGGACGCTGCCTTTTGGAAAAATAAACCATTGCAAGGACGTCAAATCACCTCAGCTGACGTGCTTGCCGCTTATGAAAATGATAAGACCTCTCTGAGAAGTGGCTTTTTCCTGCAAAATCTTTGCTTACAAAACAGGTTACTTGGCAATAAAAAAGTGGTCCCGGAGCAGGTCATCCAGGAATTCAACCGGGCACCCGATCGAAATAACAAGTGCAAATTGGCGATAGCACGCTTTAAAGCAGAATGTTGCCTGAAGACCCTGCCGTTAAGGGGCCAACAGGTTATTCCTGATGCAGTGGTCAAGGATTTCCCTGATACCCCGGAGGGCAAGCTGGGAATAGCCCGCTTTAAGGAACATTGTTGCATGAAGGGCCTGCCGTTACGTGGCCAGCCGGTCACACCGGATGCCGTGGTCAGGGATTATCAGGCAGCCAGGGCAAAACTGGAGCTGGCACGCTTTAAGGAGCAATGTTGCCTGAGAAGCCTGCCGTTGCGTGGCCAACAGGTCACACCAGATGAGGTGGTCAGGGAATTCCCGGATAGTCCGGAAGGCAAACTGGGGATAGCCCGGTTCAAAATGGAATGTTGCCTGAGGGGGCTGCTGTTGAATGGCTACCTGGTTTCACCGGATGCGGTGGTCAGGGATTACCAGGCAGCCAGGGCAACAC
>NZ_JAHHPP010000052.1 GCF_024606265.1 Endozoicomonas sp. SESOKO1
GGGTAACGCTAAACAAAACAGTAACATCGTCCCCTGCCGGTAACTGATTTGCCTTCGCATTGAACGCTGCAACCATCTTTGACAGCATTGACTGGATTGTAAGAAATACCTGTGAACCATACGTTCTAAGCGAAAGTGCATAAACTTTCTGGCTAATTTCACTAAGGTAATGACTGTCTTTTTTCAGTCCGAGGGTACGCCATAAACTTACGGGGGAAGATGCACTATCTTTAAGCGCAATTTCCTGTAGGATCGTCCTGACAAGAGCGGGTAATCGAGCATATCCGGCACCCAGGAAAATAGCATTGACCAGAGTATTTAAAGAGTTGCTAACAGAAATTCCAAACTGGCTGGCAACGGCTAATGAAACCACATCCGACAAACAAAAGCCTTCTTCGAACTGCTGATCACGCATCATTAATCGCAAAGGGTTCCATATCAAAGCGAAATTTGTGAGATCAGCTATTTGCACCGTAAAAGTTGACGGATTGGTGGTCCCCAGAGATATCCGTTGGAGATATTGAATCATGTTACGAACCATGACCCTGAGCGATTCCATCATGTCTCTTTGTTGTGCCGGAGCAACAGCGCTAAAGTATGAGAGGGTGTTAACTTTAAACACTAATCTGCCAAGTGCCTCGAAGTCATTACTCCACAGTAATGCAAGGACATCGCTATCATATTGCTGCAAATGATTGGCCATCTCCAGCGGCTGCCGGAGTTGATTGGCAAGCTCTATTGCATCCGGGTCTCCCGCAACGCCACGCTGCATCGTAAGGGTAAATTCTTTGCGCATTGCAGAAAAACCCCGTAAAAACTCCATCAGTTGCGGGACCATGTCGTCTTCGGTAATGTCCTCTTCAGCCTCTATCAGCTGGCTGATTCTGCTTAAGAAATCCGGCTCCGAAAGGATCATTCTTTTTGAACGATGGTGAGGGGCTATTGTCGTTGAGCTGGTATTCCGGTCAGGCGCGATTGTGGTGTTGAACTCATGGATAATGTCATCCACCCCGGCTGCTACGATATCGAAATAGTGACGAGCGACATCAGGGAAAGTGGCATTAGGGAAAGTGGCATTAGTG
>NZ_JAHHPP010000053.1 GCF_024606265.1 Endozoicomonas sp. SESOKO1
AGCAGTATTTCCTGTTCTGGCGTTGGGTAGAATCTGTACTTATAGGCTTGTTTCGTTTTCATGCTTACCAAAATACCTTGTTTTTGGTAAGTGGCGCTACGAGTTTTCCGCTGTTTCGGAATCAGTCACCACCCCCAGCCTTATCAGGCTGGTCGCTTCCTGGGCGGCCCCATCCATCTCCACCCAAACCTGAAAGGTCGCTTTGCTCCCAATCAGGCTATGGGCGGAGTATTCCGCGAGATCTGATAACTGTTTTGTGACCCTCCCCCCCGGGTTTTCAGATTTTGCCTGGAAACCCGATTTCCCCAGGACAAATATTCGCCATAAACCTTCTGATAACCTGGTCTTCTTCTGCAGGAATCACATTCACCTTTGGCGTGAAAGATAACCGTTGTTTTTCTTTTTTGCGGGCATCCCTGGAGGGGTTCAACCAATTAGCCAAAGAACGCATCTGTTCATCACAATGTTTATCAAGATTCCGATACACATACGCCAGAGAACTTAAATAAGCAGCCACATTGAGGCCTGCGGGTGAGCCAGGGGTAATTTCAGGATGGGCCTTAAGTCTATCCAGACCAGTTTCGACGTTGCCATAAATATTAACCGGTATAAAGCTTTTAACTTCAGGAAAGTGACGCTCCAGACACTGACGCAAACCTTTCAGGAGTAGCTCAGCGGCTTTTTGTTCATCACCAATAAGATGAAACCCCCAACCAGCAGAATGAAGAATCCATATATCCCTGGGAAAAACCTGACAGGCTTCCCGGGAAAGGCTCTCGACAGCATCCCGGTATTTGTGCGGAAGATGATAATAATCCAAAAACATTTCATTAAGTTCTCTCCAGTAATCCCGCCCGTTCTTGCCGCTTCCGGGCTCTGGAGAATCGGTTGCCAAAACCTCAGAAGGCATAACCTGAGCCGTGTCTTTTTGGACTTTTCCTGCTGAACAAGGCCGAGCGGTTGCACAGGATTGAACCGATTCTGTTTTTTCTGCAGGTCGGGAAGAATGTAAAGAAGTTGTATGATTTTCTGCCCCCCGTTTAGCCTTGTTTTTTCTATGGCTTTGGTATTTTTTACTACCAACGGCTTTAGCTTTTGGTTCAACATCAGGCTGAACGGAGCTGGCATCAATCTCATCCTGACCTGACGGGTGATCAACGCCTTTTAAATCATCAATATCATCCTTGTTTGCCATAAGCATATGGCTGGCAGCCTTGTGCTCATAGTACTCTTCCCGCCATTTAATACCTTTGTCCCGATAATAATCAGCAGCGCTCACGCAGGCCCGGACAACAGCATCGTTATCGCCCAACGTTTCCAAACAGAAAATCAATTCTTCAAATACTGGTACTTGATTTACCCCACTGACCAAAGACTGGTAGATACGGCTTGCTGCACCAATAGCACCGGATTTTTCTTCACACTTGGCAAGAATATATTGTTTCAATACTCTCGCAGAAAATATTGTAGGGAAAAAGTAGTCAAAACAGGCAACTAATCTGCGAGCATCCTGAACAGATCTTTCTAAAGCGCAAAAAGTTGCGGAAAGCAAAACCTGCAACAATTCGTATTGCTTCATAAGAATATTATTAATACCTAACTCCGCATGCTGAAACCTCTGAAGACCAATTTTTATTCGGGAAATCAGCATTTCCGGATTAACATCTTTTCCTGTCAGCAAACTGAAATGTAAAGTCTGAATTTTTAATTCATCCCCCGAATTAATTTTTTTCTTCAACTCAAGAAATTCTCTTTCCACTTCAGTTAAATCAGGAAATAGCCGAAAGATTTTTGAAGCAAATTTCACAGGTAGCTCAGGGTTAAAGTATGATGCACAATGCTGACTGCGATCTGGATTCTGGCAACAGTCAACAATATTATGGGTATAATACAGTTCCCAGACCACATACCACATTCGAAAATTTGGTACAATATTCAGATCATCCCTGCTGAGTAAAAATTTATAGATCAGCTCAATGACTTCTCCACACTTATCCCTTACAGCATTGGCAAATGATATTTCACCATCATTACAATGATCGTTTACCACTTTATGTATAATGAAAAACATACATTGTATAAAAAAATAATGATTGTGAAAGTCAGACAATATCTCCAGAATACAAGTAACATCTTGTTGCCTTATTTTTTTTCCACGGTCTATATCAGAAGAGACTTGTACTGTAAGACGCCCCAGTTCTCTCAACTTTTGGTCATTTTCAGAATTTAATTCACTCTTCTTTTTTCTCAGTTGAGACACTGTCATTTTTTTTCTGGAAACAGGACCCAGTTTATCATCATTAAAAGCTGGACCTTTTTCCATAACACGCATAGCTTTTACAAGGAGAAGATATTCCTGAGACCTGGCATCAAAAAAAACCGAACTGTAACTTGAAGAACCGAGGTAATTATCAGTGAATTTTGGCTCTACAGTGCGCCTGGAAAGACTATCAGGCACAGTAGCTTGAGCTGGACCCCGTTTGCTTTGTGAAAGAGTGTCAGGTGTTTCAGACTTGTTAATCCCGGCACCTGGGGATGTAGATTCAAAATGGAACAAATTATATTCTGAGGGAATCATAATAATTCATCAGGTTGGCTTTTCATCAGCATTGTTGAACACAACGCACTGGCCAATAATCGCATTTAAAAACAGATTTTGCAGATTCAGTGATAGTTCAGTCTACACGTATTTGACAATAAGTGGTGGCGTTTGTTTACACCCAGCAATTATCGTTACTAACCATTACATTTTTCCCGCTCCGAATTTCACCAAAAATGATCTGGATCAATTTTGGTTTTCCAGGAGGTAGCAGCTGGCCTGGCTGTGACTTACCGTTCGGAAATCGTGGCCAGCTGCACTTAATACGGTAATGGCATTGCCCTTGGCACCATTGTCACCGTTTTGGCCAACCTGATTCTTCCCGGCCAACGCATGGCGGTTGAAGGTGAGTTGGAATATGAGCAAAAAGCCGAGCCAGCCATGCAAAACGGTTAATAATTAATGGTTTGAGACATAGATGGTAATTACGTCCTAAACTATAAGAAACCATCATGTTCAAGGAGCGAACATCCATGTCTCAGTTAATTCAGGAATTCAAAAGCGAACATCTGCAAATCAGTGACTTACTTCTACAGGCACGGGAAGTGGGCGTGGATAACCAGCATGGCCGGGATTTGATACTGTCCGCCAAAAAGATGCTGCTGGCCCATCTGAACAAAGAAGACAAATATCTGTATCCGGTATTGCGGGAAGCCGCCGAGAAAGATGAAAGCCTGAAGTCCACCCTGACCGATTATGCGCTGGATATGGACAAGATCTCTGCCGACGTGATGGTTTTTTTCGCCTTGTATGAAAATGGCGATAATACCGCCGAAAACTTTCAGCAGGACTGCAACAATATCATCAAGGCATTGACCAAGCGAATTAACAAGGAAGAGGCGGTTCTCTACAAGACTTACGACAGAATCAAGGAAGCCTGATGCCGCCAGCCCAGGATCGGCTGGCCCTCAGCCGATCACCTGGAACTCTCTAGAAAAAAACAAATCCAAGCAGCACCACACCCAGCACCATCCGGTAGATAACAAACGGCATCAGCCCGATACGGTTGATAAATGCCAGAAAGAAATGCACACAGAGCCAGGCACTGACCGCCGACACCAGGGTTCCGAGTGATAATGTCTGCCAGTCCACGGGCACCGTGCTTTCTGCCAGATCCAGCAGCAACAGGCTACCGGCACCCAGAATCACGGGAATTGACAGCAGGAACGAGAACCGGGCCGCCGCATCACGGGTAAAACCCATCATTAACGCGGCAGTCATGGTAATGCCAGAACGGGATGTGCCCGGTATCAGTGCCAGCGCCTGGGCAAAGCCAATCAGCATTGCCTGCCGGAAAGACATCTGCTCCAGGGGTTGAATTCGCTTACCTTTAAGGTCTGCCCACCCCAGCAAGGCACCAAAAATCAAGGTGGTCCCCGCAATTACCGCAACGGTGCGCATGGCCTCATCCAGCCCCATTTTTTTCAGGGCCAGGCCAAATACCACCGCTGGCAATGTGGCAAAAATCAGATACCAGCCAAGACGGCTATTGACTGTAGCGCCCTTCCCAACCAGTGAACCCAGCCAGTCCCGGGCAATGGCAAAAAGGTCTTTCCAGAAATAGGCAATCACGGCAGCCAGCGTACCAATGTGCACAGCAACGTCAAATGCCAGCCCCTGGTCTGTCCAGCCAAGCAGCTGGGCTGGCAAAATCAGGTGGCCCGAGCTGGAGATGGGAAGAAATTCAGTAATACCCTGGATCAGCGCCAGGATAATGGTCTGTAGAGTGTCCATAATGATTCGTCCGTGTGCTTAACGTTCTGATTTTTTCAGGGCCACCTTATCCCGGAGATAGACCGGCATGGCCTGCTCCGCTGGCAGCCCCTTACCCTGTCTAAAGTCGGCAGCAGCCAGCAGGGCTATATCCCGGGCCTGGGGCCAGGCTTCAACCTGACAATCAACCACGTTGGCAGACAATCGATTTCTGAAGGTCCAGCCAGTTCCCATCCCGAACCAGTACCCTTCCATCACGGGTACCACGACATTCTCTGGCACGGTCACTATTTCCGCAGCAACCGGCACCATTAAGCCATCCGATTCGGAAAACGCGCCCCAATAGACTTCATCCATTCTGGCATCGATGGCACTCAATACTTTTGATGCCCTGTGTACCCTGAGTCCCTGCTGAGCCAGAGCAGCCAGCGTCGAGACCGCAACCACCGGAAGATCAACCGCAAAGGCAAGCCCCTGAACCATGGCAGTAGCCACCCTGAGGCCGGTAAATGCTCCGGGCCCCCGGCCAAAGGCCAGGGCATCCAGCTGCTTAAGGCTTAAGCCGACCTGAGCCAGAATGGCTTCAACCATTGGCAGCAGATCACGGCTGTGTCGCCGGGGGGTCAGCTCGAAGCGTTCGATCACTTCGCCATCAAGGTTAAGGGCGACCGAACAGGCTTCCGTCGAGGTATCAAGGGCAAGCAGTTTCATGAAGGTGAGTCTTTACGTTATGGTGAGCGTCAGCAACATCAGGCAATTACGGGCTTCAGCGCGTCCAGCACCTGCCGCTTGATGTCCTCAACAGAGCCAACACCTTCAATGCGGCTGTAAAGGGTATCTCCACCCATCTGCTGATAGAACTCAACCAATGGTGCCGTCTGGTCATGATAGACACCCAGACGCTTGCGCACGGTCTCTTCTTCATCGTCTGCACGCTGAACCAGGGCTTCACCCGTTACATCATCCTTGCCCTCCTGTTTGGGCGGATTGAATACCACATGGTAGGTACGGCCACTTTCCGGGTGTACGCGACGGCCACTCATGCGCTTGACGATTTCTTCATCTTCAACAGCGATTTCCACAACGTGGTCGATGGCAACACCGGCATCACGCAGGGCTTCTGACTGGGGAATGGTGCGCGGGAACCCGTCAAACAAAAAACCGTTGGCGCAATCACTCTCGGCAATACGCTCTTTGACCAGGGCAATAATGATGTCATCAGAAACCAGTGCCCCGGAATCCATGACGGCCTTGACCTTTTTGCCCAGCTCAGTGCCGTTTTTGATGGCAGAGCGCAGCATATCCCCGGTAGAGATCTGGGGGATACCGTACGCTTCCATAATAAATTGGGCCTGAGTCCCTTTACCGGCGCCCGGTGCACCCAGCAGAATAATGCGCATGAAAAACTCCTGTTGCCAGCCATCCGTTCCCTGCAGAAAGAGATCGTATCAAGTAGCTAACCATATGAAATCATATGGCCAGCTACTTATGAGACATCGTCTGGCCTGGAATATTTGACAAAATTATCGAAAGGCGAACAAGGATATACAGCCAGAAGCCCGGTGACAAGTTTGGACTTGTCACCGGGCATTGGAGAGTATTCTAACCAATATGGGGATTACTGCTTTTCAACCACCACACTTCCGATGGAGTAACCGGCTCCGAACGAGCAAATAACACCTTTATCTCCGGATTTCAGATCCAGCGAGTGTTTATGAAAGGCAATGATCGAACCGGCTGAACTGGTATTAGCGTACTCATTAAGAATCACCGGCGCTTCCTGAGGCTCTGGCTCGCGCCCCAGCAGCTTGCGCGCCACCAATTGATTCATGGTCAAATTTGCCTGATGCAGCCATAAACGCCGCAAATCACCGGGGGTAAGCGCCAGAGACTCAAGGTGTCCGGAGATATGCTTCACCACCTGGGGGCAGACTTCTTTAAAGACCTTCCGGCCATTCTGGACAAATAGTTTGTCAGGCTGGCCAACACCCGCGTCATCGGCACGATTCAAAAAACCAAAGTTGTTGCGAATGTTATTGGAAAATTGTGTCCACAAATGACAACCGAGTACCCGGTAGCCGTCTTTCCGCCGGGCAACGTCTTCACTCTCAAGCAATACGGCAGTACAGGCATCACCGAAAATAAAGTGACTGTCCCGGTCGCGGAAGTTCAAATGACCGGAACAAATTTCCGGATTGACCATCAATACCCGTTTTGCCGACCCACTGCGAATAGCATCGACGGCAGATTTGATACCAAACGTGGCCGAAGAACAGGCGACGTTCATGTCATAACCATAACCACCACCACCGAGAAACTGCTGAATTTCAACAGCAATGGCCGGGTAAGGGCGCTGCATATTGGAACAGGCGACAATAACCATATCCACATCAGCCGGGGCTACCTGAGCCTGGGCAAGTGCTCCCCTGGCGGCATGGAGTGCCATTTCACACTGGACAGAGAGATCCTCATTGGCACGTTCCGGAATTCGTGGAACCATTCTCTGCGGATCAAGAATGCCCTCCCGGTTAACCACGTACCGGTTAACGATTCCGGAGGCTTTTTCAATAAACTCACTGCTACTGCGGGCCAGTGGTTCCCGTTCCCCTGCGGCAATGGCCTCTTTATTGTTTTCATTCTCCCGGTCGACCCAGGCATTGAATGCATTGACCAGCTCATCATTGCTGATGGCCCCCGCCGGGGTATATAACCCGGTACCACTGATCACTACTTCCGGCACAATCACTCCAGCACATGCTTATTATCTTGTATTTTTTGCATCTTAAAGCAGGGTAATTACCAAGGGAACCTATATGAAACCGACCCGATGAAATTATCCTTTCCGGCTCATTGTTCGGGCACTGGGCTTTGTGATCGTTTGATCGTTGGTGCGAATAAAATCAGGGCTTGCCGGCTCCCCGCTTCTGTCTTGATGCCTCCAGCTCCGGATTATTATCACCAAGACTCCAGTTTCCAGGCTCCTGTTCTTCAATGACAACCCAGACTGCCTGCTGAAAACGATCTTCACCACCTGCAGCAACCTCCACCAGCAGCTCAGAGATTCCATCCATCACCTCCTGCTTCTGGATTTCATTAAACAGCCCCTTGACCGTTTTCACAGAAACAAACGGCATAAACTCACACCTCACAGTAAATTCCGACTTTCAAAGATTAGCCCATTTTCACCACAATAAAGCGGTGGAAGGGCTGGAGATAATTCTACAGACGCTACCCGCTACCCGTCGCCCGCTCCCCGAAAAAGCTGGAACCACTTGTGCTTTTGCGGGCAACGGGCGCCGGGCAACGGGCGGCGGCATTTTCCCAGTCTGAATAAAATGATGAAGTTATTCCGGGACAATTCCTCAACCAGCCACCTAATCCATTATCATCCGGTTTAACCAGTGTGCCGACAGCAACATAACGACCGATACCGCCAGGGAAAACAGCCCCATATCCGTAAAGAACCCACTATAGACAGGCAACGTGTCGACGGCCGAAGTAAGATCATCCATTTCCAGGGCGGTCAGGCTCGCCACATACCCGGCAATGACCGATGCGGCGGAGCTGGTCAAAAACCAGATCCCCATAATAAAGCCGTGCAGACGCTCGGGTACCAGTTGCGCCACCATCGCCAGCCCCAGGCCACTGATCAGCAACTCACCCATGGACTGAAAGAAATAACTCAATACCATCCAGCCAGAAGAGACCATCCCCTGTTGATTGGCAAAATTGGCCGCTAATGGAAACACCAGAAAACTGACCGAGGTAAACATCATCCCCAGGGCAAACTTAAGGGGCATGCTGGGGCCACCGCCATGCAGCTCGGTTCGATTATATATCCAGGCCATAAACGGACTGGCCACCATAATCCAGAACGGGTTCAATGACTGGAAGGTCACAGGGTTAATGGTGATACCCAGAATCACTGGGTCAACATTGTTGATGGCAAAAAAGTTGAGCGACGTGGGCATCTGCATATACATCACAAAGAACACTACCGCCTGGAGCATCAGAATCAGGGCCACCAGCATTCTCCGCTGTTCCTGGCCCCGGGCAGACACGATCTCTTTCAGAAACATCAGCAACGCGGCAGTACTCACCAGTGCCAGTAAAATATTGGCCATTAACAGGTAATGCAAAATCCACGCACTGATGCCACAGGCAACAATAGTGCCTGAGTAAAGCAAGATCCGGGTTTTCCAGGCTACGGGACGAAAGTCCGGCCCTGAACCGATATCACCAATCCAGTGGCGCATAAAGAAATAATTACTCACGGCCACAAACAAGCCTATGGCACTGGCCATAAAACCGGCTCCCCAGCCCAGGTACTGGGCAATATAGGGCACCAGTGTCATGGAGAAAAAAGAGCCAATATTGATGGACATGTAATAGAGCGTAAAAGCACCGTCCAACCGGTTATCCTCTTCGCCATAGCATTTTGCCAGCAGGCTGGACGGGTTGGCCTTGAATAGCCCATTGCCAACGGCAATAAAGCCAAGGGCCACATAAACGATCGTCTGCTGATGACCGGCCAGGGCCATGATCAGGTAGCCGACCATCATCACCAGAGCGCCAAGTACCATCGTACGTTTGGTACCAAAAATGTTATCCCCGACAAACCCGCCGATACAGACAAACCCGAAAACCAGGGCACTGAAAGCACCAAAGGTAATAAATGCGTGGTCTTCCTCCATGCCCAGCTGGCGGACCAGGTACAGTGTCAGCAACGCCTGAAGGCCGTAATAACCAAAGCGCTCCCATAACTCGATAAAAAAAATCAGGTAAAAAGGTTTGGGTTGGTTCAGGATACTGAATTGCGACATAACAGCTCCGGATCAGGTTCAGGAAGCACACTTCGCCACATTACGGGTGAGGATGAAAAAGAGAGAGAGTAAGGTTTCAGGGCTGTTGAAACCTACTGAAAGAATATGAGATCAGCCCAGTATAGCCCGATATGGTGTAAATCACCTGTGACAAAGAAGAAACATCCAGACCATTAAAATCACGGGACGGAGGGGGAACTTTTTAAGGTTTATCCAATCCAACCGTCCAAGGAGAACTGAAAAATATAATAACAGGAGTAGAAAATCTTATGACCTCCATTTCAACAGTTGACCACCCAACGCCCGGTGCATGCCCTGCCCCTGATCCTGTCAGCCTGTTTAACGATGGCAGATTGATGTTAAGGGCTGTTGATGCACGCAAGGGCAAATGGCACGGCTGGGAAACAAAGCCGGTCACGGTGTTGAGTCCCCGATGCAGAAACCCTTTATCTGAAGATCTTGAAAAAAAATCGGGATTCCTTGCAAGACCATGGGTAGTCACCATGTTGCGACCCGTGGATGCTGTTAAGTTAGTATGGGCCTATAAAAGAGATGCCTGGACGGATGATAAGGGCGATTGTCAGTCTTCATTCACACAGCACAAACCGTTAAAAAAAATCACTGACCTGACAACGTTTGATACCAAAATGGAGGAAATGCATCGCAAAAGCATCTTTCGACTCACCACCTCCGGACGTATTGACAGCTCCGGTTATCTGCTGCATCAGTCATCCCAAAGAAAAAACACCGACAAAACCTACCCGGAGGTTATTTGTCAACTTAATTTTGGCCTGATGCACTGCGGATATCTTCTCGATTTTACCAGAGAATCAACATTTGAGCGGGTTGCCGGGATGATGCAGAACATCTTGCTGCTCGAACTGGAAGACAATGCCAGCGGCCATGAGGAATTTCGTCAACCTGTGCAGCTGTCGGTGTTCGATAGAGAACGGGGGGCGCTATTCCCGCCGTTAAAACTGCAACGCCATGAAGTCGAGGCGATTTCAGCGAACGCCAGGGCATTCTCTGAATACGCACATGCCATGGGCCAGGATATCACACTGTTTAAAGTACTGTCCCAGTCCGGTGGTGATCGTTTTCTGCAGCTACTCATCCATATTCCGGACAGTGTCAAAGCCGTTGCAGAAACAGAAAAAAATCTTGATCAGATAAAAATATTAACCACTCCCGAGCTATTGAAATCATCTAGTCTGCCTGAATTACTGGCAGCTATAGAACATGCCCGGTTACTTAACGTCAATTTACCCGTTCGGTTCCTGACAGATATCGTTTACACAAGAACTATCTATCGGTTTGAAATTGCAGAATTCAAAGACCTGAAGAAATATTTCTGCCAGGAGATGGATTTACTACCCGCGGATCGCTTGCAACAGCTTGAATCGATGTTTGCCAGGCAGGCGGTGCTCTGCAGAAAGGCATTAACTAACAGATTATTCGTCCCAATATTATTAAACGGTAATACCAGAGCCGGCTACAATCCATTAGTCACCTGCCTTCTGATTGCCCATGGCACCAGGATCAATTTTCAAAACGACACCAATCAAGGATTTGAAATTCTCTGCCTGTTAATGGCAGCCCGGTATTTTTGCCAAAAGCATTGGTTGACCGGGAATGAAGTCAGGATCATCCGCCACGAGATACTGTGGCAGCTGCTCTGTAGCGAAACGACTCTTACGGTAAATCACTTCGTCGGGATAAATTTGGGGCAAATGGCTCCCCCTGAAAAAACACTGAATAACTTTAATACGCTTATCGGCAATCTGAAAACGCTGTTAGCCGGACAATCGGCAGCTACTGCCAACTGGGCTGAAGATCAGTGCCGGGAACTGATCGGCAAAGAAATATTTGACCGTTTTTATCTGTACAATCAGGCTAATGGACAAAAACTGCAGGACTATCTGCAAAGTGGCCTATCGCCACAGCGATTTAATGATGAACAGTTAATGGACCATATTCGCTACATGACCACGATCCCGTTGCCAGAGGAAGAACTCGGCAGCCCTATAGAGTTTTGTCAGAAACTTTACCGGGTAAATGATTTCTGTGTTATCCGGTTGCCTGACAAAGAAGCTGGCCAGAGTGAATGGCTGAATGAATTTCTGACCACTCCGCCCACCTTTGTGCAAAGTGAGCTTGACCGTATTGGCCACTATGCTGCCATCACCCGGATAGCGGGTCGGCATTACTACCAGAACCCCCATCCCAACAAAGCAAAATTCATACTGGCAGGGGGCGCAGGCATAAAAACCGCTTTCCGCAAAGTTCACGGTCTGGATCACGCCCTGCGCACACAACTGGCAACCGAGTTTATCACCGAGGTATTGCCTCGCTTTCATCCTCCATTCAAGGAACTGGTGAAAAGTCAGCCCCTGTTGCCAGAATTACTGTCCATTGCCGAGCTATACCACGATGCGGTTGCCGAAGACGAGCATAAAGATGTAGAAGAGCGGCGTGCCGCTGAGCTGTTCCAGCGTGATATGCAGGGTTTGCACCGATACCCGGATGAGCTGATTGATTTAGTGGCCAGGGCACTGAAAAACAAAAACAGTAACAAGATGCAACCGGTCACGGCCCCTTTCACCAGTGACCAACAGTGCCCGGCGGAGGAATTACTGCTTCGTCAGGTGCTGCGCTTTGGTGATACCGTCGATATCCTCCGGGTCATACCCAGCCGGGCCGATTTTCCCACAATCCGACTGACACCAGGTGCTACCGAGCCTGAGAATAACCACCACTTTAACCCTGAAGCCATTGAGCTACTTGGTGTGGTTAATAACCCGGAGTTTACCCTGTTGATCCAGGCCGCCCTGCTGAGTTTCAGGAACCTGGCCTGCATCACCGGGGGATGGCATCACGAAGATACCAATCCGTTCACCACGAAATACCAGTTGCCGGTGGATAACGATCAACGGCGACTGCTTATTGAACAGGCCTCGGACCCACAGCTTTGCCTGCGTGAAAATCTGGATGACCTGGTCCGCCTGGCGATGGCAGAAAAAGCGGGCATCAGTCCCTGCCTGAATGATCACCCCAAACGCTCGGACAACCCGCCCATGCCCGATTGCTGGGATCCGCAAACCGGCTCAGCGGGTGTTTATCGAAAACTGCACAATGAGCAGGAACTGCGGCAGATTGCGTTACCTCAAAACATGACCCTGGCAGAAAAAATTGTTGTTGCTGCTGATGAACTGAACGGTGATCTGGATAACACAGCGTCATGGCTATCCCCTGACATCCGCAACAGTATGCAGTCAGAGATTGCCCGGTTGCAGCAAAACGGTATACGACCGGCCATCGGTACGCCATCGCAATCTGAGCTTGAGCAAATATTCCGGCAACCAGAATGTCCAGGCGCACGGATACTCAATGAACGGGGCCTTGCGGTGGTGTCTACTGAGCATGAGGGGAGAACCGTTTATCGGATGAAGCCAAAGTGCACAGGGCTTCAAGTCAAGAGGTGTCACGACGAGTTCGATAATGACGGGGATACAATACCGGCCCTGCCCCTGAGCAGGCTGCCATGATACCTTGACGGTCCTGGCACAGTTGAATTAAAAAGCAAAGAGCGCAACAAGCCTTGCCGTGTTATACAGTTCAGCAGCCCCGGCAAAAAGGCTGCCAAATTGTATACCAGCGGCACTCGCTCAATTAACCGGTATTGCGCATACCGGCGGCAATACCGGCAATGGTGATCATCAGTGCCTGTTCAAGCTCCTCGCCCACTTCAGCATCTTCTCCTGCTATCTTTTCATGGGAGCGAACCCGTTGCAGCAACTCAGCCTGAAGAAAGTTCAGCGGATCCGTGTAAGGGTTACGCAGAGCAATGGCCTCTTTGATCTGCGGTTGTGATGACATCAGTTCATCCCCTTCCTTGAGATCCAGCAGCACTTCAATGGCAGACGACAGCATAAGTCTGAGTTTTTCGCCCAGATAGCACAGATGCTCGGGTACCAGCTGATCTTCATAATATTTGGCCAGCTGCGCATCGGTCTTCATGAAGACCATCTCCAGCATTTCCAGACGAGCCTTGAAGAAAGGCCAGTCGGCCATCATCGTTTCCAGCACATCCCGGTTGCCGTTGTTGACCGCATTCTCCAGCGCTTCGCCACAGCCCAGCCAGGTCGGCAACATGAGGCGAATCTGTGTCCAGGCAAAAATCCAGGGAATCGCACGCAGACTTTCCACGCCACCGTTGGGTTTCCTCTTGGCAGGACGGGATCCAAGCGGCAATTTACCCAACTCCATTTCTGGCGTTACTGCCCGGAAGTAAGGCACAAAGTCAGGCTCTTCACGAACAATGCCCCGGTAAACCCCGACGGAGTCCGCTGACAACTGGTCCATCACCTCACGCCATTCCTGCCTTGGCACCGGTGGCGGCAACAGGGTTGCTTCCAGTGTGGCGCTGGCATAAAGCATCAGACTCTGGACGGCCACTTGTGGGAAACCAAACTTGAAGCGGATCATTTCTCCCTGTTCAGTCACCCGCAGGCGGTTATTGACCGAACCGGGAGGCTGGGAAAGAATAGCCGCATGAGCCGGGCCACCACCACGGCCAATGGTACCACCGCGGCCATGGAACAAGGTCAGCCTGACATCAGCCTCAGCGCATACCGCCGTGACCTCTTCCATGGCACGGTACTGTGCCCAGCCAGCCGCCATCCAGCCAGCATCCTTGGCAGAGTCGGAATAACCGATCATGACCATCTGGCCACCATGGCAATAGCCGCGGTACCAGGGTAGTGAAAGCAGGTGACGGATACACTCAGCCGCGTTGTCAAGGTCGTCCAGTGTTTCAAACAGTGGCGCGATGGGCATATCGAAATCCACGCCACACTCTTTCAGCAACAGGGCCACCGCCAGTACATCCGATGGCTGGGTAGCCATGGAAATCACGTAGCAGTTCAATGCCCTGGAGCCCTCGGCAGCTACTACACGACAAGTGTTTAAAACTTCCTGAACTTCAGGCGATGGTGACCACTTATTTGGCCCTTTGGTGTTTGGCCCGTTGGTATTTGGCAAGAGCGGTCTTGGGTTCTGCAGCTCTTTCAGCAGGAAGCTCTGTCTTTCCAGTTCTTCCCAATGCTCATAATCCCCCATACCCAGGGCCTTGGTCAGCTCACTGAATACCTGGGTGTGGCGGCCAGACTCCTGACGGATATCCAGTTTAATCAGGGTCAGGCCAAAGCAGTAAGCCCTTCTCAGGGTATCCAGCAAAGGACCATCGGCAATCACTCCCAGGCCACAATCATGGAGAGACTGGTAACACAACCTTAACGGTTTGATCAGCTCTTCATTATCAAGAATGACACCCGCTGTCGGTGTTAAATAGGCATCCCCGGGTCTGGCCAGACCTCGCTCGCACCATTGACGTGTATGTTTCAGCTTCTCCCGCAACTCTTTTAAAACAGACCAGTAAGGTTCCCGGGAGTCACCCACAAGCGCTCGCAGCTCATCACTGCAATCATTCATGGAAAGCTCACTGATCAATGGTTTCAGATCTCTTAGAAACAGGTCTGCAGCCATCCAGCGGCTGAGCAGCAACACTTCACGGGTCACTTCAGACGTTACAAACGGGTTACCATCCCGGTCACCCCCCATCCAGGAAGAAAAGTGAACGGGTACCGCATCAATCGCCAACCGGTGACCGGTGACCTCCTGAAGGCGCTCATCCATCTGACGGACAAACTGTGGCACCGCATTCCACAGGGAGTGCTCAATGGTGGCAAAGCCACCTTTTGCTTCATCAACCGGCGTGGGTCGCTTACTGCGAAACTCATAGGTATGCCAGGCCTGGGTGATCAACTGGCGAATGCGCTGTTCAATGCGCTGTTTTTCATTCTCACTGAGAGACTGGTTTTCCAGATCATTCAGACACTGGAATACCTGCTCATATTTCTGAATTAATGTACGGCGGGTTACTTCCGTCGGGTGCGCAGTAAGTACCACCTCGACATCCAGTTCAGAGGCTTTCCCTGCGATCTGCTGATCACTGAAACCTTTCTGTTTCAATGTATTGAGCAATTCATGAAAGTGGTCAGGAACACAGTAACTGGTTTCACAGTCCCTGGAAACCAGGTGAAACTGCTCGGCAATATTGGTGAGATTCAGGAAATGGCTGAAAGATCTTACCACAGGTACCAGCTCATCATCAGGCAGGCTGTGCAGAAGGTCCAGCAGTGCCTGCTGTTCATTCACACCGTCATCACCCACTGCGTCATTGCGGGCCGCTTTGGACAATTTGCGAATAGACTCAATTTTATTAAGGAAGGCTTCGCCCTTGTGATCCCGGATGACGTCACCCAGCAAGGTACCCAGCATATTCACATTTCGACGCAGCGACGACGGGTTCTCTATTGGCTTTTCTGACATGGCTATTTGCCTTTCGATGGTATTCCGACCCACTTTGCATGGGTAAGTCGTCATGGTAAGACTGGTCCACGACAATTTACTTTTTAAATGAGTACAACAAGGCGCAGCCTATACCAGAAACACGTAAGAAAAAAGGAAAATCACCTACTCACGAAAAACCCCACATCCTCACAGAAAAACACCCCATTCCCTGTTAACTCCTTCAATATTCATCATTGCAAAACACCGTCGTCTTTATCAGCAAATCGAACGCCGATAGCAAATGTGAGGATTATCAGTACCAGTGAGAAAGGTGCTAATTCCCATACCGCGCCCTCCTGGTATGCTCTGCGTGGGGGACCAACCCGTCTGCTAAGAACCGAAGTCAAAGTACGAAATACTGCGTCTAACCCGGATTCTATCTTGCCCGACAGGCTTATAAGCTCTCAGGGAAGTAAATTTTTTGATCAGATTCCTACAACTCTTGCAAATATCCCGGGGAGAAACAATGAAAACTGATGATCAGGAGAAGGTCTCCATTGGAGCCTATATAGCACTGGCATTCGCTGTCGTGTTCTTTTCCGGACTGCTTAAGTCTAATGAGTGGTACGGTGTCTTTGACTTTACCACCCTTAATGGCAGCTTTGGCAAGCTGATGAAAGACGCTACTGGTGGCATGTCCGCTTTCCGTGGCGTGGGTGGTAACGGTGCCGCCGATGGCTTTTTGTTTGCCCTGGGCCTGGTACCTACGGCCATGTTCGCCCTGGGTATGATCGCGGTGCTTGAGCATTACGGTGCGCTGAAAGCCGCCCGTAAAATGCTGACGCCTCTGCTTCGCCCTTTGATGGGTATTCCTGGTTCTACTGGTCTGGCGATTATCGGCAGTCTGCAGTCCACCGACGTTGGTGCGGGCCTGACAAAATCCCTGGCTGATGAGGGCGAACTGACTGAAAAAGAGAAGGATGTATTTACAGCATTCCAGTTTTCTGGCGGTGCACTGATCGTCAACTTCTTCGGTTCCGGTGCCATTCTGTTCACCCTGACTGATACGGCGGGTACTACGGTTCCCGGTTCTATTGGCCTTGCCCTGGCGGTCATGTTTGTCTTCAAAATCGTCGGCGCCAACATTATGCGCTTCTACCTTAAGGCCATTGACAAGAAATCCGGCAAAAATGCAATCACTGCCACAACTGCGGAGGCTAACTGATCATGAGTGCTGCACCTGAAAGTAAAAAGATGATCACTGACGTCTTTGTTGAAGGCGCCCGTAAAGGCTGGGGCATCGGCATCGGGAGCATTATCCCGAACATCATGATGGCCTTCGTAATCATCAAGATTCTCTCCCTGACCGGTTTTCTGGATGTTCTGGCCACCGTCTTTGGCCCGCTGATGGCGCTGTTTGGCGTACCCGGTGAAGGGGCTGCCGTACTGATGGCGGCAGTGATGTCCATGGGTGGCGCGGTTGGTGTTGCCGTCGGCCTGTTGAATGAAGGTGCCCTGCATGCCCGTGACATTGCCATTCTGGCGCCTGCCATTTACCTGATGGGTTCCACCATTCAATATGCTGGCCGTATTCTTGGCGTTGTCGGTACCGATGGTCGCCGTTACCCGGTCATGTTCGGGATCTGTATCCTGAACTCCCTGATGGCCATGTTTGTCATGAATCTGCTGGTGTGAATCTTTATTCAACGCTATGATCCGGATTCAATAATAAAAAAGCTGGGGACTTCCCCGGCTTTTTTCGTCTGGACGTAAAAATATTGAAAGTAGGTAGCCGCCATGAATGAGAAAGATCCTTACGAAAGCCTGGCCTGCAACTGCGTGGAAGTTGGCACCATCATTAAAGAAGACGATACCGTTCTGACTATCGACCTCTCTGGCGTCAATGCTGAATCCCGATTGGATGCGCTGAAAGAAGAAGCGGCAAAAATCGGCTCCGGTAACTGCAAGATCTCTGCTGAAACCGTTGATGAAAACGGCCAGACAGTGATTCGTGCCATGTTTGAGTTTGACTGCACCGCTGAAAAGCTGATTTTTCAGATGAAGAACGCCTGATTATCCCGCAAATACCCTGGCGAATAGCATCACAATGTTATTCGCTGGCCATCCAACCTGATTGCAACCCTGTTATCATCCGACCGTTGGTTGAAAACTCTTTCACAGGGTCATCATGACAGTAGCAATACCACATACGACAATATAAATACTCAGAATAGTCACCTTTTCCCAAACCGTTAGCGGAAATGAGAAACCAGTATGAATAATCATGAAAAGGGTGATTATTGAGATATAAGCCCAGAATGTCCCAAACCGCTCCTTGATCAACAGCCCATGACCCTTTCCGGTGGTCATCCCAAGCCTGGCGGTCAGCTCCTGCACAAAATACAGTATTGGAATCAATATCACATTCAGCAGCACCAGCCGGTAACCCCACTGGGCTCCTGACTGAGCAGCCGTGACAATAGAACCTGCATCGGTGTCCGCCAGCATAACGGTGATGCCAGGGCCAATAGCCAGAATCAAAGCCGACAATTTGTTGTTCTTTGCACAAAAAACCTCCAGACAAGCATAGGCCGTGTGCTCGGCCCTGAAAAACCCAAGAATCTTTTTTCGATCATCACAGGGCTTTCATGAGAGTTGACGATCTGCTTCAAGAATCTGCAGTGCAAAGTGTTGGCGCATATCAATAATGGTGATGACACTGTGTCTGATGGTCTATGCTGCTATCCAACACAGAATAAGGTATGAACTGAAGAGGCAGTTTAATAGACATTTACCATTCACTATCTAGAGCTGTTCAAAATCACAACAATATGCCTTTGCTGGAAGCTGAATTATTACAAAAAATAATAGCGCCTGATTTATCCGTTAGTCTGCCTGTAAAAATCATAAGACACTGGCCAACACATTGTTCCACATCAACTGACTAATACAAAGGTAACAGGTAATGAATAACCAGATAGCACCAACGTCAGCTGCTTATCCGAATGCCTACACTGCTGATGCCACTCAAAAAGATTTATCCGAACAATCAACCAAAAAGAAATTCCTGTCTTATCAAACAAGTGCCGAGTCAGATGTCCAGAAACTGATTAATAAAAACCAGGCAGAAACCAAGGTTCTGGAAGACAAGATAGAAAATATGCAAAAGAAATTAACTGAATACCTACAGTATCGTGCTCATGATAAACTTTTCATTAAGCCTGCACCTGAAAAAAATCACAGCAATAGCACTGAGACAAACTCCATTGCTAACAAACCACTCACACCATTATCTGAAAACTCCACAACCACCGATGTCAACCCGGAAACCACAGGACTACCGTCTGGCTCAACCACTGGCAGCATGGTCTCATCACCCATCTTATCAACTGCTGACCATACCCGTACTTTCACCCCCTCAATACCAACACATACAACGGTTAGCGACAGTTCAGCAACGGCTACAGCCCAGACGGTAAACACAACTCAGGCGACCAACACAACAAGTCCACTTACACCGACGACTGCCCTGCCGCCACTGGGGGAGTTGCTTTCCGATAGTGTGAAAATCACGTTAATGGCGTCGCTGAGAGACGAGCTGGTGTACTACCAACAACAGCAAAAAAACAGTCTCATGGCAACTGCCGAAAATTCCTGGGGGAATATCACCGGGATAGCTAAGCAGCCCGAAACAATCATCGGTAAACGTCCGGAGGATCCATTGCCGGACATCCGTTACAGTCAGCGGCCACACCCAATGATTGATTTGTCCGAGTTAATATCAGGTATTGAAGCAAGGGTAACAATGTATGAATTATTCAATCTGGTACTCATTGTTTCTTCCTTCATCAGGGCTATTAAAAAATCCTTTCCCGACGACGCCAGGGTTTATAACAATAAACTGAAACAGCTCACTGACCAAATAAAGAGTTATCTCCCGAGCCATGATCAGGATGACACGAAAAGAAAAAGAACCAGAAGAAACCTTACAGAAATGGAAATTGGGAACATTAAATTTAAGTTCGAAAGACTGCTTGATGAATTTGAGAAAGAACCAATGCAGAAAGAGATGAAAAAATTCTTCCAAGGATTCAGGCAAATGCGTGATACCTTCACCAAAGCTCTGTATGAAGTTGATCACATCACTAATGATCCTGAATTCGAAGAGATGTTCGAATGGATGAAAAATAAAGAAACGATTAAGTCAGGGCTGGAAAAGTACAGCCAAGACATTGAAAAGGCTATCAAAGACAAAGGTTTCTACCAAGCTGGCCAAATTACCTTCAAGGTTAATATACTGTACAACAAAATACAGTATATCCGAGAAGGCTACGAATCAGAAAACCCTTATCATGAATTTTTAAAAGAAATCAGGGCGTTAAAAAAAAATCTGGCTAGTGTGCAATCACTGGCCAATACGGCAGCTGCCTCGCTCAATTTGAATAAGATCTTTTGTCAAGCGATTGCTCATGATGCCCTGGCCCTGGCTTACGATAAGAAACTGGGATATTGTTTCGCGGATTTACTGTCCACAGCCATAGCAGGCCAAAATGGGAAGTTCTCAACTTCATTGACTAGTCTGGCAGAGTCAATATTGTTTGGTACCGGTTATACTCGGCTCCCAATCCAGATCAGAATGACCTTGCAGGATGTATTATATCTCAAGACTCCACATTCACTAAAGAATCATCCAGCTTCATTGGGGCTGAATGCTGACAGCTTATATATTGCCCAAGCCTACAAAAAAGCACAAACAGTGAGGAATGCAGTAAATAACGAGCTTAAAATCACATCGCGCAGATTCAATTCAATAAGTGATCTGATCAAGAAACTGCTTCACCAGGTTGATGTTGACAGCCTTGGTACTGAATTGGCCCAGTTTGGGGTTGCACCTGCTTCTGATCATATCTGTTACTTCGCTTTTAGCAAAAGCGACAATGTCTTCAGGCTCACAGTTCAGGATGTTCAAGTCGGTGTGATGACGGTTACTGGTAATGATCTGAATCAGCTACAAAAGAACATACTAAAGGTACTAAAGCGTTTTTCTGATAAACAGAAGATACCACTGGTCCCCCCCAAGGCAGATGCTGTCCCCATTCCAGGCACAGGTTTCTGTGCTCTTACCAAGGATATCCTGAGCCCGTTTGAAAACATTGAGTTTGAAAACCTTGAACTGATCCAGGATTCAGCACTAACTCTTAAAGATATAATGACCCACCGCCCCTACGAACTCGAAGCACTTGACAAGGAAAGAATCAACGCCCTGACGACAAAATACCTTGAAACCGTCAAAAATGCTGCCACCGGGAAACGTCTGCACATCAACCTGAAATCCCTGTCACCACCAGAGTCAGAAACACTGGCAGAAATTAAGCAAATGTCCATGGTTTATCTGATGCGGGAAGTCCTTACCGCCCTGGAAATGTATCCAAATCAAGCTGAATACTCAACCAACATCAGGCTGATGAATGCCCACGCTGTCACCACACTGAATGACATCGCCAAACACTTGCCCTCCGCCCCGAAAAAAACTGCTGATGCCGATGCTCAATCAGTACCACAAGGTGCGGCACAGGCAACCACTAACCTGGACACCATCACTGACGGAGAGCGGTTCAAGCTGGCTGGTGAAAGAGACTTCCGCATGCTTGACCCAGAGCCGGGCGCTAGTGCCGTTGGAGCACAGGCCGGTGCAGCCCAACCCGGCGGTGCCCATGGAGCATCCGAAAGCCAGGGCAGCAGCGGTGTATCCGGTAGTACTATTGGTGGGATAATCGGTGGCGGGATCGGTGCCTTTGCCGGACAGGCTGGCCTGGCATTGTTAGCATTCATGGCCCGCTGCCCCGAATGCCTGTCACAAATGGCCACTGAGGTCACCGAGGATGCCGCAGACAGAATCCTTAACGGGCTATCTCAAAACGCAGGTGAGAACCTCGGGGAGAAAGTTGGAGAAGAATTCGGGGAGAAAGCAGGAGAAAAAGCCGCCAAAGAAACCGGGGAAAAAGGCGGGGAAAAAACCCTTGAAGAGGTCAGCAAGAAAACTGCTAAAAAGGCAGGGAAAACAGGAAGGCAGGCCGTCAGATGCACACGGTCGGTTGGCGGCTGTAACCAGGCAGAAGACGGTGAAGGTGAAGGTGGTGAAGCTGGCGGTGAAGCCGGTGGTGAAGCTGGAGCAGGTGCTGGAGCAGGCGCTGGAGCTGGTGGTGAAGCCGGTGGTGAAGCCGGTGGTGAAGTTGGAGGAGGCATTGGAGCAGGTGGTGTCGCGACAAAAAAAGGAGCCAAAACACTTAAAAAGTTGTACGAGGCCATAAAAAAAGCGATCGAAAAAAAACATAAAAAACACTCTGAAAAGCAAGCTTCCCAAGGCTCAGCAGCAAAACCAAAGCAACCACCAATAGTGCCGGTGATCATTGCAGAAAATGCAGCAAAAAAGGCAATCGATGCAGAGCACACCACGATACAGCCAACAACCAAACCAGCGACGTCATCAAGCACCGGAAACAGCAACAATATAAATGCAGGTATTGCCACTGTTCCAGACGATGCAACCAGTGTTGACCAACCAACAGAGACATTAAAAACTGTAATAACCACTGAGTCATCAACCAGCAGAGAGTCATCAACCAGCAGAGAGTCATCAACCAGCAGAG
>NZ_JAHHPP010000054.1 GCF_024606265.1 Endozoicomonas sp. SESOKO1
ACTGAACGACAGCCCCTTCAGGCAACAATCCGCTTTGAAGCGCGCTATCCCCAGTTTGCCTTCCGGACTCTCCGGAAAATCCTTAATCACAGCATCTGCTGTGACCTGCTGGCCATTTAACACCAGGCCCCTCATGCAACATTCCGCTTTGAAGCGTGCCTTTGCTAATTTGTACTTGTTATTTCGATCCGGCACCCGGTTGAATTCCTGAATGACCTGATCCGGGGTCACTTTTCTGTGGTTATGCAGAATGTTCTGCAAGCAAAGTTTTTGCAGGAAGAAGGCACTTCTGATCGAGGATCTGTCATGTCCATAGGCAGCAAGTACATCAGTGGTGGTGACTTGACGTCCTCGTAATGGCTTTTTTTTCCAGAAGGCATCCTCAATATGTTTGCCATCACTCAAGGGGGCGGCCATATCTCTGTAAGGCTGACGGTTTGAGACTCTTTTACCACTGAATGTGCTTCTCGAGCGGTTTTGAATCCCGCTGGAACCGGCCTTTTGGTTAACCTGGCCAACAGGCTTTGGTTGGGAGCAGGTTGATGCTGTTGCCTTCAGAACAAAGCCCTGCGCACTTGGACTATAGATACTGCTCTTTGACCTCAAAATGATTATTAGGTTCACTGCAATCCTGCGTGCATCATTGCAAGCAGTGCTTTGATAAATGTCTGCCTCTTGATCAGGTAATCATTAACAGCCTTACTTGTCGCCAGCCAGTCGTTAACCCTGAGCTCAAAATCATTGCGGTAAGCATGGCTGGCTAACTTCATTTGAAGATTCGCAGTCAGCGTATGTAGGCGTTGTTGCTGTTGTTGCTGTTGCTGTTCCTGAAGCGGGTCAGTCCGATAGTCATGGTTTTTTTCACAGTGCAAGGCAAGAAACTCCCTGGCTTTATTCAGGGTAAGCAGGGAGCGCATAAGCAGGCCATAAATACACTCATCGAGGTTTTGGGGAAAATTAAAAAGAATGGTTCGTGGTATTTGGAATATCTCTCCTTTTTTCAATTGTTTTGTCAATGGATCAAGGTTGTCAGCGAGGTATGCCAGCGTATCATTCAGTAATCTGGTTTCTCCGGTAAACGACAAACACCTTACTGGCCTCTCGACGCCGGGAACGTGCACGGCCAGTGGTGCTTCATCGGTGTGTGTTATTCTGGCGTCAACATTTACCTGAAGCCCCATGGCTTTCGTGCCCAAATCACCGTCCAGAAGCTGAATACTGTAGGCGCCTGGCAGTTGAATTTCCGGACATCCCGGGATTGGCGCGATGATGATGCTTGTGGGTATTTCGGCATCCCTGTCGGTGTTCAGTGCCTGCAGCTTGCCAAAAAGTGTTCTGGCAGACGCTTCTGTGGCGCAGATAATGTCAATATCATTAAATCTTGAGCAGAAGTTCTGTAAAAAGCGCGCGTATGAACCGGTAATCAGAATGGTGGGAGAGGGATAAGAACCATTGATTTCCTGAATAATCTCCAGTGTATGTAACGTTAGTGCATTTAATCGTGGAGCCTGATGGTCCGGGAAACCCGGTTCACCTGTTTTTGACCCCGGCTTCAGAATTTGAGCCATAAGGTTATTCACATGATGGGCTGAATAACGGTTTTCATCACTGGGCAAGTAACCTGGCCAGGCGTTGTCTCTGGATTGTTTGTGCGATACGAAGTGCTTCCTGGTGACGGTTACAGGAGCCTTATGCTGGATGGCAGAGGTTGCGGATCGGTCAGGGCTGTCACTGCCGGTATTTTCCCGTTTAAACAGGATTTTATCCATTATATTGGCTTCAGCGCTGCTTTGTTCAAACCAACGGCCCAGGGCATGGCGCAGCTTGCTTCTTTCAGGGAAATTTTGAAGGCACTTGAGTACCTGATATTGATGAACTTTACGCCCACAAATAGATTGTCCCTTGATATGGCAGTGTGCCAGAAAGAAGAAACGGAGGCGTAAATTCCTGAATGAACTCCTTAGCGTTTTGATGGATTGCAACACCTGTTCTGCTGACACGTGCTGATGATCAATGGTCAATTCATTCTGCATGGCCATGAATTTCAGGATACATTGCAGTCGATATTGCTCATCGTCCTTAACCGGTACGTTATTCAGGATTTGCCAGGCCTGTTGGTGTATATCCCGGGCTTCGCTGGTCTCATCCTGCGGTTGGGATTGTCTCAGCCTTTGTATCAGATACCTGGTTTGCCTTGAAGAATGATCTCCGGAGACGGCATTAAACGCGGCTAATACTGTCTGGTTATCCAGGTAGGAACCATTCAACTCCCTTGCATTCAATGCCAGCTGAGCATAAAAAGTGGCTTTTTCAAGCAACCAGCCACCGCGTTCATAATTCTTGACCACCGCCTCCGGTGTGACCTGCAGGCCATTCAGCAGCAGGCCCCTCAGGCAACACCGTTCCTTAAAGCGCGCTTTCCCCAGTTTACCTTCCGGGTTATCCGGGAAATCCTTGATCACCGCATCCGGTGTGACCGGCTGACCATTCAATGGCAGGTCTCTCAGGCAACATTCTCCCTTAAAGCGCGCTATCGCCAGCTTGCTCTCCGGACTGTCCGGTAAACCCTTAACCACCGCCTCCGGTGTGACCCGCTGGCCATTCAGCGGCAGGCCCCTGAGGCAGCATTCCGCTTTGAAGCGTGCCAGCTCAAGTGTTGCCCTGGCCGCCTGAAAATCCTTGACCACCGCCTCCGGTGTAACCTGCCGGCCATTCAACAGCAACCCTCTCAGGCAACATTCTTCCTTAAAGCGCGCTATCGCCAGTTTGCCCTCCGGACTGTCCGGGAAACCCTTAACCACTGCTTCCGGTGTGATCTGCTGGCTATTCAACAGCAGGCCCCTGAGGCAGCATTCCGCTTTGAAGCGCGCCAGTTCCAGTGTTGCCCTGACGGCCTGATAATTCTTAACCACCGCCTCCGGGGTGACCGGCTGGCCATTCAACGGCAGCCCCCTGAGACAACATTGTTCTTTGAAGCGCGCCAGCTCCAGTGTTGCTTTGGCCGCCTGATAATCCTTAACCACCGCCTCCGGTGTGACTGGCAGGTTATTCAACAGCAAGCCTTTCAGGCAGCATTCCGCTTTGAAGCGTGCCAGCTCCAGTGTTGCCCCGGCAGACTGATAATCCTTGACCACCGCCTCCGGGGTGACCGGCTGACTATTCAACCGCAGTCCCTTCAGGCAACACTCAGCTTTGAAGCGCGCCAGCTCCAGTGTTTTGTCCGCCTGATAACCCCTGGCCACCGCCTCCGGTGTGACTGGCTGGCCATTCAACGGCAAGCCCTTCAGGCAACATTCCGCCTTGAAGCGAACTGTCGCCAGTTTGCCTTCCGGGGTATCCGGGAAATCCTTAACCACTGCCTCCGGCGTGACCGGCTGGCCATTCAATAGCAAACCCCTCAGGCAACAGTGTTCCTTAAAGTGTGCTATCCCCAGTCTGCCTTCCGGAGTATTCGGGAAATCCTTGACCACCGCATCCGGTGTGACCTGCCTGCCATTTAGCGACAGGTTCCGCAGGCAGCACTGTTGCTTAAAGCGCAATATTCCCAGTTTGCCCTCTGGACTGCCCGGGAAACCCCTGACCACCGCTTCCGGTGCGATCTGCTGGCCATTCAACGGCAGCCCCTTCAGGCAACAATCCGCCTTGAAACGTGCCAGCTCCAATGTTGCCCTGACCGCCTGAAAATCCCTAACCACCACTTCCGTTGTGACCGGCTGGCCATTCAACAGCAGGCCTCTCAGGCAACATTCTGCCCTGAAGCGCGCCAGTTCCAGTGTTGCCCCGGCAGCCTGATAATCCGCAACCACCGCATCCGGTGTCACCGGCCGGTCATTTAACAGCAGCTCCCGCAGGCAGCATTCTGCTTTGAAACGAGCCAGCTCCAGTGTTGCCCTGGCAGCCTGAAAATCCTTAACCACCACTTCCGTTGTGACCGGCTGGCCATTCAACGTCAGGCCCCTCAGGCAACATTCCGCCCTGAAGCGCGCCGCCCCCAGTCTGCCTTCCGGACTTTCCGGG
>NZ_JAHHPP010000055.1 GCF_024606265.1 Endozoicomonas sp. SESOKO1
CTCGGTAACTTAGTGTTCCCTGCGGGCGCAGGGAACACGCAACCAGCCAGCCAGCGCAATTATGGCCTCTCGGTTCATCCCTGCGGGCGCAGGGAACACGATGAACCGCTGTCCGGGGATATTGATTCCATCGGTTCATCCCTGCGGGCGCAGGGAACACAGGTATGGAACCATGCGAGTGCTAGACGACTACGGTTCATCCCTGCGGGCGCAGGGAACACAATATTATCCGGCAGGTCATAACGGTCATCCGCGGTTCATCCCTGCGGGCGCAGGGAACACTTAGGGTATTTACGGCTAATGCTGGTGACCTGCGGTTCATCCCTGCGGGCGCAGGGAACACTAAGTTACCGAGCAACTGGGCAACGCCTGACTCGGTTCATCCCTGCGGGCGCAGGGAACACGTACTGGAAAGACCCGCTCATCAATCAGTGAACGGTTCATCCCTGCGGGCGCAGGGAACACTGGATAAGATGCTGAGTGCTGATAAAGTACTGCGGTTCATCCCTGCGGGCGCAGGGAACACTCAGGCCTGAGAAGAACTGGTTTGAATATACCCGGTTCATCCCTGCGGGCGCAGGGAACACTAAACAGCGATGCTACCAGTTACAGAAGCAGGCGGTTCATCCCTGCGGGCGCAGGGAACACAGCAAAGTTCAGGCTCAGGAGCTGATGGATTACGGTTCATCCCTGCGGGCGCAGGGAACACTCAACTTCAGACAGTTTTTCGAACTCTTCCAGCGGTTCATCCCTGCGGGCGCAGGGAACACGGCCGACAATACAGGCCAGCTCACCATCTACCCGGTTCATCCCTGCGGGCGCAGGGAACACTCTTTAAAGTTCTCTGAAGAACCTCTCTCATGCGGTTCATCCCTGCGGGCGCAGGGAACACCTGCTCATACAGTCTTTGAATCGTGCTGAAAACGGTTCATCCCTGCGGGCGCAGGGAACACTCATCCCTCAATGTTAAGTTCTAGCCGATAGACGGTTCATCCCTGCGGGCGCAGGGAACACAGACCAGAAAGCCCCGGTGATCAAAACCGGTTCGGTTCATCCCTGCGGGCGCAGGGAACACGATTATGCAGAACCTGGAAGATGAAGAGCTGGCGGTTCATCCCTGCGGGCGCAGGGAACACCTCAACACCTCTATGCCACCACCAGGCACGCGCGGTTCATCCCTGCGGGCGCAGGGAACACTTCATTGATGGCGGTCAGGTGCAGCGCGGTTTCGGTTCATCCCTGCGGGCGCAGGGAACACTATGACGATGTGGACCTGACGCCACAGGATGTCGGTTCATCCCTGCGGGCGCAGGGAACACTTTTCTCAGGGTTTTGTGGTACTGCTCTCTGTCGGTTCATCCCTGCGGGCGCAGGGAACACGGAAAGGTATTTAAAGCCCCGTTTGGTGATGGCGGTTCATCCCTGCGGGCGCAGGGAACACTGGCCAGCCACTTCATGGCCTCAGCCTGAGCCCGGTTCATCCCTGCGGGCGCAGGGAACACATAGCGAGCAGTCCGATAGGACTGGAAAAAAACGGTTCATCCCTGCGGGCGCAGGGAACACAGAAAGCCCACAGGCAACGGGCAATGGAAGCACGGTTCATCCCTGCGGGCGCAGGGAACACGACTGACAGACCGCAGCTGGGATGATGGGTTTGCGGTTCATCCCTGCGGGCGCAGGGAACACATTGAGTCGGCGCTGGTATTCCAGGGCATTCTCGGTTCATCCCTGCGGGCGCAGGGAACACTTTAATCACTGTCAATATTGAGCCGGAGTACCCGGTTCATCCCTGCGGGCGCAGGGAACACGACGCCGTTCACCAATACGCCGACGACGTGCTCGGTTCATCCCTGCGGGCGCAGGGAACACACGGCGACGGCGTTAACAAGCCTAAAGGTTTCCGGTTCATCCCTGCGGGCGCAGGGAACACGCTGGTGGTGTTGCGGGATAAGATGGGCATACCGGTTCATCCCTGCGGGCGCAGGGAACACTCGGCAAAGTAGCCCATGGCTGCAACGATGACCGGTTCATCCCTGCGGGCGCAGGGAACACTTGAAACCAACGGGGATTATCAACCTGATAGCCGGTTCATCCCTGCGGGCGCAGGGAACACCGGCATGGCAATCACGGTATCCAGTGCCTTATCGGTTCATCCCTGCGGGCGCAGGGAACACTTCAAATCCCACAAGCGTTACCCAGGCATCGGCGGTTCATCCCTGCGGGCGCAGGGAACACACCACCAATTGATTCAGCGGCAATCATAAATGCGGTTCATCCCTGCGGGCGCAGGGAACACTGGCCTCTATTGCCGAACAGGTTAATTCCATTCGGTTCATCCCTGCGGGCGCAGGGAACACCACAATGGCAAAGGCCAGCTTTCCTATGATTGCGGTTCATCCCTGCGGGCGCAGGGAACACGGTCCCGCCTTCCGGGCAAACCTGAACGATTGCGGTTCATCCCTGCGGGCGCAGGGAACACGATCTGGAAGTTTACGACGTTCAGGAGGTTTGCGGTTCATCCCTGCGGGCGCAGGGAACACGGTTACTGAATGCATTTTGCTCTCTGTCAATCCGGTTCATCCCTGCGGGCGCAGGGAACACGGCGGTGAGTTTGTAATTGACGACACTGATGCCGGTTCATCCCTGCGGGCGCAGGGAACACTCTATGCCGGGTGTCCTATCTCATATAAAACCCGGTTCATCCCTGCGGGCGCAGGGAACACTACCGTATGGGGATTCTGATAAGGGAGATTGTCGGTTCATCCCTGCGGGCGCAGGGAACACGCCGTAATAAACCAGGGTGAGCGTAAACTCTACGGTTCATCCCTGCGGGCGCAGGGAACACGCGCTAATGAACGGCGGTGGCCTGCTATTAACCGGTTCATCCCTGCGGGCGCAGGGAACACTGATTCCTGAAGTTGTTATTTATGACCAATATCGGTTCATCCCTGCGGGCGCAGGGAACACGATAAGGCCATTAAACCGAAAAAGGTGAAAGCCGGTTCATCCCTGCGGGCGCAGGGAACACTCCCACATGATCAACGATCTGGAAAAGGCCACCGGTTCATCCCTGCGGGCGCAGGGAACACAAACCTCAATCATGTGAGCTCCTGGTAATCGTCGGTTCATCCCTGCGGGCGCAGGGAACACACTTTTTATGGTAAATGACGACGAAATAAAACCGGTTCATCCCTGCGGGCGCAGGGAACACCTTCACAAATTCCCGCATATACTCCCTCAAAACGGTTCATCCCTGCGGGCGCAGGGAACACTTACGGGGAACCGCCACAGTGGACTCATAATCCGGTTCATCCCTGCGGGCGCAGGGAACACGATGGTTTTCTGCACCCACTGGTACTCGGTTGCGGTTCATCCCTGCGGGCGCAGGGAACACTGTACTCGCGCTGTTGTCATTGTTATTTCCCTCGGTTCATCCCTGCGGGCGCAGGGAACACTGCTTTGGTGAGGACTTTGGCCGCTCTGGTGACGGTTCATCCCTGCGGGCGCAGGGAACACCAGTTCCTGGTGCCATTGTTCGTTGATGTACGCGGTTCATCCCTGCGGGCGCAGGGAACACCGGGAGATGTGGCAGCAGGAGCACCAGGTGGCCGGTTCATCCCTGCGGGCGCAGGGAACACTGGCAACCGTTGGTAATTGTGTCGATGGATCACGGTTCATCCCTGCGGGCGCAGGGAACACGGGGGAATATTCGAGGGTCCTCCATTGGTTGCCGGTTCATCCCTGCGGGCGCAGGGAACACTGAAGAAACTGGCAGGAAAAATCACTGAAAAGCGGTTCATCCCTGCGGGCGCAGGGAACACCAACCCAAACACTGTTTCTCCCGGGATAAAAACGGTTCATCCCTGCGGGCGCAGGGAACACAACCACTGCGTAAAGGTGAAGAATTGTTAATCCGGTTCATCCCTGCGGGCGCAGGGAACACGTTCATCTAATACGCCGAGAATCTCTGACCAGCGGTTCATCCCTGCGGGCGCAGGGAACACTCAATAGGTAGAGTCTGACCGTCTTTTGTTTGCGGTTCATCCCTGCGGGCGCAGGGAACACTACCCATTCTCCATCGACCCCAGAACGAAATCCGGTTCATCCCTGCGGGCGCAGGGAACACTTGAGTTGGTCAACGATGTTCATTCTGTTCACCGGTTCATCCCTGCGGGCGCAGGGAACACCTCGGGGCAGAGATTGAAGCTCTGACTAACAACGGTTCATCCCTGCGGGCGCAGGGAACACGGTTTTTTGTTTTTGTCTAATACAAATGCTCGCGGTTCATCCCTGCGGGCGCAGGGAACACGCAACAGCATTTGCTATTAATCCAATTTTTAGCGGTTCATCCCTGCGGGCGCAGGGAACACTCTTAAAAAACAATCTTATATATCAACAAATTACCAACGTCAAAAATTCCACCAGATTTCTGTTGTTACATTTCTCCTTGTTAAAGAACCAGAATCAGGCATCTTCCGGCTGAAAAAGCACCAGCCTGAGACCATCGTCATCAATCGGGATACGGCGATTTTTTCCATAGGTCTGAAAATCAAAACCGGATTCATTATTGATGGCCCAGGCCATGGCCACATTGCCCTGTCCTGCCAATGCGTTGACCTGTTCCCAGATCATTTCCCGAATTCGTTGGGAAACATTGCCCACATAAACCCCGGCACGGATTTCCAGCAACCAAACCGCCAGGCGTCCGCGTAAACGGGGTGGAACGTTTTCCGTCACCACTACCAGCATACTCATGATCAGGCACTCCTGTGTCCTTCATCCCCAACCGATAGTGGCTCAGGAATGGCTGGCGGTTGGGCATCTTCCGGCGGTGGCGGTGGCTCAATCTCACCGGCCGCCAGAATCTCTTCAATGGTGGGAATAATCTTTTTCAATAACCGGGTTTGCCGGAAACTGTCACGACAAGCTATGCGAACATCCCGGTCGGGCTGAGCAGTACCTTTGGCCGCTATCTGAAAAGCCACCGGTACCACTGTTTCAAACTTAAACAGATCGGCAATGTCGTATACAAAGGCCAGTGGTTTGCCGGAATGGATAAAACCAATGGCCGGTGCATAACCCGCCGCCAGCACCGCTGCCTCAGTCACACCGTAAAGGCAGGCCGTGGCAGCACTCAGGCATTGGTTGATGGTATCCCCCGCTGCCCAGTCCTTCGGGTCATATTTACGACCATGCCACTCTACCCCATACTGCTTTGCCATCAATTGATAGGTCTTGCGCACCCGGGCACCTTCAATGCCCCGCAACTGATCCACTGAACGGCGGGACGGTGCCGGTTCACCAAAGCGAAACTCAAACATCTTGCGCACGACTTTCAGTCGCAACTCCTCATCCAGTGCCAGTTTGGCCTGGTAAAGCAGTTTGTCGGAACGGGCCCCGCCCGGTTGCCCGGCGGAATAGAGCCGGACGCCTGACTCCCCTACCCAGATCAGCAGGGTTCCGGTCACCGCCGCCAATTTGACGGCTGCATGGGAAACCCGGGTACCGGGCTCCAGCATAATGCAGACAACAGACCCCACCGGTATATGCTTGCGATCTCCCTTCACGTCATCCACAACCACAAAAGCACCGTCCTTGACGTCTATGCGCCCCATGGCTACAAATACCATGGATACCCGGTCTTTGATGGGAATGGGTTTTAACGGGATAAACGACATATTTATTCCTTATGGCCACCCGGGCAGATAACGGTATCAAACCAGCTAAATACGGCGAATCATCAGCAAGCCACAACCAAAGCCTTTGGAAGGCCCCAGACCACTGGCCAGAACATTGAGGAAATCAGTGGTATTGGTAACCGTCAGTACCCCTTCATAGTCCATGGCACTGAAACCTGAATTGCGATGGTTACCCGGTTTCATCAGGGCATGCCACTGATACCCCGTGGCCTGAACAGCGTCAATGGCATAACCATGGTGCTCCCCCCGCTTGATCAGCCAGTTTTCCGCCGCTTCGGCAACAGATTGTTCCTGCTCCCGGAAAAACCGGTGCTTCGCTTCAGCCAATCCACCCGGGTCTTTTTCCGATAATCTGGCAAACAGTTTTTCAACCAGGTATTTTTTCTCAAACCGCTTTTTCACCGTCTTCCGGTTGTGCTGATCAGCACTGAATACATCCGATTCCTGCAGCACACCTTCCACCAGGCAGGCATTTAACAGGTGCTGGTATTTGGCATCCATCACCACATCATGGCGACTGGCGTTTTTCCGGCCTTCTTCGCGACGTGATACCGTTGGATTGGCTCTTAGTCGAAACGCCAATTTGTCCCCGACCTGCAATTGTGGGGAAAAAGGCTTGCTCTCAACGGTAAACAGTGTTGAATCCTGCTTTGGCCGCTGGCTGGACAGTACATAATACAGGGGCAGGCTTCGTCGAGTGCCCAGTTGCTCCCGGCTGTTTTCTTCCCGAAACAGGTGACGGGAGCCCTGGTCAAACAGTTTCCACAATAGCTGGTGAACACCATAACTGTTTTTCCGAAGCAGGCCCGCCAGCTCCGGTTCAGCGGCAAAAGCACCAGTCAGCTGAATACGCGACAGATACATTACACCTTCTCCTTATCACTCAATTCAGCCAACGGCCTGAGCCACAGATTTTCCTGCCGTGGTTGGAACTGCCAGCGGGTACGGGACAGGGGCTGGTCATGACGAACCAGCTGCTGCACAGCCTGTGGTGGTATCTGTAGCGACTGGCCGGTGAATTCAGCGAGGGAACCCTGCCAGTAGAAATGACATACGGCATCCGGTTTCAGGTAACGCTGTTCACTTACCCAGTCAGGCTGACCGATCAGTAACGGTTTGGGCTGATAGTTATTGAGCGCCGTGTAGAAACCATCACCAGCGATAATTTCCGCCTGCAGGGGAGCCGCCAGTGGGCAGGCCTTACGGCCAAGGTAAAGCTGATACTTTGGCCGTTGCAGTGCCTCCTGCAGTTGGCCTAAAGACCAGCAGGCCCCGGCCCTGGCGGATACCGCAACGATGGCCTGGGCATCGGTGCGGTATGCCCGGCTGGATACGACTGCATCCAGTTGCTCCCAGCCGACAACCAGCTCATCCCGCCGAGAGCGGAAACGAAATTTCACCTTGGAGTTTGGAACCTGTGTCGTATGATAATCTTTCAACAGGCTACCGCATGACACTGTTTTGATCGCAATGGCATAATAATCAAACAGATCCTGCTGAGATTCTTCATCTTCACGAGAAATTCCTAATGCCGCTCCCAGCAATCCAAGCAATGCCGATTTACTGGGATAGCGGGCCGTATGTCTGTTTACGCCCACAGCAATTTCCCCCCAGCTTGCCATGGGGCCATAAAGACGAAAGACCAGATATTCCATGGTCTGCTCCTTATTTACTGGCAAAAGCCAGCAGTTCTTTCAGGCTGCCCTCGCCAGTAACGGCATTGATGGCATAACGGGCATCAGCACAGTCTCCGTAAACCTGATCAAAGTTTTGCTGCTGCCGGTTCAGCATTTCAATGGCCGCTGTCTGATAGTCGTCGATTTGTCGGCCAACCGGCTTCAGGAAGGCCACCGATAATGAACGGGGCTGCTGGTCTCCTGCTTCTGCCAGTACATAAGAGGCATAGGCCCGGGAAGCAAAGCTGTTTTGCTTGCCCTCCGGAGCCACTTTGGCGGCCGCCTCTACCAGTGCGGCGATCGCCCGGCTGGCCAAAGTCTTGTCACCATTGAGGTTCTCAACCAGCAATTCCTTGTTGATACAGATGTAGGAATAGAAGAGTCCGGCGGCAAAACCGGTTTCACCGATATGGGCTGCGCCCGCATCTTCATGGCCGCTGTTCAGGTCATCGACGGCAGTAAAGTAGTCATCTTCAATAGTTATCGGGTGGACGGAAATGGCATGGGCTACCTGACAGGCTGCCTCAATATTTTTACTGGGATGATCTGCCAGCATCCGTCCAAACAGCGCCACATCTACCGCTGAGGTTGTATCGCACAGAATGTCCAGCTTCTCTCCCAACTCTCCACCTGACGCAACTAAATCAACCAGCTCAAACACCTTCTGTTTTTCTTCGGGGCTGACAAAGGCTAATTGGGATATTTCAATTTTTTGCAATTCATTCAATTGCTCCAGAGAGTATTCAGCAATGCCAAGATTCTGCTGGTTCCAGCCTCGCCATTTTTTCTGTAATTTTGCATACAGTGCCTGCTTTTCCGGGTCTTTTTTCTTTTTCAAATCATCAGGTGCTTCATTTTTGCCAAAAACACCTGCCAGCTTTCCCGCTGTATCAACCGCCATTTTAAAATCAACATGTTTTTCTATCAGGCTTAGAAACAGCTGCACTCCCAGTAGTTTTGTTCTCTCTCCCATAGCGCCTTGCAGAGCACTCTGGAATAAATCGGATGTTCGCCAGGCACGTTTCAGGCTCTGGGAAGAAACCCGTAAACGATCACTGCCGCCCATTTTGGCGGTTTTAGGCCGGCCAAGATCATCACGGTTCAGGTTAGCGGGCGGATAAGAGGTCAGCAGATGCAGTTGCAGAAAGCGGCTCATGGTTTTATTCCCTTTAATTGTCAATCTTTAAACGTGTGGTAATAATCAGAAGCCCAGCGCACCATCAAGCGGTCCAGGGGCTTCGATGCGGGGCCATAACGGAATTCATAAAGCCAGTGCAAGCAATCATCGGCCAGTGAGGCAATATTGGCCTTACCCTCGGCCAGGGCCAGTGCACGGCAGATACGGGTAAAAAACTCCTCTGGGCTACGGCTCTTCTGCAACTGCTGAAACCGCAGCTCACTCATCACAGCCTTGCCTCCGGGTTCCTTTGGCAGGGCCATTGTTCTGGCAAAGCTGTTTTTTTCTTCTGTTTTTTTCACCCTGGCCAGCACCGCCGCTACAAACGCTGCATCACTGATACTGATACCCTGACGACCCGGCGCTACGCCCCAGTATCCCGGCATACTCTGCAGGAACTGAGAAAAAGCAGGAGTCATCAGGATATCATCAGGCTGGCTGGCCCGGCGCAGTTGGGCCCGGTCGCCGCGATGTTCATCCAAAGTTGCCCACCAGGCTTTCAACCTCTGGGCATCCTCGGGCTTGAGCTTTCTATATTTATCCATCAACCTACCTCTTCCTGGTAATCAGGGGCTGTTGCCATATCAGCAATGGTGACGATGCGTTTTAATGCCTTGCTTTTGTACAGACCATCATCCAGAGAACGACGGGCACGAATAATCCGCTTCATATCCATATTTTCCGGCTCACCTTCAAGTACCCAGTAGTCAAACAGGTTGGCAGCAGTATTGCGCAGTTTGTCCACCCATTGTCGGGCAACAGCTGGAGGCATTGAGCTGGTGCTTTCCGGCTGTAAGGCCAAAATCTGCAGTAGTTCGTAAAAGGGGGGTTCAGTGGCTTCCCAGAAAGAGGCATCAATAACCTTCAGCTTCTTTTCATCCTTAATATCCCATGCTGCTTTTATTTGTTTACGCAGCAACCTGACAACCTCTTTGGCGGACTCTATCAGGTCGGTGACCAAATCAATAAAGACTTCTCTGTAGGGTTCCTGCATTTTGATTACCGGCAACTGATGCTCGTACCAACAAAGAGCCTTAAAACCGTCCATGTCATAACCAAAACACCATAGCCTGAAGCCTGTTTTGGACAATTCCGGGAAGTCACAAGCTCGTATTTGAAAATGCGCAATAACCTCTGCAGCCCTGCAACCATTACCTTTATCCTGGAAATTAAGGCCAAGCCAGTGCTGGTAACCCAAGCCACCTTCCTTACCCTTAATACTTAACGGTAGTGATTGCTGTTTTCGATCAAAACGATAAGGCGTGAGTGGGTGTAACCAGGGGCCTTCATAGTTAATGCCATACGTATCGGTTATAAAATGACTGATTTTTTCGCCATTTTTATTCCCACATAAGGCACAAGAACTATCAGTATTGGTTGCCACCTGTAACAGAATACGTCGCGGCATGCCCCAATATCCATGAAGAGGGCTGACACTTTCAGGAAAAGTAGGAGATAGCTTTTTCTTAGACAATGCTGGAAAATCCAGCCAGGGAAATATTTTCTCAGAACAGGAATCAACTTTATCCCAACCCTTGCCCTCTTTAAACAAGACGTTAACCCACAGCTTTTGCCAAAGGGCGCTTGACTCAGCTACCGGAAGCAAAATTGTTGTTAAAGGACCTCCTCCCCTGATACCTGTCATATGGCCAGAACCGCCCTGAGGGCCATTTGTTTGCAAAGTGAAAAGAGCCGTTGCGGCACATGACTGACAAAAGACCGCATCATGCTGCCTCTTGATAAACAAATCCTTATTGCTTTCCTCCGTGTTTTTTCCAGGTGCACCAATAAGCAGCCTGCTAACTGGTTCTCCTTTTTTCAGCAATACTTGTTCTTGTAAATTTGAGTCCTGCAAAAACTTCGGCCCACCAGCATTAATCAATTCAAACGCTTCCGAAAAGCGGGCAAAAGCTATTTTTACAGAGTCGCTATCGGGCACACCCTCCCACCGCTCCAGCCACTCATCTTCATCCTCAGGAGCAAAAGACGTCTGCAGCAACCCGATCAAAAACTGGTACAACGCCCCCTGAAAATCAGGCCGTGGTGCGGCAATCTCAATCACCGGGTTGTCTGCTTCGGCTATTTGCCAGGGCGCGATAATATCTTTGCTGCCGTCTTCCCGGACTACGGGAATCCATGGATCGTTAATCAGATTCATTATCATTATTCCTTGCCAGGTCCCAGCCACTCTCTGACTGATAGAGATGCCCGGTTTCAGCCACCAGGGGCAAAATTTCAAGCCACTTAAGGCTGAGTCGCCGTTGTTTCAATTCCGTAATGGGTGTTTGCCATTGGGGTGGGATCAGTGCTTCTGCCTTGCGCCACTCCCCTTCCGGCAGACGAATCTGGCTCAGCGCCCAGGCATGGTCCGGGTTTTCATTCGCAACCCAGGGCTGCAGGTCACCGTTGCCATCTACTTTAGCGAGTACAACCGTCACGGTTTCAATGTCATTCAAACGGGTGGGAATCCGGGTATCCTCATCCCAGCCATTGGCCGCCCCGCCACTGCCCCAGGTGTAACCCTGCTGCAAATCAAGACAGTTAAAATGCCCCATACTGGTTCTGGCCCGGTCATTGGCTACCGCTACTGAGGAAGCCTGCTGCAAAACCTCCGGTATACACTCCTGAACATCTTTGCCATAAACACTCTCTATCAAGTGCCGTGCATCTTCCGGCATGGAGAATCCCTGGTCTTGCAGCATAACCCCGGCCGTTAACCAAAGCTGGCCCACATTAGCGTAAACAGCCTGACTACCCGGCAACAGGGTCCTTAACCAGTGTTCACTGTCTATCTTGTCGGGGTCAGGGGATAACAGATAGAGCACCGGTGCAGGCCGCTGATCCTTTACACCGGCAACACTGCCGCTGGCGTTACGAATATGCCGTTGCAACCGTCCGGCTCGCTGGATCAGCAAATCCACCGGCGCCAGATCTGAAATCATCACGTCAAAATCCAGGTCCAGACTCTGTTCGACTACCTGAGTGGCTATCAATATCTGTCCTGTGCGCTGTTCACCTTCTGAATATTTGCCAAACCGGTTAAGAACATCGCTTTCAATAACCTGACGGTCATAAACGGTAAAACGACTATGGAACAGGCTTAACCGATCGCTTGTCAGAGATTTCTCTTGCTGCAACTGGTTATAGGCACTCCTGGCATCCCGGACAGTATTGCGAATCCAGCAGATGGATTGTCCGGCCTGTGCCGTTTTCCTGATAAGTTCAAGGGCTTCTGCTTCACTGGCCAGACGTTTGACCTTTACGGTACGTTTGACACTGGACCTGGTGGCTATCACCTTTTCCTGCAACCCCTGGTCACAGCAATAAGTAGCCAGAGGGTAGCCCTCCTCCTGCAAAGCGGGCGCAGCAAAGCCCCGGCCTTTTAGATAAGCCGCTACCAGTTCAGAACGAAATTCCAGGGGTAGGGTTGCCGACAGCAGAACTATGCTTCCGCCCTGGGCAGCATGAGCCTGCAGTAAACTGATGAGAAGTTGTCGCATATAGGGATCGTAGGCATGCACCTCGTCTACCAGCAGGACTTTATTCCCCAGCCCCAGCATTCTCAGGGACTGATGTCGTGCAGGCAAAACCGCCAGTAACGCCTGGTCAATGGTACCGACACCCACATCGGCTAGCAGCGCTTTCTTGCGGCTATCTGCCAGCCACTGATGGCAATAGGCGCTGGCGGATAAATCATCCGGCTGATAACTTTTATCCGGTTTGTGCTGATCAATCCCGATGGATGACTGGAAAGCCCCTGATAATTGACTGGCACCATGAGCCAGTACCAGCGAGGGTTTAGCCCCCTTCTGAAACAGAGCTTGATAGCTATTGGCCAACCGCTGATACATACCATTGGCAGTGGCCATGGTAGGCAGACCAACATACAAGCCATCCGCCAGGCCCGCCGCCATCAAACGATGAACCAGCACCATGGCCGCTTCGGTTTTCCCCGCCCCGGTTACATCCTCAAGAATAAATAGATGAGGGCTGTCGCCCAGATCAATGACCTCAGCAAATTCCTGCAGGGGGGTGGCCTCATGGATAAAATCAAATTGCTGTCTGATGGATGTAAAGGGATTTACCATTCCGGGTTGCAAGGCAGAGCCAGATACCACTTTTTCCGCAGCAGGCAAGGCATAACTCTGCCAATAATCCTGCAAAGGCATCGGTCGTTCTTGATAGCCAAATACCGATTGATCAGACCCCAGCCAGTCTGCAAGCACCGCAACACCAGCCAATTGCCAGGACACTTTTTTAAAGACCTTTTTATCAATGGAAGTTAACGGTGAAAAATCCGGTTGCCAATAGCTGACAATGTTCCGGACGAATGCTTCTGCAGCGGGGATATCCTCCTCAGGGTTCAGGCAGGTTCTGACAATTCGGTCTTTGCGTGGAGGCTGGCCATGATGGCCACAAACGACTTCCAGCCAGGGGCTGATCGCCCTTGGTATTTTTCTATCGGGAAACAGATCAGCCAGGCGCGTGGATAATTCTTTCTGCCACAGTAAGTAACCCAGGGAATCATGGCGGGTATCGTATTTGCGCTGGGGTTCTGCAGGCACCAGGTCGAGGGAAAGGTTGGGTGCCAGGTTCTGGAACCCCCGGCAGAATTTGCCGATATCATGAAGCATCAGGCAGAAACAGAAAAATGTCTGTAACCACTGCGGCTGAACCGATAGCTGCCGGGCCAGTTGTCGGCATAATGGCTTGCCCGGGTTTAGCAATAACCAGCCTGTAGCGGCCACATCAAGCGAGTGATATGCCAGCAGATGGTAAGTTTTTCTCGCAAGACTACCGGCAGTTTCAGTACCGCGAGCCTTCCCCCAGTAACGAAAGAAATCCATTCCTCCAAACCTTATAAGACTATAACTGGTTAGCTGAGTATATTGAGATGCCGGGGAAATAATATGACCAGAATCAACAAATGATTATCCCCGATTCTGTCTTCAATTATTCCGTTACCGTGTTATTTCGAGGCGGATAGCCGGAACCTTTTTCCGGGGTGATTGCTCTAAGAACTTTGGGACATATTGAGACTGATGGTAAGTTACCATGCAACCACTTAATGCCAGGGGTTATCCTGGCTTGCCGCCAGCCGGTGCTGTTGAAATCCCGGGGACTTCTAATGCAGTGGACGACACTGCTCCATCGACGTATACAAAACAGATTCCCTGTAACTCTGCCCCTGACGATCTGGTAACAGCCGATAGCACTGGATTCCCGCCGTCCAATGGTCGCAAACGGTCTGTAGCGGTGCAATCCGTAGTCAGGACCGACGGTCTGGCTGATACCAGCAACAATAATGGCGTGGGCGAACACGGTACCGGCGCTGCCAGCGTCCCCTCACTGAATTGCGCAGTTGAGTGGGGGAATATCAAGATGGTGGCGTGGCTGCTGGAAAATGGTGCCGAGGTTAATGGCAGCAACGAAAGATTGCCCAAGCGGCCTGCCTGCCAGTCCACCGCCACTCAGGGGCTTACGCCATTGAGCCGGGCAGCCGTAGGTGGGTCAGTTGACATGGCGAGGTTGCTGTTGGAGTCCGGGGCACATGTTGACCACTGCGGTTCCGGGGGCTTGACGCCACTGGCTACGGCTGCTGGCCGGGGTAACATCAAACTGATGCAGCTGTTGCTTGATTACCGGGCAAACGTGAATGGCAATACCATTGGCTTGCGAACTCCCCTGACCCAGGCTGCCAGGTGGGGACAGGTTGGGGCGATAAGCCTGCTGCTGGAATATGGCGCGGATATTCACCCCCATGCCCGCAAAGGGAAAATACTGCGGCCCAGGGCTGGCTGGCAGCGATATGACGCGTATATATACTACTATGCCCACGCAGCGGAATCACCACTGTCCCAGGCTGCCAAGCAAGGGCAGGTTGAGTCAATAAGGGTGTTGCTGGCCCATGGCGCGGATATTCACAGCAATGCCCGGGGGGGGGAAACACCACTGTCTCAGGCTGCCCGGCGGGGACAGATTGACGCGATAAGCCTGTTGCTGGCCCATGGCGCGGATATTCACAGCCATGCCCATGGACTGGAAACGCCCCTGACTCAGGCGGCAAAATATGGGCAGGTTGAAGCGATAAGCCTGTTGCTGGAGCACGGTGCGGATATTCACAGCCATGCCCGCGGAAAAGAAACACCCCTGACTCAGGCAGCAAAATATGGGCAGGTTAAAGCAATAAGCCTGTTATTGAAGCATGGTGCGGATATTCACAGCCATGCCCGCGGAGAGGAAACGCCCCTGACTCAGGCGGCAGAGTATGGACAGGTTGGGGCGATAAGACTGCTGCTGAATGGGGGAGCCGAGGTTAATAGCCATACGTCCGGAAAGGGGACTCCACTGTGGCAGGCTGCGGTCAGGGGATATACTGAGATTGCCCGGCTGCTGCTGAGTTATGGAGCCAACATTCACAGCTGTGACAAAAGCTATTTCCAATGGAATTCCCTGAGCAAAGCGGTCATGCATGGGCATGTTCACGTTGTCAAGCTGTTGTTGGAACATGGTGCACAATGGCAAGGCCCCCGGGAAGGTCTGCTGAGATTGGCTGTTGAAGAAGGCTGCATCGAGATCGTGAAATTGCTGTTGAAGCATAATGCAGGTGACGTAAACCGCCTTAACGACCGAATATTTCCACCACTGTCAGGGGCCGTCGCCAAGTGTGATATTGTGTTAGTGAAACTTCTGTTGCAATCGGGAGCTGATCCTGATGGCAGTACTTTTGATGGCAGTCACCTCACTCCTCTGGCCATTGCGGCCCAATACGGGCAAATTGAAATTGTCGAACTGCTGTTGCAATCGGGGGCCGATGTTCACGGCAAGAAAGCCGGGCAGCTTACGCCCTTGACGCAGGCGGCAACAGAAGGGCATGACCAGGTGGTGGAGTTATTGTTGCGGCATGAGGCAGATGTTCATAGCCGTGACACTGGTAAAGGTACCCCCCTGTTCTGGGCCAACAAATGCGGGTTTTATGAAGCTGCTGCTGTACTGCTCTACCACGGCGGCTGTCCTCAAAGGAGCCTGGCACCGGATATTATTCGCACAGTCACTCAGGAATTAGGCTTCAACCCTCTGAAAAAGCCTCTGGAAAAGCCTCTCAGGCTGCAAATTTTGTGCAAGAGGAGGCTGAAGGATGTGTTTGATAAACAAACAATGTCTTCTTTCGACTTGCCTTATTTGTTGAAAAATGAACTTCTGAAATAAACGTATGAATGGTATCAGCAATACGCCAGCAATCAGTATTAATAATCCCGCCAGCCATAGCCCTTTACCCGGCACTAGCCCCACCCCTGACCGGACAGAGCTGGATGACAGTCCCTGTAACCAGACCGTAAAAGGGAAGCGTAAAATTACCGTTAGGGACAAACTGAACCTGGTCATGGCTGCCAGATCCGGACACTTTAAAGATGTAGCGCAGCTACTGCACAAAGGCGTGGACATTCACAAAGAATGCTATTTGCGATATCAGGATTCCCCGTTGAAAGTGGCTGTGAAACATCGGCGTTTCAAGATCATGGAGTTGTTGCTGGAGCATGGGGCAAACCCTGACGATCATGCCGCTGGTGCCAAAACGCCGTTGAGATCTGTCTTTCGGAAAAGGCCCATCAGTAACAAGATTATTGAGATGCTACTTAAATTCGGAGCGCATCCTGACGCTCGGGTCTGCGGATGCGCCACCCCGTTGTATGTGGCTGCCTCGGGTGGACATCTCAATGCGATAAAGCTATTGCTGCAGTACGGGGCAGACGTTAACGGCAACAACTCGGGCATGCAAACACCACTGTACATCGCGGTGAGAAATGGAAGGATCAGGATCGCGAAGTTGTTGCTGGAATGCGGGGCGGACGTTAACGGCAAGTCACTCGGTTTATCCACCCCACTGTCTATTGCTGTGCAATCCGGGTGTTTAAGAAGGGTGAAATTGTTGTTGGATCACCATGCGGATGTTAACAGCATTGATGCCCGCCAGGTGACCACGCTTGAGTTAGCTGCCTGGCAAAATCGGGTCGATATGGCCTTTGAATTGCTCAGGCGTGGTGCCCTCGCGCATAACGACCAGACCAGGAAGCTGGTCAAAAAAGTTATCCGTAAATATAAGATAAACCCGGAAACTACACCGCTGTCGCTTAAAGGTTCAAGTCTGCGGGTGATTGGGAAACATCTCAATGGCCGCAATCCGAAAAACCTGCCTTTGCCTGAGTGCAGTCTGCGGGAGCTGAGATTACAGAACCAGGGCAAGATATTCCCGTGAATCCGCCCTGACTATTCTTTCTTCTAAAAGCTCCTCTCCAACACAAACAATTCAATACAGATATGACAAGTGCTTTCCGGGCACTTTGTAACCATTTGAAAGACGACGGGTATAGACTGGCTCTACACTAACCGACACCAGGATGGAGGCGGAGGGCGTTTGGCGGCCGAATATTTTTTATTTTTTTCCAGCATGTTTTTCCAATATGGTACATCAGCCTTCAGCCAGTTGCCTTCTTCATGGGAAGGGGTTCTTAGCTCAATGCCCACTGCGGCCATCGTATCAAGCTTCATGTGCCAGAGTTCGGGGTAGTGTCTTGCGGGTGCACAGATACCGATCCATGGATCAATAATTACGGCCTGGTCATTCCAATCGTTAAAATTATCAGGGAACAACCCCTCTACGCTGGGCTCCTGGTCCATTACCACAAAGCAATGACTATTCGGCCAGAGGGAAACACGGTAGTAAATCAGTGGACCGGGTTGTTGTGACAGAAAATAACGAACAAGATTGCTTTTTTCGCCACAGTTACCCACCTTAACTTTTTTAACTTCTGAGATATATTCTTCGAAGTTGTATTTTTTTCTTTTCTGTCGTGATGCATGGATGATGTCATCGACCTCATCTGCATCAGGCAGGCTGGGTGTCCAGGGTTTTATAGCACGTAAATGACCAACCCCAATATTACCAGAGCCTAAAGATGTATGGGCATTGGCAAAACGCAGAGCGGCTTGCGCAATGCCTGGTTGTTGAGGAGCTGCTCCGCTGACCCGCTCATGAACGTACTGGGATTGTACGAGGTTCTGGAGAGAAGCGGAACGCTGTATGGGCATGAAAACGACTCCTGGTTTTAGGGCCTGCAAGAAACAGGGCTGAAAAGCCACTCTCTACACACAATCGGACTTTCAAGCAGGCACCTCGTTCCCACGCGACCCACAGGGCCTGAAAGCGTGGGAACGTGGCTGTATGGCCTATTTAACCTCCAGCACCTGCTCCTCGATTTTCTTTTTCCAGATCTGCGGGCCGCTCTGGTGAACCGATTCGCCACGACAGTCTACGGCTACGGTCACCGGCATATCTTCCACTTCAAATTCGTAGATCGCTTCCATGCCCAGTTCAGGAAAGGCCAGTACTTCCGCCTTTTTCACCGCCTGGGAGACCAGGTAAGCGGCACCACCGACGGCGATCAGGTAGACAGACTCATTATCTTTGATGGCTTCAATGGCTGCCGGACCACGCTCTGCCTTACCGATCATACCGGCAAGGCCGGTGCTCTCCAGCATGGTGCGGGTAAACTTGTCCATACGGGTTGAGGTGGTTGGGCCAGCCGGGCCAACCGCTTCATCACGCACAGGGTCAACGGGACCTACGTAATAGATAAAGCGCCCTTTCAGGTCAACCGGCAGTTCTTCGCCTTTTGCGATCATATCCACCATGCGTTTATGGGCGGCATCCCGACCGGTCAGAATCTTGCCAGACAGTAGAACGGTATCCCCTGGCTGCCAGCTTTTGATCTCATCATGGGTCAGATTGTCCACATTGACCTTGCGTACCCCTTCGCCCATATCCAGGCTGACTTCCGGGTAGTCATCAATATTCGGTGCTTTCTGGAATACCGGGCCATTGCCGTTCAAGGTAAAGTGGGCATGGCGGGTGGCGGCACAGTTGGGGATCATGGCCACAGGCAGGGAAGCCGCATGGGTTGGGTAATCCTTGATCTTGATATCCAGCACGGTGGTCAGACCACCCAGGCCCTGGGCACCAATGCCCAGTTTGTTCACTTCATCCATAATCTCCAGGCGCAACTCTTCCACCCGGTTCTGTGGGCCACGCTCACGAAGCTCATGAATATCGATGGGTTCCATCAGGGCTTCCTTGGCCATCAGCATGGCTTTTTCAGCGGTGCCACCAATACCGATACCCAACATGCCCGGAGGACACCAGCCGGCACCCATGGTCGGTACGGTCTTTTTCACCCACTCAACAATGCTGTCGGATGGGTTGAGCATGACCATTTTGGATTTGTTTTCCGAGCCACCGCCTTTGGCCGCCAGCTCCACTTCAACGGTGTCGCCCGGCACCAGGGTCATATGGATAACCGCTGGCGTATTGTCTTTGGTGTTTATACGGGCACCGGCAGGATCGGCAAGGACGGAAGCACGCAGTACGTTGTCCGGATGGGTATAGGCCCGGCGAACGCCTTCGTTGATCAAGTCTTCAATGGATCGATCTGTATCAAAACGTACGTTCATGCCGACGCGGACAAAGACCGTAACGATACCGGTATCCTGACAGATAGGACGCTTGCCCATCGCGCACATTCTGGAGTTCACCAGAATCTGGGCCATGGCATCTTTCGCCGCCTTCGACTCTTCTTTCTGGTAGGCTTGATAGACCGCATCAATAAAATCAATGGGATGATAGTAAGAAATAAACTGCAGTGCGTCCGCCACACTCAGAATTAAATCATCTTCCCGAATAACAACACTCATTGGTTTTTCACCCCTTGTCCTACAATTTTATTTCGCAATCTGAACTTGCCGGTTTGAAGCTGTTCAATAAGCTGAGAGCATCACTCTTATTGGCACAATCATTAACAGCAGCTAAAGTCAATCCTCATTATTGGGCGGGAATTATACCAATGCCCAAAGCCAATAACATTGATAAACCTCATCAGGGGTCAAGTTTTCGCAAAAAGATCAGGGTTCAACTTTGGCTCAACTGGTAATATCAAGTGCAGGTTATAAACTTGCACAGCAACTTCACTGAGCATAACAACGGACAGGAGTTTTTCCGTGCCGAAGATTCAGTTTCAGGGCAACAGTTACCCGATGGATGAGAACGAGAACCTTCTGGATGGATTACTGCGCCAGAACGCCAAGGCACCCTATTCCTGTCGGGCCGGAGTGTGTCACTCCTGCATGCTTCGGGTGACGGCAGGATCCACACCTGCACAAGCCCAGTCATTACTAACCACAGAGCAAATCAATAGAGGGTATATTCTCGCCTGTCAGACCAGGGTAACCGGTGATCTCAGCCTGGCATTGCCTACCCGGGATGAAGTGCCCGGTATTCTTACCGAACTGGTATCACTCAGCTCAACGGAAGTCATCATCAAATTATCCACCCGCCTGCCCTTCGACGTTGCTATTGGCGAGCATATTACTCTGGTATCGAACGAAGGCCTTGAGGCTACTTATCCAGTTTCCGGCATTGACAGTGATTCACAGACACTGGAGTGCACGATTGTTCGTTCCGCAGGCGGCAGCCCATTCTGTGTCTGGATTCATTCCGAGGCAAGGGCAGGCGACCGCCTGATGGTGATCAAGAATGGGTGACCTACTCTTTGACCGGTAAAGCATATAGGGTTTTGTCATGCCCCATCCTTTCAGGGTCCACATGGCTCCTTGAGAATATATCGCGGGACATACAGCCGGTTTCTACATTAACCAGGCTGAAGGAAGGCTGACGTACTACCTCCTGAAAGGCAATGGTTCCATCTGGCATAACAACAGAGTGGGCAAGATAGGCATCCACCAGCCCATGGGTGTGATCAATACCTTCTGTCTCAAAGCCCTTCAGTACCATGACTTCACCAGCCTTACATCCCTGCATGATTTCATCACCGGGTAGCGTACTTTTAATGATGGCTGGATGACGACTACCCAGGGGGAACTGAATACTGCCATAATAGTAATTATCACCGTTGTCCCGGGACTCAACCAGCACATCCCAGAAGGCCATCACATTCATAAACTCCCGTCCACGATGATCCTTGACGATATTATTGCCGTGTTCACCCTTATCCAGAAATGAGCCTGCCACCTTGAAACGGCGGGTAATGGCCTGATCAAAATTGACGATTTTGTGATCCTGTTCTGAGGCAATCTGATAGGCAACCGGTCGGCTGGGTAGAATATTGGCCGTGGCCTGTTTGAGCAGCTCTGCGTCTGTTACCTGTTTCACTGACCGGGCAGCATCTTCCTTTTTATCTTTGTTAAGAAGACGTTCTTTCTCTCTCTCCTGGTGGCTGCGTTCCTGCGCTGTTCCTGCTTTGGCTTTTCCTTCGCCCTTATGTTTCACTTCAGCCATTCGTAATTCTTCAGCCTTGGCTTTTCTCGTAGCCCCGGGCTTCTCCTCAGCTAACCTGAGCAGTTCCGTTCTGGCTTTATCACCGGCTTCGCGCCGCTCTTCCAGCTGTTTATGCTCTTCAGCTTTCTGTTTTGCCTGCTCCCTTGCCAGACGGGCCTCCCTGCCCCGGGCTATTCTCGCCCGTTCCTTTTCTTTATCCACTACTGGCTTTTCTTCATTTCCCTTTTGAAAACTCCTTGAACGTGGCTCTTGCGATTCCCTCCTGTTGTCAAGCTTTCGGGGTTTGGTAATGTTTGATGACTCCTCCTTATCTTTAGACGTTTTTGTACCGACCGGTGTTTGACGAACAGCGACAGCCTCTTTTTCCACCTCAGGTTTCAAGGCGCTTTGCTGCCCTGACTGCTCAGTAATGACGGCTGCCTGCTCATCCGGAACTGCCATTTCCGGTACTTTGATTTCCGATAATTGGATTTCCGACTCATTTTCGCCGACCAGCACCACCTCTTCATTCAGCTCCTTCTCTGCCAACCGGATATCCATGAACTTCAGAAAGGTTTCGGCCTGCACCGGATCAGTCAGGTCAAGGGATGCAACCTGCTTATAGAATTTAAAATCCCTGGACACACTGAGATCCTGCGGATTGCGGTTCACTCTTCTGTATTTATGTTTGTACTTTCCCCGGGACTCCCCATCAGCCAGCTCTGTGTAGGGAGGCACAATGCTATTGTCGATGTTGTCGATATTGCCGCTGTCCTTATCGGTGGCTTCTGTCTTGACCGCATAAGCAATGGTGGAAGAGGCCGCGATAATCAATGCGACAGACAGAACGGTCATGGCTGACTTCACTGTCCTGCCAGCAAAACCTTTTTCCGGATTTCCCATGAGACCTGTACCTTATATCACGTAAAAGGAGAACGTTGCCGTATAGCCTGAGAACACTTAAGCAGAGGGCTTCTGCAGTAAGGTGGTTTGAGCATAGACCATGAAAAAAAATCATCCATAAACCTGAGCAAGGTATTGGAAATATGTGATTTCACAGGGCCAGCTACTTATAATGTTCCAGAAAGCGCTTGCCAGGTCAGACAAATTCCTTGTCGCCCGGGCCAGGACAGAAGAGGTGATGTATGGGAATGAGAGAAAATATCATCGATAAGCTGAAGGAGTCCCTGGAGAATGACTTTATCGATATAACCAATGAGAGCCATCTGCACAATACGCCACCGGGATCAGAGTCTCACTTCAAGGTGATCATTGTCAGTGAAGCATTTCAGGGGAAAATGCCGGTCAAGCGTCACCAGATGATTTACGCACTGCTGGCTGACGAGCTGCGGGAGCAGATTCATGCGCTGGCGCTGCACACCTACACACCGGCCGAGTGGCAGGCAAGAAACCAGACCGCCCCGGCGACGCCCGATTGCCGTGGCGGCAGCAAAAAATAATGATGAACTTTCAGCTGCCCGTATGCACTAACCCGCTACTGAGGTGTGCAACCCACACTCACGATGTCCGTATACTTTCGTCGGGTCGTAGTAATCTTCCTCTATGGGCAGGTCGTGAGTGACCAGGTACTCCTCAACATCCAGTTCAGTCCAGTTAAGAAGCGGCGCCACCCGGTAATAGCCATTATTGGTCAGGCTGACCACCTCAAGGTTCTGCCGGAATTCAGTCTGATCCTTGCGGATGGCGGTCAGCCAGTAATCCGGTGCTGATGCGTTCATGGCACGGGCAAACGGCTCCAGTTTTACCTGACGGGTAAACTCATCATGTTCCGGGGTATCTACCTCCGGTACACCACCGTAAATGGCATCACGAAAACCACGACTGTATTGTGGGTGAAAGACCTGAATATTGAGTTTCAAACGCTGAATCAGCTGGTCAGCAAAGCGGTAGGTCGCTTTAGTACCATAACCCGAATCGATCCAGACCACCGGAACATCGGGCCTGACCCGGGTGGCCATATGGATTATGGCCGCTTCATGGGGTCCGAAGTTGGTGGTAAGCACAGTTTTTTCAGCACGCTGGACAGCCCACTGGATAATAGCCTGCGGGCTCAGAGTCGACAGCTCCTGATTGATCATCTCCAGATTCATTATTTCCCCCATCAATCCATAACTTAACAGCATGCACTATAAGAGCGGGGGTTTATAACCACAAAGATTAATATGGACTATAAATATTACTGAATTACCTGCTCAGGCCCTGTTGACCCTGTCTTCAATACTCAGCGCTGAATACACCAGCAACGATGAATACCCGGTCTCCGCTGGAAGTCCCGGTCAATGGTAGCAGCCGTGATCTCCTCAACGCGGAACTTCTGCTCCAGCTCTTTAGCCAGATGGAAACGTCGGAAGTTGTTGGAGAAATAGAGCACCCCACCCGGTTTCAGCCTGGCCATTGCCCGCTCGATCAACTCAACATGGGCTTCCTGCACATCAAATACCCCGCGCAGCCGCTTGGAGTTTGAGAAGGTAGGGGGATCCATAAAAATCAGATCATAGTTCCGTGTCTCCTGTTTCAGCCACTGCAGGCAGTCCGCCTGCTCCAGCCGGTGTTTGCGATCCACCAGGCCATTGAGCGCCAGATTCTTTCTGGCCCAGCCAAGGTAGGTATTCGACAGATCGACACTGGTGGTACTCGCCGCACCGGCCACGGCGGCATGAACGGTCGCCGTTCCGGTGTAGCAGAACAGGTTCAGGAAATCTTTGCCGGCGGCCTCCCTGGCAATGCGCAGGCGCATTTTCCGGTGATCAAGAAACAGTCCGGTATCCAGGTAGTCCCTCAGGTTAACCAGTAAACGACAATCCCCTTCTTTTACCTCAAGCATATCACCGGACTGCTCAAGCTTTTCGTACTGCCGCTTGCCAGACTGACGCTCACGACGCTTGAATACCACATGACTGTCCGGAATACCCAGTACGCCGGGAATCACCTCCAGCGCTTCCAGCAGACGCTGGTGAGCCTTAGTCTCATCAATGCTTTTCGGTGCCGCGTATTCCTGCACATGAACCCAATCCCTGTAGAGATCCACGGCAACGGCATATTCCGGCATGTCAGCATCATAAAGACGATAGCAGTCAATATTCGCGTTCCTGGCCCACTTACCCAGCTGCTTCAGATTTTTCTTCAACCGGTTGGCAAACATTTCACCACCAGCTGTGCTGGCCTTGAATGAGGTATTCGCCACACTTTCCTGACGGTTTTGTCCGAAAGTCGGCTGGCCTGCCTGTCGTTCACGAACATCATAGAGAAACAGCTTGCAGGACAGTGCACCATTAAACAGGGTATAGCTTTTCTTTGGCCCCATACCCAGACTTCTGGCCAGTGCCTGTGAAGCGGTAAAGATAGCCGCCTGCCAACCCGGCGTCTGCTGTTTGATTTTTTCGCCAAGGTGTTTGTAGAGATAAACCAGGCTGGCCTCATCGCCCATACGCTCACCATAGGGCGGGTTGGCAATCACCAGTCCCGGTTGCAGGTCCGGATCCACCTTCAGGCTGGCCAGCTCCTGCGGCTTGACGGTAATCAGCTTAGCCAGTCCGGCGCGCTGGATATTGGCCCTGGCTCTCCCGACAATTTTGGGCAGACCTTCATAACCGACGATGGTCGCCTGCATCGCAGCCAGGCCAGCCGTGCGACGGGCACGGGCTTGTTCAAGTACCGCCAGCCAGATTTTGGGAATATGCCCCATCCACTTATCAAAGCCAAAGCGTGCCCTGAGCAATCCGGGTGCGATGTCAGCCGCCATCATGGCACCTTCGATCAAAAAAGTTCCGGAACCACACATAGGGTCCAGCAGGGTACTGCCCTGTTTCGCCAGTTCAGGCCAGCGGGCCCGGTACAAAATTGCCGCAGCCAGGTTCTCTTTCAAGGGTGCCTCACCAGCTTCCAGACGGTAACCGCGCTCATGCAGGCTCTGGCCTGACAGGTCAATGGCAATAAAGGCCCTGCCGTTTCTGGCATGCACATTGACCCGCAGGTCCGGCTTGCTGTTATCAACAGATGGGCGCCAGCCATAACGATCACGCAGCTGATCAACAATGGCATCTTTGACAAACTGGGAGCCAAAGCGGGTATGGGTGATATCCGGTGTGGAACCATTGAAATCAACCCGAAAGCTGGAGCCCTGATCCAGATGCTCGTCCCAGTCAAAAGACTGTACACCCTGATACAGCGCCTGCTTGTCGCCAGCGTCCACTTCGCCAAGGCGCAGCAGAATGCGACTGGCCAGACGAGACCACAGGCAAGCCTTGTAGGCCAGCTCCAGTTTACCGGCAAAGCTGACTCCGGCAACGGTCTCCGCCACGTCACTGGCTCCCAGTTCCTTCAGCTCTTGTGCCAGCAGGGATTCTACTCCCCTGGGACAACTGGCAAACAGAGTCAGCATCGTTGTACTCATAACGTTATATTCCTGATAAAGCTAAACAACAGCTTTTATTAACTAAAAATTCTTAATGTTTTCTCAACAAAAGCGCCAGATTTGGATAAAACTTAGATCATTGACTTTCCTTGGGTGAATACCTTATTCAGTCAACTTTTTACCCATACCGTCTTTTGGGGACAGGCTTCTGGTTACCCCCACCACTGGGTGAAGTCAACTGTGCGGTAATTCTCAAAGCAAACCCGAGGCGCCAGGGAGGCCGTCAATAACCAAATCAGCAAGAGGCAGCGACTATGTTGAAAAGACACAAAAGGGATAAATCGGATAGAGCCTTTAATAAAGGATACCAAATTGGCCTGTCTGGCCGCTCCAGGGACATCTGCCCCCATCAGGAGCCAGATTTACGCCAGTCGTGGTTAAGTGGCTGGCGGGAAGGTCGCGTTGATAACTGGGAAGGAATGACGGGCATTTCGGGGTTACACCGAATGTATAATTTCTCTCACACCTATTCAGCCGACCTGCGCTGATCAAAAGCCCCTTCCGGGGCTTTCAGAAATCACCCGCTGCTCTCGCTGTAGAAAGTAGAAAAATGCACCTTTTTATGCATCGATCTTCTTGTACATCAGCTTTTTTAAACGTCCACAGAGTAAACGGCTTCAGTAGCCTCTCGAATCAACTCCGGCCCTTTATAAATAAAGCCCGAGTATATCTGCACCAGGCTGGCTCCTGCCCTGATCTTATCAGCGGCCGTCTGTGCATCCATAATACCGCCAACACCAATAATCGGAAGTTTACCTGACAGCTCGCTGGCCAGCAGTTGAATCACTGCCGTGGACTTATCACTCAGTGGTGCGCCACTGAGTCCTCCCGCTTCCTCGGCTGTCGCAAAGCCACTGACCTTCTCTCGATCCAGTGTCGTATTGGTGGCAATTACACCATCCAGTTCATAGGAAACCAGCTCAGCAGCAACCGCAGCTATTTCATCGTCGGCCATATCGGGGGCAATCTTGATGGCCAGAGGCACCCGGCGACCATACTCTTTAGCCAGCGACGCCTGTTCTTCCTTCAGCGCTGAAAGCAGGCTTTTCAAGGCATCACCATACTGGAGCTTTCTTAACCCCGGGGTATTGGGAGAAGACAGGTTAACGGCAACGTAGTCGGCATGGGGATATACTTTACGCAGGCAGGTCAGATAATCCCGATTGGCGTCTTCAACAGCCGTGGTCAGGTTCTTGCCAATATTAATACCGATAACGCCTTGGTATTTGCTTTTCTGTACATTCGCGACAAGTTGATCAACACCATGATTATTAAATCCCATGCGGTTGATCAGCGCTTCTCGCTCAGGGATACGGAACATTCGTGGCTTTGGGTTACCAGGTTGCCCAACCGGTGTCACGGTTCCCAGTTCCAGAAAGCCAAATCCCAGACTGCCAAGACCATCAATACACTCGCCATTTTTATCAAGCCCTGCGGCCAACCCAACCGGATTGTTAAAGGTCAACCCCATGACTTCTCTGGGTTTGGATGGGACTGAAGGTGCCATCAGCCGAATAAGGCCAAGACGTTCCCCCGCGCTGATCATTTCCATGGCAAAATCATGGGCGGTTTCAGCAGAGAGGCAAAACAGGGCACTTCGTGTCAATTTATACATAGGAGCGATCGGTCAGTATGCGGCAGACAAAATTCGAAGGATTATACATCCAGCAACCCCCTTTTGTCTCTATGGGTTCATCACAATAGCCCATCATTGACAAAGAGTACAAACGCCGATTAAACCCGTGATAAAAGACTAGCTCCGCATAAATACCTGACCACTCAACAATAAAGGAGAAACTACCAAAATATTTACAATAGGCAGATGAAACCATCACCTTGCAACAGGGTCTGAACCGTTGGTTAAAATTTTTCAACGTTCAGGGCCAAATAATGCAGTCGATACTTGCATCGTCGTATTTCCCCCTAAACACCCCCACCAACACCTACTCACACCGGCAGCATCATAAAACGGCAAAGAATAGCCAATGCCCGGATTTCAACAACACCTCTATTCACCATCGCCAAACACGACCAGTTCAGTACGATAAGCTCAACGTTTTTTTTGATTCATCCCGGAACGACCGGGAGATATTCTCTTCAGACAGAGAAACACCGTCAGAGGTTCTGGAGCATATCAATCTTGATATGCCATGCTTCAGAGAAAAACATGAGGACGATCACTGCATTGAGTTACCCATCGATGTTGATGCCATCGACAGTGACCTGAATAGCAAAGGGCAAGCTGACAAAGCTCAACCTGAAAAGGTTCCCCACCAACTAGAGTGTTCCAGCACTTCTTATGAATCGGAAGAAAATGACGGTAAAACGGCAGCCACTTCCCGGACAAAACACGTCGACATCAGAAAACATCACACGCCATCAGAACTTCAGAAAATCTACCAACAGCCACTGCCCATTGTGGGACTCGCTCCGCACGCCGACGGCACCCCCGGCAGTCTTTTAATCGATACAGAAGATGACCAGCCTGAGTTGCTTATTGCTCTTTATCCCCATGGCATCTTACAGGCCCTTCTCATTTTATTTCCCGAAACTGCCATTGAGATTCTCGAAAGACGGCTTGAAAAGTTGGGCAGCACATCAATGGATACCTTTGAAAAACTCCATAAATCCCGGATACAAAACCGTACCGGGTTCAGAGACACCCTGACAACAAACCTGGCAACGCTCAGAGAAAACTTCAACGATCTCAAAAGTAATCTGCACAGCGCCAGGTTCCAGCTGGCGATGCTGAAGAATCTGAGAGAATTTGAGCATCAATACCATGTGTACTCCCTGGAATCCAAAATGGATGCCGACTTCCTGGTACAAAAAGGAAGAATCTCTTCGAAACAGTTGGCAACCTCCCTTGACAACGTCGAGAGCAATCAACTCAAAGATCCAAAACCCCTTAGACCCACCACCTGGCTGAGACAGTTTGGCTACCAGTGCAAAGAGCGTGAATATATCTTAAGGGGAGCCATGTGGAGCCTGGCAAAATGCCACATGGAAAAGTCGGCTCAAGCCGTTCTCACCGGACTTATTCATCAACCACCGGTCAGGGTACCGATTTCCGGGACAGATAACGGTAAGAGAAATGCCGTTAATCACTACATCCGGGAACAACCTGAAACCATTATAAAAGTGCTGACTTACCTGGTTTGCCTGAACGTAAAACGGTATCGATGCATAAGGCATATAAAGGCAGCAAAACTTGTCCTGACAACCGGGCGGCAAGCGCATACTGCAGAAAGCGTTCAGACATTGCTAAGTCAATTGACCCGGCAGAATCTTGTGCCGGAAATAGCAACCCAACTGGACAACGAGATTGGCTGGCTCCATGCCAAACGCCTTGACCATGAGCTTGAATCGTCCCGTGCCGAAGCCACTCTGCCAGACTTGATAGATCGACGACAGCATATCCTTAATCTCAGGTTGCTTAACCCTGAAAAAACCAGGCCGACCTCTGATAAAACACCAGGACGCCTGGTCAGTGAAGAACGGACAGTTTCTGCCCGGTTAATTCACCATTTCCTGGCTACTCAATCATCCTCTGGCGAACCCGGGCTGTTTCCACACTGGTTTTTTTTAACGCTACCCGATTCTGATCGTATATTCAGTTTGTTGTCACAAAACAGCAACAGCCCCGAGAAGTCTTTTTATCTGGCCACATTGCAATTTATTGATGCGATGAAACGCTCTGAACAGGATGACAGCTACGACAGTTGCTTACTCTGGATGCAGCGCTACCACGACATGACGTATTCTCAACAACAGCTTCTGACCCACCTGATCGACAGGGGTGAGCCTGACAGCTTACTACCCGGTGAGCATTTCGAGCAGAATATTGACGTTCTCTGGCAATTGGCAAGATCAAGAAAGAGCATGGGCCTGCGACCACTGAACCCTGATTCCTATGCACACTATCTCAGCTGTCTGAATTTTGTCCGGGAAGAAGAAGAAAACATCGAGGATAGCATTGCCGAGTTGTATCGAAAGCGATATTTAAAATTACTTGATTATGATCCTTATCAAGAGTTTAAAGCGCTCTTTGGCGATGTATTCAACTGGGGGTCACAGGCAAGCAGGAATATTTGCCAGAAAGCCAGCGAACTGATGCAGGGGTTAAAGGCATCAGGACTGCCAAACGCACTGGGCTTTCTCTATAAAGAAGGCAAAGGATTGATAACGTCATTATTCTCTTCTGACAACCCAATCCACGCCTTAATCACAGACACGCTGGGCACCGTACTTAAGGTAGCACAACAAAATCCAAAGTTTTTCCGGGTGATGTGGGGGGATTTTGCCCTCTTGATGCCTCAGTTAAAAAGCCTGCTTGGGCAGGAAACATCGGTAACAGGGCTGCTTGAACGTATCGAGATCTGTATGCGCGGCCATGCCCTGGCTTCTCTGTTTTCAGGTGACAAACCGCAACCACTGGATGTTAATCCGTTAGAAAATCCGCAAATAGCTTCTGTCATCAAACGGTTCCAACTGCTGCGGGACATGATTACCGCGTTTCATACCGGGCTGCCAGTGATCGAAATATTTTTAAGCAATAGTCTGGATACCCTGATCAACAAGGCAAAAAAAGTCGCACAAAACGTATTATCCACCTACTTTGCCAGACAATGCCTCAAGCATATGAAGCCTGCGATTTCCCGGTTATTGAATAACCTGTGCCGCGCCCGGGATTTAATGCCCAGCCTGACCCTGGGGCTGACATCCGATTTTCTCGCTTCCATGGTCCCGGAGACAACCGTCAGACTGGCACATCATATTGGTCGACGCACCAGTATCGTTGGCAGGGCTTTGAGCTTTATTCTGGATCCGCTGATCCTGCGCTTTGATAAATACCAGGAGAAAATAAACAATGTAATAGCCAATCCATCCAGTATTGAAGCTCGCAGCGAGTTATCAGCAGAGCGAAAAAAGGTTGCTGGCATTCTGGGCGTGTCATCCGTGTTTGCCACGACAGCCATTCTGTTGGTTAATGCCTTTAAAATTGTTCTTCTTTTTGGTACTCCCTGGTTAACAACAGCCTGTATCGGGATCATGACTTTTTTTGGCAGCAGTTGCTTTGTCGCCCGACACTATAACGAATGGGATGAAGTCTGGACATCGCTATCTGAAACCATTACAGAACAGATGAAAAGGACCTTTGCCAAAGACAGCCCAAAGGCTATAGAGGCAAAAAGGCGAGTCCGCCAGATCAGTAAAGATACCCTGATAAAAATGTCAGAAGCCAAAGAACAGACGCACAGCGGCTGGAAGGATTGGAAACAAAACCAGTTGCTGAGAGAGTTAAGCAAGTATTGGAACCAGTTTTATTATCAAATTTATTATAGAGAAGAGATACTTCAACGCATCAAATCAACGATCCGGGAACAGTGTCAATCTGATGTTCAAAGGGACGCTCAACACATACTCAATTTCGTGAAAGCAAAAGCCCTGGTTGAAAACGCCATCAGAAATCCGAACAATCTGTCGTCCAACCCGGACCACCTTGCTGACTTCAACCAACAGTTAGCCTGCCTGTATTTCCCCCCCCTGGAAGCCGCACTCGTTCCTTACCAGCTAATCAACCTTGAACAGGAAATCAATGCATTTTTAGAGCATTCCTGTGGTACCGACCGTCCCGGCGACGACATCAGGACGATCATGGATACCGTTGAAAACTATAACATTGAACTTCACAAAGGTGAGTTCCTGTTCAGATTACTGCATATGCGACATCTTCAGTCTTTATCGCGGGGGACAGACAGGGCTGTCGATCAGCAATCTTATCAAGAGCTTCACTGCAGCGTAACAAACGAAACACCCTTTGAGCACTTACAAGATCAGCTAACAGCAAAAGCCATAATTAAAAAAACTGAGCAACAGTGCGAAGAACAACAGCTGAAAAAGGAGGAAAAGATCCGGGAAGCAAGAATGAAAATGGTAACCAGGCGGGCACTACATGACTGCCTCAAAGGCGAAACAACGTATTCAGCCAGCAGCATCCCCGATTTTAACAACGACCCATTATTCAAAACCCACCTTGAGCTGCAAATCAGAGAGCTGGAAAAAGCCAGCCTGCCCTGGTCTACAGCCTTCTCACCGGCCAGAACCAGGGACTCTGATCAGCCTCCCCCCGGATGCACTTATAAAGCACTGGAAGCAGGCAGAGACACCTCTTGCCGTTCAGCAGCCATGCATGCTGCAGCGGTAAAGACGACATCGGTAGAACTGTTCAACGCCGTTTCCAGAGAGTCCTGAATCACACCAATAATAAAACCGACGGCAACGACCTGCATGGCAATATCATTAGAGATACCAAACAGACTACAGGCCAGCGGGATCAGCAACAATGAACCACCTGCCACACCGGAAGCGCCACAGGCAGAAACGGAAGCAACGACGCTGAGCATCAAAGCGGTTGGCAAGTCAACGGGAATATCCAGTGTATGCACCGCTGCCAGCGTCATTACGGTGATAGTAATGGCCGCGCCCGCCATATTGATGGTAGCGCCCAGGGGAATGGATACTGAGTAAGTATCTTCATGGAGGTCCAGGTTTTTACACAGCTGCATATTCACAGGAATATTGGCTGCAGAACTGCGGGTAAAGAAAGCCGTTACACCACTTTCACGGATACAACGCAGCACCAGGGGGAATGGGTTTTGACGAATCTTCAGATAAACGATCAACGGGTTAATGATAAACCCAATAATCAACATGCTGCTGACCAGTACCGCCAGTAACTTGCTGTAACCCACCAGCACCCCGAAACCGGTCTGCGCAATCGTATTGGCAACCAACCCGAAAACACCGATGGGAGCCAGCTGGATAACAAAACGCACGATAGCAGAAACCGCCATTGACAGGTCATGCACCATAACCCGCGTAGACTCACTGCCATGGCGCAATGCCAGGCCCAAACCGATAGCCCAGGCAAGAATACCAATGAAGTTGCCGGTCAACAGTGCTTCAACAGGATTCTGAACGATCTGAAACAGGAGTGTATGGAGAACCTCCATAATACCTTCCGGAGGCAGGGCGCCACCGCTGTTGGTAACCAGCGTCAATGTCACCGGAAAGAGAAAACTCATGGATACTGCGACAAAAGCAGCCGCCAGTGTGCCAAGAATATAGAGGAAAACAATCGGCCGCATATTCGTGTGCTGCCCCTGTTTCTGGTTGGCAATGGAAGAGGCTACCAGAACAAATACCAGCACAGGGGCTACCGCTTTCAGAGCCCCGACAAACAGGGAACCCAGGAAAGAGATTGCCACTGCGGTATCCGGCGAAACAACCGCCAGGCCAGACCCCAGGATAATACCAATAATAATCCTGAGAACCAGGCTGGTGTTTGCCATTCGTTCATAAAATGATTGGGCTTGACTCATGATTTACCTGCTGCACTACATTCAAGTTTTTATCAGTCAAAACTGCAGGGGCTGGAAACCGTCCCAAATACATCCTTCAGTTCCATACGGCCTGCATTCATGGAATTTCGGCTACACACGTCTTTATGGCTCTATAACTGGTTGCTGTGACTCAGCACAAACCAGATTTTATAAAGCACGGAGCATTCACCGAAAAATTATAATCTCTACAACAGCGATACCTGGCTAGTTTCAGACCGTGACCGAACTCTGACAAACTGTCAGCCAGAGAGATCTTCCTTCTCATAACGCACTCATACCTTTTGAAATCAACGGGAACACGGTAAGCGCTGAAAAGCACCTGTTACCTGATTAACGAGGCCAGAGTTATGGGATGAGCGGGATGCCGAAGCTTCAGAAAACCAACCTATTCATGAAATTCCTGAACATGAAAGTACCACTGATTTGTTAGGATTACGTAAAGATAGTATCACAGTACCGAGGATAAGGAATCCCATGTGACACACTATGACAACCTTTTTTGACAGGATATTTATTTGAAAAGAAACATCAATCAGAATAAAAATTTTATTTTTTAACTAAAAAAAGAAATATCCCCCAAACCACTCCAAGTTATACTCGCAATACCCTGCCCTATCCTCATAAGGCAGATCATTTAGTCAAGTAACACTGTCCCCTCCAACTGCACCGCACCTCCCTCAGGCCTGAGCCGAATGAAAAGCCAATACAGAGCAGCGGCAACAAACATCAGAAATACCGACGGCATCCAGGACAAGGGCATATAAAGCCCAGCAAAAAACGCTACTGGAATCAGAAGACAGGTAAAGGGATGAAAGGTCTTAAAAATCAGAACCGATTCGGAACATGATGGTAATTTTTATCCAGGAAGAATTGAGAATCGGACTGCAGGTATCGATTTTTTGGCGCTCCCAGGAGGATTCGAACCTCCGACCTGCCCCTTAGGAGTCAGAACTACAGCACCAATAAATTATCTATAAGCCTTTGTAACCTTTGTGTAATAAGGTCTACAGCCTAACTGTATAGTGAACTACTCCTTTATGTATTAGAGTCATTACACACTTCAGCACAGTTGACTGCATGACTGTAACTCTACTGCTTACACACAAGAGGAACCAATAGAGATAAGCAATAGAGTAGCAATGTTCTATAGCTTCAATTAATTCTTACTTGGTTCTACCTTCTAAGGTTCTGTTATACACTCAGACTTTAATGAAAGGAGTTACTACAATGTCAGAAGGTAAACTTACCCTCAAAGCACATGCATTGATGGCAGTACTTGAACCAAAGAAGCAACACATACAAGCATACTTTAAGAAGAATGACTTTAACGGTAAGACAGCACTCAGTAAGTCTGAAGTAGAGACTCTAATCAAAAGTATTGAGCATGAGGATAGTTCCCCATACATACAGCACTACAACCAAGTGTTTAGACGCTGGAATCTGTTAGACACTCCTGTTAAGTCTGTTAAGTCCAGTACTTCTGATGATGTGTCTATTAAGTATGAGATACTGATGAACATTATTACTGATGAACAGAAACAAGAGATGGAGAAGCAATACAAGCTACAGGATAAATTACAGAAGCTTAAGGATACTGGCATCTCTAAGACTGACTTAGAACAGTTGATGAAGATGATGTAACTGTATTGAGGATAGTATTACTGTCCTCTACTTCTGCCTGATGTGTTTATGGGGGTATGGTATCTATTCTGGTTCATATCTGAAGGAGGGGGGGGACTGTAGATGCTAATTGGTTGTAGAAGCACATATTACACCTGTAAATCACTGAGATAAAAATGAAGTATACTCTGTATAAATAATATACGACAGATATATTCATGTTGTGAATAGTAGTATTAGATTAGTGAATATCTTTCCTGTGAACCATAGATTAACAGTATCAATAGGCTTTAGTCTGTACACCCTAAAATATTGAAATTCAGGAGTAGTTAGACTTCAGTGAAAGTCTACAATATTGAGAAATCTCTTAAGAGGACTGTTACCTTTAGTATATCTTTAGTTTCTTGGTTCATCTTTCTGAGTGTTTAGTATTCAATCAATAAATATAAATAAGTATTCCGTAGGCAGACAGGAGGATTAAGTAATACCTATAGGAGCTAATATAAGCCTGTCTGAGAGTCTTTAAGACATGGGTCATTAGAATGTATAGGGTAAAAAGAAAGCCTCCTATAGAGGCTTAGAACTGGTAAGTCATAGGTATACTAACATAGCTCTGTTATTGGTGATGTTTTAATAGTCTTACCCAGAACATAGAACCTATTCACTGAACCAGTGAGAATATTATTCCTAACTCTTAGTGGTATCTCTTCTGGTTCTGCCTTGAGCCAATAACCATCCCCATCAGACTTATAGCACTCAGCCTTATTCCTATTAACAGCAAAGGCAAAGGTAGAGTCATAGATGAGATGACTGTATACAGGTTTAGACATATCCATCAGATCTAGTGTTGATATAAGCATTAGAAGTCCTCTACTGTGAATGGTTCATGTGTATAGTTCTGTCTTGCTCTATCTTCATTAGTATTAGAACTAATGTTACTTGATGCTATTGAACCAGTCCTTATAGTATCTGTAATACCTTCAGCAGTAATATTAAGCTCATCAGCTAACTTCCTACTGAACTCTACTACTTTGTATTTTGGCACTGCATCAAAGTTACCTTGTAAGAGGTTATCTACCTCATCAGCATTAAGACCTAACCTGAATAAGTCTTTCTGTGCTTCCCTTGCTAACTTCTTATTAGTGAGCCTACCAGCTTGAGCCTGACCCAATCTATTAGATACCAGACCAAACATAACAGCATTAGGGTTAGTTATTGCTGTATATATGGCAGCCATACTTGCACCATCTTGAGCCAACTGTCTAAAGTTATTGCGTAGGTTCCCTACTAATCCTCTTGGAGTTAGGTTAGCCAGATTAGCAGTCCTATTAGCAATCTCATCAGCATCTAATAATCTGGTTAAAGGACTATGATCTGAAGGAGTAGCTACACCCTCTGCAATCCTTTCTAAATTTGCTTCCTCTGCATCAGTTAATAGTCTTCCTGATTGTGGTCTAGGTCTTTGTTCTACCCTGTTACGTAGAACTGTACCTCCTCCTATACCTTGCTGATTAGCTGTAGTTCTTGGATCTTGTGCTGACAGTGATCTTATTAGCCTGTCTCTGTCTGGTGTAATGCCCCCATCACTTCCATAAACCCGATCAGCATAATCACCAAGCACCTGTGATCTTACTGGATCATCTAACTGTAAGCTCTCATCAGCTAATGACTGTGCTTCATTTCTGATACGTCTACCAGAATCAATACCAGCTTCAGTAGCAGCTATACCCCTATTAATATTTGATGCTATCTGTCTTGGTTCCTGTCCTAAACGTCTAGCAGTGGTAATAGGATTAACCATATCATTAGGAGATAGACCTATACGGTCTAATACTTCAACTGAAGCTATATCACCTGCTCTAACATCTGGGGAATACTGTTCACTAAGATCAGCAAACATATCCCTTACTTCCTCTAGCTCTCTTACCTTGGATCTATTGGGAGCATCAGTAGCTAACTCTTTAGCTATATCAGAATCAATCTGTTGTTTACCCTTCTCCAATGTGTATACAGGTGAATCTCTATGAACCTTACCATTAAGAACACTGGTTCTAGCTTGGTTCCAATATCTATTGAATGCAGGAGTAGAGTTTCTAAGTCTCTTAATCTCTTGTCTCTGAGTCTGAGTAGACCTTGGAGTAGAAGTATTAGCTACATCATAGAATGGTTTAGCTCTCTGATTAGCTTCCTTTCTGAGCCTATTAGTGAACTTCTCTGGATCTAATACCTTAGTATCTGGAACCAAGTCAGAATCAACAATAGTCTCACCTAATAGCCTATCTCCTGCTTGCATTGGGGATGATAGAGTATCTTTAACTGCATTCTCTGTAGCTGTCACTCTATTATTTAGAGTATTAACTGTTGCTGTATCTGGTGCTGTAAGTCTGCCTATCTGTTCTGTGATATCAGTCAACTGTTCTAAGTCTGCTAGTGTAGCCTGATCTCCTAATCCTGATATCTGGTTCTTTAACTGTGCAGCATAATCAGCATTACTAATATCAGCAGGTTTAGCATCTAAGAGTACTTCTTGAATTAGCTCTTTACCGTTAGGCTTATGAAGTAAATTCCTTACTCCACCAATACCGATATCAAGAGCTTCACCTACAGTTCCAAATATCCCACCTAAAACAGCACCAGTAGCAGTATCAACAGCTAATCCTGTTCCTGTATCTGATTCACTGGTTCCTACTCCTGCTAATGCTCCCTCTGCGGTTGCTCCTGCTATCTGTAAGCCTCTCGTAGCCTTTGTACCAAGGTTTAATGTATTAGCTACCTTACTAACCGCACCTGTTACACCGGCTGCGGGAACCAATGTACCAGCAACATTACCTGCAGTAGCAGCAATAGGACTTCTCTCTGTCGCAGCATACTGTTCTGCTCTGGCTTCATCTCTACCCCTGACATAAGCATTACTTAAAGACTCATCAGTAAAGATTGAACCAAGTGCAGTACCTATTCCCTGTAGCTCATCACTAAAGCCTAATGAAATACCTTCATTAAACCCTGTTAAAGCATCATCCAGTGTCTCAGAACCAGTACTATTAGCTATGCGAGATATCTCTCTCCAAGTTAGGGAATCAGTATTATTAGGAGCTTTATCTCTAATACCAGACTGTACTTGCTTCTGTCTGATCTTATTGTTGATAGCAGCATCTTCTTGAGTACGTATTAATTGTTGATAGCTATTAAGTAGATTATTTCTGGACTGAACCACTGAAGCATTGGCTCTATCTACTTCAGTATCCTGTGTTGATGGCTGTTGGTTCTGTTGGAAATCTTCTTCAGAGGCTAAACCTGAAGAGATAGCTTTTCTCATAATATCCTGTTTGGAAGTGCCATCTGGCACTCCCTGCAGTACTGTTCCATTAGGTAATCTGATATCCATGCCCACTACTCCTTATAAGTCATTCCAATTAACAACATTGGATTGTTGGTTCTGTTGATTATTAGGTCTAGCCAGATAAGCAGGTGTACCATCTGGCAGGTTTTGAGGCTGTGATACACCAGATAAACCAGTAGGAACTACACCAATTCTTTCAGCTTCAGGAGGGACAGCACCAGAATTAGAATTAAGACCTAAATCATTATTAATCCTATCAACCATCTGTTGTTTGAATTGGTCACTGTTAGAATGTTCTTTCCATGCACCTGACAGACCTCTACGACTACCCTTAGCATCTAGATAGCTAGTAGCAAACTCATTGTAAGCATTAGCATGAGACTGTAACTTAGCTGCACCAGTTAGATACTGCTGAAGCTGTTCTTTACTTGCAAATTCATCAGGCACACCCTTGAGAACCAATTCAATATCTTTATCTGATGCAACACCCGGAGGAAGATTATTAATAGCACTGGATACCCTCAGATTATTAATATCAGTCCTCCACTGTGATAGTTGATCCTGTGAACCAAAGAAACCTGTTAGCTGTGCTTGAGTCCAACCTTTAGCACCAGAAGGAATAGATAGATTCTTAGACCTATTGTAGAGACTGATAGCATTATTATACTTACCTTGACCACTATTAAGATCAGCTAGAAAGGTATCATAAGCCTTACCATCATCATTAGTAGCAAAGCCTTTAGGAGCACTATTAGCAGCATTCAACTTACCCTGTAATTCTGCAATCTGTTTATTAGTAGCCTGTTGACCAGCTAATCTAGCTGCTTCATTACGTAGTTGTCCTGCCCTGTATTCAGCTTGATTCTGGTAGTTATCTACCTGAGCCTTTAATAAAGTATCTGCCCTCTTATCTGCTGCTGTATCTCTTCCTCTCTGATACTGTAATGCTTCAGCTTCTAAAGCTGCTTTAGCATCAGATACTTTCTGTGCTTCTGTTCTAGCTGAAGGTGCTGTTAATGCACCTGTAAAGCCAGATATACCAGTACTGATTAATTCATAAGGATTAGAAGCTACAGGAGTTCTACCTGTACCAGCATCATATAAAGCTCTTGCTAACAGTTCTCTCTGACTAGCCTGATTACTTAGATTATTACCTACTATTGTCTGTGCTACATCAACCATAACTACATACCTCTACCAATTAGTGCAAGGTAGTAGTTTAAGGTAACAGAGATTTTATTGATAGGAAGGTAGATACATAAAAACCTGAGCAACACTACTTGGTTCAGGTTAGAGGCATTCTGTTTTATGGAACCAAGTCAGATAGAGGATCAGTCTACTCTGTTACTGGTTCCTACTCTGATTTCCTATACGCCTATAGTCCATCAGTCACATTATCCAATCCTTCTGTGTTGCGAATATTTCAGGACTATCTAATGCTAAGGATTATTCAGACCTTACACTAATACGCCTATTAGCTTCTGATAACCTCATATATGTTCACTCTGACATTGACCTTTGACAGTATGACTATCAGCTACTTACATACTTAGTTCATCTGTTACCTATTCACCCCATAGTAGACGTTGCGAAGATCTAACTAATCAGCTTGGTTCAGATAATACAGGAGTAGCCTACATACAGCAAATAAGAGCCGATCCAATAGGTGTAGGTAGAGAGATTAGATCTGACTGGTCTGTTTATGTAGGCATATCTAAAAACCTCTCAGAAGGCTTTAAATTAGCTCTGAGAGATACCTACCTAAAAGACTGAACCAAGGAATATTAGATATCCACCACTAGACATATAATACACCTATCTCTGAGAGCTAAAATAAAGCGATCTGAGAGGGTTTTAGATATAGACGATAAATGTATCATCTAAGATTATAACTCTATAGATAGGTATGGTTCTGTGCTTTGAGTAAAGGATATGGCTGGTTACCTACGGTATGGAACCAAGAAACATCAATAGGTATTCACCAGATGAAATATATAGAGGTAATAAAAAACCTCCAACACAAGAGGGATAGTGAAGGAGGTTCTTAGACAAGTGTTCATATTGGAGTTTGAACAGTAGTAATAGTATCAATACTGAATACTGTAGTCTACATTCCCTGTATTTTTCTACTGTTAGCTTGAATGTCATCCCTATACTGGACTGCTTCATCAAACTGGGCTTGGTTCAAGGCTAATTGATCTTGTGCTAACTGCTGTTGTTGGCGTAGGGCATCATACCCCAATCCAAACTGAAGCAATGAACCAGCACCACTAATAAGATCTGAACCAGTAAAATCTATACCACCTACAGATACTTTACCGTCATCAGTAATACCAAAGAAATTATCACTTTGTGGATTGAGTGTGTCCTGTAGTGAATTACTCTGGCTCTGTAGCTGTTGTCCATATGCAGCACCTTGAGTATATGCAGGCATACCTGCTGCTTGTGCTGTAGCTATTGATGTAGGAACAGGAGTAATAGAGTATGGAGCATTAGAACTAGCTGTAGATACTCCTGCTGTCTGAGGTTGTCCATTATTAAGATCAAACCCAAAGCTTAAGAACTGATTACTGAAGGGATTAAGTGTATTCCAAACCATTATTAGTTACCTCTAGTTAGTTTGAGGTATCAGTATATTGATATGGAACCAAGAACAGAAGGCATAAAAAAAGAGAGCTACACAGTCTAGGTAGCTCTCTATCTTAAACGCTAGAGGTAATGAAGTAGGCATTGACAGTATACACCTTGTTTATACTCTAACAAGACTAACCTTACTTAGCTGTGTCAATTATTAGCTCTAGTCTTCCTTCCCATGCTTGTTGTCTCTTATCAATACGGTCTAAAGCCTCTCTCATGTACTTGAGATTAACCTTAAGCAGTTCAATCTCTGTTGAGTGTTTAGCCTGAATAACTATATTAGAATCTCTATTGGCTAACTCTATCTCTACCTGATCAAGTCTATAAGCATTAACTTGGTATGAACCAAAAGCAGCAAATAGGGCTATCACAATAGTAAATACATGAGGCTTAATAGCATCAATCATAACTACCTCCTAGATACTTAGCTAATGCATCCTTAGCTTTAATACCCATATCTCCATCTGACTTAAGAGCATCCATAACCTCATCTACGTCATGGTAGTACTCACCTCTCATACTGGAACCAGTGAAGAAGTCACTACCACTACTGTAGTTAGGTGCTGCTTCATTAATAACAGTGAGTAGCTTAGATTGCTCCTTCGGGGATAACTTAGATACTTTATGCCTTAGTGCTGTGTCTCCTTCAATGTAGCCTGTTAGAGTTCTTTGATCTCTCCAAGGATTACTATTACGTCTATCTAGATAGTCCTGTAACTCTTCTCTACTGAGACTATTAAGATCCACATCTTCGTCTATTTCAGACTTAGCAGAGTAGTATCTCTCTAATACATCTGGTTCATCTTTAGGCATAAGCTTCTTAGACTGACTACGTAGATACTTCTCTGCTCTCTCTACCCTCTGGTTATCCTCGAACCAAGAATCATCAACAGTCTCCATACTCATCTGTTCTGGTTCAGTACCCGAGTCTTTATTGATGTGCTTAGAGAAGTCACTATCACTCATACCAAGGAAGTCTAATCCAGCCATTACTTCACACCTCCCTTAAAGAAGTCTATTACTACCTGCTTCTTTGGTTCAGGCATATCACTCAAGAACTCAATGAGAGCATCAATACTATTAATCATCTCTGCTTTGTTAGGTGTAAGACCTTCCTTAACCTTAGCGAGTAACTTCTTCTCAGACTCTTTATCCTTAATCCGTTTAAGCTTCATCTTAAGATCAATGATGCTATTCACTGGTGCTGATATCTTCTTTGTAGTCTCTATACAAGCAATACCATCATCATCTGACTCTGGTTCCATATCATCAAAGCCTTCATACATACCCTTAAGGAAGTCATCATCATACTTATGCTTCATCGTTAATACCTCTTGTAGTGCTTAATATGGTTCTGAGTAGCTTACTAATCTGTAGTATCAGCTTACTCTTATCTTCTGGATTGTTGGAGGGAGTATCTGACTTACCTCTAACTCTAAAAGTGTATTGGGGGTATAACTCAGAGAGTGAACCAAGCAATGTATTACATTGACTCTTAGTTAATAGAATAACTGTTCTAATCATATACACCTCCTGTATTAGCTCTAACCCTGTAGACTGTTGCTGTACTTATGCCTAACAACTTAGCAATCACTTCAGCAGTCTTACCTTGCTTAGTGAATAGCTTAATCTTCCTAACTTTATCCTCTGATATACGTTGCATAGTAGTAATCCCATCTGATCCATAGGAGTAATATACAGTTAATCAATACTGATTGATAGGAAGGTAGCTACTACGTAGTGGAACCAAGGAAAGTAATACCACCTCTAGAACAATAGAATACCTATCTCCTTCTCTGTCTCATCAAGTCTGTATAGACTTCAGTGAACTCACTATTAGTCTCTACTGGCTCCTTGAGTAGATACTTCTGTTCATAGTAAGAGAGATCCATACCCAATAACATAGAAGCCTCTGCTGCTCTATTAAGTATTTCAATAGGTACACTGTATTCTTCTGCTAATGACTGAGCCTTCTTCCATAAGAACTTACTCTGTATATCCTTCTCACTCAGTATCTTTATTGATGATGCATTGTAGTCTGTCATTGTGTACTCCCTAAGAGTTGAACCAGATAAAAGAAAGGGAACCAGTAATACTAATTCCCTTTGAGTACTAGTTAGTTAGCTTCAAGTTCTGTTAATTTATTCTCTGCTAGTGTCTTTGCCTGTCTTGCTAACTTCCTTTCGTATTTAGTGATAATTACCTCTGCTGCATCAATCTCTGCCATTACCTTAAGTGCTTTGGCTCTATCTCTACTGCACTCCATAAACTTTTTATCGTAGATCTTGGTTAGTGTGTTCCTAAGACTCTCTGCAAACCTTACCCTATCATCATAGTTAGCATTAGGATTGTTGTAAGATGCATCAATAAACTCTTGAGCAATGTCATCCAATGGCTTATCAGGGTGTGACTCAACGAGTTTAGCAATACGCTTTGAAGGTCTGGATAGAGCCATAACATCATGTACTGAACCAGTAAGACCAGCTTGAGCAATAGCCTTAACATCTTCCTCACTACTAACTTCAGCAATAGTAGTCAGTGCTGTATGTTGAGCTACAGTCTTTTGGATAATACCCATACGAGATTGCTTACCCTTAGAAGTATGTGCAGATAATACTGCTTCTGCTGCTGAGTGTGGTTTGTAGATGTAAACCTTTGCACGATTACCTGAACTTTCCATGCATACATCAGTGTGTGCATGAAATTCTGAAGCCAGCATAGTAGTAAAGTCCTTATCTTCTTCAAAGTGATTCTGCTCATTTATCCTCTTAAGGCAGGAAGTCCAATTACGATCAGTGTATGAGATACCCATAGCATCAAGTAGTGCTTTACCTTCTACATATTCAATCTTGGTTCCAAAGGTTTCTCCCCAATCAATGTAGTTACTAATAAGTCCTAACTCTTCAAGCATAGAAGTAGCTTGGTCAATGGTAGCAACAGCAGTTGAGTTATTCATGGAGTCTAAATAGATGCCAGCAAATTTGCTGAGATCTCCTAACTGACCTAATTGAGATTTAATGTCTCTCATAACATCAGCATGATTCTTACCTGTAAGTTCAGTAATCTCTCTGCTGCTCATAGTCTCTACAGCATTGGATACAGTAGTAGTAGTTGGTTCAAAAGGATTAATAGAGTTCATATAGATACCTCAATAAAAGTTAATTGGTTCAGATACTTTTAAGAGGTTTTAGGAAGGGTAAGTAGTGGAGGGATTAAGTAGCTTAGAGTAGACCTTCTTTAGTTAGCTGTTCAGAAATCTCGAATACTTGCTCTGGATTACAGGCATTAATCGACTTAAGACCTAACTCAGCTACTAATTCATCTCTACGCTTCAACATAGGCTGCATTGCAGTGAACTCTTCAGCAGTCTTAACCTTAGAGCAAGCTTCCTTACCAATATAGAACACTGTTACCTTCGCTTTAGTAGTAGGCTGAGTAAACTTAATCTTCTTCATCCAACCGGCTTTAACCAGAGCAAGTCTATTGTTGAGAACTTTCTTCTTTCCCCAACCTAAAGCCTCAGCAGTAGCTTCATCGTTCCAGAAGTCAAACTTCACAGACTTGATCTTACGTAAGTAGAATGTCATCAGCGTTACAGCAGCATCAGATACATCGTTGCTGAGTTCAGCCATCTCTTCAATGCTCAAGTAGTGGTAAGTGGAACCCATAGGACGAGCCTTAGGGATAGCATTAACCTGTCGATCATCATTGAAATTGAAATCCATCAGTGCATCACGTACTGGGTTAGCTTCTTGGTTCATGGCACATCTCCTAAATATTGAATTATTTCCTAGATCGGAGAACATATAATACCATTTTTTCCCCAATAGAGGAACAAAGACATGAATATTATTCCAAATTATTTTTTACCCAATATGGGAAATACTGATATAAATTTCCCTTAAATGGGGAAATGTTTTTAAACTTTTTCCCCAAAATGGGAAGTATTTTTTTGGACTCTAGCCTTAGTCTCCCAAGGGTTACAGCCGATTTATCCTCGGAAATCTCAGCCTATATACTAATATATGCTCCCTACTGGAACTTTTTTCCACTATACTAAAGCCTAACTAATTTACTACAGCCCAGTAATGACGGGATATACAGAGAATTCATGGGAAAAAGTTAGACTTTAGTTAGGGTAGTAATATATATAATAACTACACCCCTACCACCTAAGATCTACTATTAAACTACTATTGAACACTAATAAAGTAGTGGGACATTTTTGCTGAGCTAGGCTTTAGTCTGCTTAGAAAAGAATAATAAACAAGAAGGTAATGAGCTAACTTACAGATATCTAAAATGCACTTTTACACTTTTTTATCCATTTTCCCTTTATATAAGAAAAGGAATATCTACTCAATGAACCAACTAATAGCATACCCCTGTGGACAAGTCTGAACCGGCTCGGTGGCACACCGGACGGAAGCTAAGCGTGAAGTCCACGTTAGGGGTATGCGTCTTAAGGTATTATATATATATATATATATATATATATACATTTACTTAATTACTTAATATATATACAATCGGTTTCACCCCGCCGGAGGCAATCAGTAATATATATATATATTTCTTTATTCACCTTAGCTACCGAAGGTAGCTAGCCTAGTAATATATACATACTTTGACGCTACAGGCTACCTGCGGTAGCCAAGCTATTACTTAGTATTATTTATATATATATTTATACGACCTTAACCTTACAGAACTATCGGCACTCCACCCTTCGGGTGATTCACCTCTGTTCTGACAGTTAAGGTCTATTAGTATTATTTATATATTATTAGGAGGTATCTATACCTCTCACTGGTTAATATATCCTTCCTTGGTTCATATTGTAGATACTCTGTCATATACACCCTATATTTTAGATTCTAGAGCTATTACCCACCTAAGACGATAAATCACACCAGTTAGATTAAACACCTCTCAGAGAGGCTTAAATTAGCTCTGAGAGCATGTATATATATTTAGTACTGAACCAGTGAACCATGAGAGATTTATCTAGTTCTACCTGTAGTATTATCTTTCTTGGTTCATACGTTAGATACATCAATTCCTACCCACTAAATATTAGCTCTCAGAAGACTTCTCACTGTAGAGATTAAAACATACTACCTATATCTATCGTCTCTCAGAGAGGCTTAAATTAGCTCTCAAGCTATGTATAAATAATAGACAGACACTCTAGTCCTATTCAGGTATGGATATTCGATTAGACAGATGGGATACTCATCTGCGTATTGATATGCATAAAGAGGGATAATAATGAAAATCAAGTTCACCTTAGCACTAGTACTTAAGTACATTTTGATGGTTATATTCCCCCCTTACTTGCTTTACATACTGATAAAATCAATGTTCTTTGTGAACAGGAGTGGAACACCAGTTAAGGGTGAAAATCACTCTGACGAGTGGCTAAATAAGTGAGTTAATTTCTATATCGAACACAGAACCAAGAGGTATCAAGCAGTAACCTCTAACATCAATAACTACAATGGAGTACTTACAGTGAAACCCATACTTATTATTCTACTGTCTGCACTGGTTCTATCTGGCTGTGCTACTAATCCAGCCCCTAACTATGTGAATGGTAGGTACTATATGGCTGGTGATGCTAACTGTGCTAAACACTATGGCACCAACTATAATAGCCAGCTTGTATGTGCTGACAAAGATGGTAATAGAACTGGTGTAAGGAATCCTATGTCAGACTATGAAGTACAGCAGTGGAACCATAAACAACAACTAAACAGACAAGAAACTTCTGCTGCAATCAATAGCTTTAGTAATTCATTAAGCAGCATGGGTAACAGTATGCTTCAACAGAGTCAGAGTATGGACAATAACAACTACTCTAACCCATACACACCATACTCTACAGCTTCTGGTTCTATGACTATTGATCCTAATGGCAACTATAACTACTTCCAACAGAAGAGTTATGATGGTTCAACAGGCATAGGGACATATCAATACGGTAATAAGATATTTTCCTGCAAGACACTACCCAACGGTTCACTTAAATGCTGGCAGGTAAGACAATGAACATAAAACATAGAGCAATTAATATTCTTACAGGCTTTGTAGTCACACCCATCCTATTAGTTATGATTGTAATTGGGATAGAAGAGCTAGGAAGCAGTTACTTTAATGATGTAGAAGCAGCTTTCTACATCATTTCAATGATAATGGTATCTCAGTCTACAGCAGGTATTAGTTACTTGTTAGGCATTGGTTATAAGTCATGGCACAGATCACAATAGAGAGGGAACCAAGGCATGAAGAATATATTTACTATTGTAATGGCAATCTTCTTAACTGGATGTATGAGTGGAGGCATCAGAGATATGACTGTTACTGGTACAACTGTAGGATATGAGCTTGGTAATACTATTCGCAGTCTAAACTATGCAACCAATTATGTGTCTGAGTGTGATCCTGACTATAAGCTATTACCTAAAGCACAAGAGCAGATGGCTAAGTATTATGAAGACTACTCAGAATATATTGATATGCAAAACTCTTTAACAACACCATTATTAGCTAGAGCATTCATTACTTGTGACACACAGAAAGCTGCTATAGCTAATTTACTCAAAGATATAGATATTAAGTAACAGTCTTACTGTAGAGCCTCCTATACTGGAGGCTTTTTATATCTACAGCATTTAAACACCAGTATTAAGAAGAGTATTAGAAGTAGGAATTATTTATCTTCCTTGGTTCAAGTCTTTAGACCTATCATATAGCCCCTAAATATTCGATCTGAGAGCTTTTCTATACCCTACCTGTTAAATCGTATCAGTCAGATTGATAGCTCTTAGAGAGACTTATACGAGCTTACAGGAGCAGGTATAATATTCTTAGTGAACCAAGGAAGCATTATGAGTAGTTATAGCAGACTGATAGTAGATCTGAACCAAGAAGAAATAGATATGCTAGAGGGCTTTACTGATCCTGCTGATAGTATTCCTATTGATGAAGTAGCTGAAGTATTAGAGTTGGAACCAGTAGCAATAGAGGCATACCAAAGACTGAGATATTACTACGAACTTTAGTATCTCTATCTCACTGGTTCACTGGCAGTTATCCCATCAATCCAGCCACATCATTAGCTGTTAGATTTACATATCTGGATAACTGGCTAAGAGTCTTATGACCACTAATAACTCTTAACTGTGCTGTAGATAATCCCTTCTTAGCGTATTTAGTGATGCTGGTATGCCTAAGGTCATGGAATCTTAAATCCTTTATACCTGCTCTTATACAGGCTCTATACATGGCTGTAGAGATACCTTCAGACTTAACATTGAATATTAGACCTTTATCCTTAATGCCTAACTGTTCAAAGATTGATATGGCTGTAGAAGATAATGGTACATCTCTACTGGCTCCATTCTTTGTTATCTCTTCAGGTAATACTAACCTCTTGTTACTGAGGTCTAACCATTCCCATCTGATAGAAGATAGTTCACTCCTCCTCATGGCAGTCTCAATAGCCACAATGAAGACAGGTCTCATCTTAGGAGTAATGTTATCAAGTATGAGCCTCTGTTCTTCTGGTGATGCTATTCTGTCTCTGGCTCTACCATTCTTTGTAAGCTGAACCAACTTCACAGGATTCTTAACATCAATATGGAGTCTTCTCTGTGCAAAGGTGTAGAGTCTGGATATGAATAGTAGATCCTTTCTGGCTGTAGACTCTGTAACACTCCTTAGTCTTTTCTGTTTATGAGCTTCTATTGCCGGTGGAGTGAGAGTAAAGAGTGTATGTCTTGATAGGAAAGATTTATTAATTCTCCATAAGCAATCTTCATTGTCTGGTCTTTTGAGTCTGGATCTACAGTCTTGTAGGTATAGTTCAATGAACTCTGAGAAAGGATAATCTGAACCAGATGTAACAGCTTGATCTATTGTGGACTCATACTCTTCAGACCACTGTATAGCCTCTGCTTTAGTATTGAATGCTTTAGTCTTCTGAGGGTATCCAGACTTACGAATAACAGCCTGATACTTTCCTGATGATAATTTTCTGTAGGTAGCCATATAGTGTGTAATAACTGTGTAATGGTTTTAGTAATTCTTATTACACAATGGCTCTAAGCTATTGAATTTATTGGCGCTCCCAGGAGGATTCGAACCTCCGACCTGCCCCTTAGGAGGGGGCTGCGCTATCCAGCTGTGCCATGGGAGCATGCGTGATCGGACTGATTGCCAAGGCATACACATCAACGTATGTGGCAGGAAGCGTACTTCATTCACAGTGGATGATCAAGCCTGGGCAGGTAAGAGATTTTTTAAGAGGTGTTAAACAGACTTAAGGGCTGTCTTTCTCGGGAAATACAATTTCAAGCTGTTGCTCAAAGGCAAGCATTTTTTCGGCGAGACGCTCACTATCAACCATCAGCGCCCCATCAAGATATGCCTGGCGCAGGCGGCTGACACGATCTTCCGTGGTATTGATAACAAAACTTAGTTTCTTCTCGGAGCCTTCCAAATTCGTACTTGACTCTCGATACCCTTTACCCATGCTCACTCCTTGAACGATAAAAAAGATTTCTTGGTGACTAGTCGGACATACTGTCACCTCCAGTTCAGGCTGTCTACCCATGATTCTTATTATTTTAGTAAGAGAGGTAACTGACTCAACAGCCAGACACCTCTCCAACACACTCACTTTACAAACCAGTTCCAGCAGAGCACCGTGCAGCAGATAGGCAGCATGCCAAGCCGAGATACACTCTTTTGACCTTAGCTATAAGCACAAAGAACCAGACATCATTGATTAACTTTCCTCCTTTTCCTCTTCTTTCTTATCACTTGCAGTAGTTTCTGCCGCCTCAGTTTCAGAACTTTCATCTACGTCTTTATCATCCCCGGCAGATTCAAAAGATTCACTCCTCGCCAGCTTGGGCGATTCTTCTGCAACTTCTTCTGCCTCTGCCTCTGCCTCTGAATCATCACTCGTTTGAATAGTCTGAACCTTATCAGTCACTGATTTAAGCGGTCCCCTTTCAGTAGCACCTTCTGAGCTTACTGCTGCTGCAGCGTCTTCCGAACCTGTTTTTTCTACATCATCTGCCCCCTTTTGACTCATTTGGGTGTCGGTTCTGGTTTCCTTAACGGTCTTTTCGCTTATTGAATCACCAGGTCCATCTTTTCCTGGCGCCCGGTCTGGCATTTCATTCCTGGTATCACCTGCAGCCACCGTTACGGTATCCGTTCCAGGGATTTTGGAAGCGACGGTTACTGGAGCACCACTTGAAGCCTCTGGATCTGCAGAGGTTATCGCTGGCTGAGTGGTGGCTGGCAATGATGACAAGCTATCCATAAATAAGAACCTCTTTTTTCTTTAGTAGGTACTCACAATAGACTTTGGCCATCTTTAATTGGTTTCAATGTTTTTTAGAGTATTTTACTTGTTAAATATCACAAATTATTACTATGAATTTTAAAAAGAAATCTCTACATTTATGGTGGCAGTATGGTAGCAGCATGGTGACAACTATGGTACCAGCCCCTTCCATAGTTGATCACTTGACGAGTTATAAACACTCCTAGGTTCTTCTGGAAAAACCATACATTCGCCATGCTGGCCAGCAGGCAACCAGAAAACCCAGTAAAAACAGTGACAGCAACCAAAGCAGCTGCTCCACAGGCAGCGCGATGCTGCTCAGAACAGGAATCCAGCCCCCCAGGAAAAGCGTCGAGACTTTATAGATAAGGACGCCAGAGCACAGAGCAAACAGAATCTGCAGCATCGGTTCTGCCAGTGTCAGTCCTGCCAGCTGCCAGGGTCTGACCCCTACCATTCGCAACAGTTCGACCTCCTGTTTTCGCTCGGCAAAACCGGCAGAAAGATTAAAATACATCATCATCAGGGAGAGCAGTCCGATGATAAAACTCATTGCCATAAACACATTGTTCAGCATACGTTGATAATGTCCAAGCTTTTCCAGTTCGAACGCAGGAATCACCACTTCAAGTGGTGTATTGAAGGTTGACTTCAACACTTTCTGCACCTTGAAGAGGGAGTGGCGATATCGCAGTTTTATCAAAATGAAATTTAGATAATCATTTTTTATTCCATGGGCTTTTCGATTTTTTCGCAGCCCTTCAATCGGAATTAAAATATTACTATCCAGCGAGGTTCCGGTTTCCATTAAAACCCCCTGAATAATAAATGGTGTTTGATACTCGTCTTTTAATGAGGGTGAAAATCCATTGGCTATCGTCAGGGTCTCTCCCGGTTGATAGTCTGCCGCCAGACTGGCACCAATAAATGCAGAACGATGATTTCTGAAGGCAGTGCCTGATCCGCTGGCACCAATAAAGTTAAGGGCTTTCAGCTGCAGGGTTTCCATATAACGTGAAGTACTTCCTGTCACTGTATATCCACGGTGGCTTTCATTGGTGGACACCGGCGCCGCCCACTCTACATCCTCCAGGGCGGCTATTTCTTTATAGATATTCCAGGGTATCACCGGGGGAGGGGGACCAATGCGAAAAAGACTGTAAAGGACAAGGTGTACCGGCTGTGAAGGTGCTCCGACAATCAGGTCTGCACCTGACGACACCTGCCTTGCATAAGACCTGACAGCTTCATGGATATGGCTGATCACCAGAAGAAGCGCAATGCTGCAGGCAAGTGCCAGAATTGAAATCGTTGAGCGCCCTGCTCTCTGACCAAGACTTTTGCGCATAATCGTCATAATGACCATCGGTTTTCGCGCTCCCTTGCCAGGTTCAGGGCATCCATATCCACATAACGGTCAAAACCATCAACGCCATTTTCATCATGGGTTGTACAGATCAGTGTGGCACCACTGGCACGGCATTCATCCTGCAAAAGCTGGTAAACGGCCTTCTTGCCCCGGCTGTCCATGGCTGAGGCCGGTTCATCCGCCAACACCATTTCAGGCTTGCCAATCAGTGCGCGGGCAATCGCAAAACGCTGCTGTTGACCCGCACTGTATTGCGCAGCATTTTTTGATAGCCGGGATGGGTCTTTTAAACTGAGCTTGCGAATCAGACGAATGGCATCCTCGGCTGCAGTCCCGGATTTTCTTTCTGCTTCACATCTTCTTTTTGGTGAGAAGTAACAGGGCAGCAGAATGTTATCAAAGGCACTGAGATAAGGAACCAGCCGATAATGCTGAAAAACAAATCCGATAGCGTCCGCACGAAATCTTTCCAGAGTGGAGGTGCCAATGGTTCTCATATCATTGCCCAGAACCAGCACCTCACCACTATCACTGCGTACAAGCCCCACCAGGGTTCTTAACAAGGTCGTTTTTCCAGAGCCATTCCCGCCTTGAATACACACCGTTTCACCCGCTTTGATTACCAGCTCTGGAATTCTTAAAACTTCAGTGTCACCAATACGCTGCTCAAGGTCTTGAATGGCAACGGCCTGAACATTGGTCATCTTAATATCCCCGACTTGATGGAGACCTGCCGTTTCTCAGGGTAGACAACGGTTTTGTTTTGCCAGTTTTCTGTGGTCAGCCAGACATCAATCGCTTGCAAGTCAGGCAAGGCTTCATAAAGTTTCACGTCAATGTATTTGAGTTGTCCGGGACTTTTGCAGTGGAATGTTTGATAGCCACTGATTTGATCCTCTTCCCGATTGACTTGAAGTGCAATGACCTGACAATGGGCAGCGGCGGGCGGTAAAGCAAAGTAGTGTATGCGTTGAAGCTGGCTATAGATCAGCTCCAGATCCATTTTTTTTTTAAGTACCGATAAAGACTCTTCACTGAGAGCAAAATAAAGCGTCAGATTCTCACCGGAAATACTGATATCCAGACCAATCCGGGCAGGCTCAACAGCCCTGTGCAGGATTATCCCAGCTCGACTTTCAACAGCCAGCAACGTAAGCAGATATACGGCGAACAGTTTCAATGTGACCTTTCCGGGCAAAGCCTGCCCTCTCACAATCAGTCGCTTTATCACTATTGGAATCTTGGTTTTCATGTTCATGATTATCGGTTGTCTGCCAATAAAAATAAGGCTCATTCCATATTGGAAGACTCTGGCAGCGAATATTTTGGCCTATACTCGAAGCTGCTGATCCTCCAATAAGTAGCCAGAAATATATGATTTCATATGGCTAGCTACTTAACCTATCTGCATTTCTGCAATCGGCTTCGGCCATAACTTATGCGTTGACAATCAGAGGGCTACAACGCTTCTCCAAACCTGCTTGAGATATTCTGTCAGCGCTCACTGTACACACTGTCGGCCATGGCATTCAGATTATGTGATGGGAAATTCTTACTCGATTAGACGTCAACACACCCCTGACTCGACACAACCCTGACTCGACACAACCGGAGTTTGATTCATGCACTTCACTACTCCCTTTAAAACGTTAACACTGTTCATGATCACCCTTTTTCTCGCTGGCTGCGCCAGTGATGGTCATATGAACCGGTGGAGCCAATGCGCCCTGATCGGGGCGGGAACCGGCGGTCTTGTTGGCGCTGCAGCCAACAGTAAGAGCTCATCCGACAGTGGTAAGTCTGCCGCTTATGGTGCTATTGGTGGTGCCCTGGTCGCTGCTGCAATCTGTTCACTGACAGGCAGTGACAGTGATCAGGATGGCGTTCCTGATAAAAAAGACCGCTGTGCACACACACCCAGGGGCATAACAGTCGATAACAGCGGCTGCCCTGTTGACTCAGATAATGATGGAGTTCCTGACCATATGGACAGGTGTGCCAATACCCCTCATGGCATAAAAGTGGATGCTCACGGCTGTCCCGATTCCGACGGCGATGGTGTTCCGGACAATATGGATCGCTGCCCCGACACCCCTGCCGGTGTATCTGTTGACCAGTCTGGCTGCCCTGTGGACAGTGATGGGGATGGTATTCCCAATACCATTGACAAGTGCCCAAATACGCCCACAGGCACTCCCGTCGATGCCGATGGCTGCCCACTCCAGAAAGAGCTGGGAATCGTTTATTTTGGCTTTGATAAAACGGACATTGATCCGGTGGGCCGTCAGGAGCTGGATCAAATCGCTGATGCTGCCAAAAAGCAGCCTGGCATCCGCCTGACTGCTGTTGGTTACACCGATTCAACCGGACCGCGGGAATACAATATGAAGCTCGCACTGCTCAGGGCCGAAAGTGTCAAAAAGTATCTGGAAGGGTGTGGTGTCGAGGGCATCCGCATCGAAGCGGTTGCCGGTGGCGTTCTGGAGGCCGGAGATCAAACCAGAGAAGGCCGCAGAGACAACCGTCATGTTACCATCACCATTGAAGGGTAAACTCCATTTCACGCTACTGGGTAGCATCAGGATTCAGAACATTTAAAAGGAAAAAGAAGCAGGGAAGCTCCATTTTAAACCACCTTAGGAGCTGTCCTGAAATAACTTCGACATTTCTACAGACGCTACACGCTACCCGCCGCCCGCTTCCCGAAAAGCTGGAACCACTTGTGCTTTTGCGGGCAGCGGGTGGCGGGAAGCGGGCGGCGGCATTTTCCCAGTCTGAATAAAATGATGAAGTTACTCCGGGACAATTCCTTAAATCACCAACACCCTTCAATGCTTTTGTCTGTTGCTTTTGAAACCTGTGGGATAAGATAGCGCCAACCTTTACCTATCAACGCCTCCAGGCAATATTCATCACAGACTTTTCATGACAAACCTTCCATAACAAACTTTTTATGACAAATTTTTTATGACAAATAGCAGCAAAGCCAATATCTACGCCCTGGCCACGGCCTTATTGTGGTCGACCATTGCCACCGCCTTTAAAATAGCCCTTAAACATCTTGACCCATGGCAGCTGGTATTCTGGTCCGTGGCAACCTCCACCATACTGCTGACCATCATTGTCATGATTCAGGGAAAGGCTGGCTTAATCGTTTCCCAATTCAAACAGACAAAAGGATTATTCATCGTCCTGGGACTGTTAAACCCTTTTCTCTATCATGTTGCCCTGTTCGGCGCTTATGACCTGCTTCCGGCACAACAGGCACAGGCATTAAACTACAGCTGGCCAATGGCGCTAACCCTGCTTGCGGTTCCCTTGCTGGGCAGAAAGCTGTCCCTGACCAGCCTGCTCTGCTGCCTGCTGGCCTACGCGGGTGTATTGATTATCTGTACCCGCGGGGCCTTTCAAAACCTTAATTTCTCCAGTCCAACGGGTGTTCTTCTGGCACTTTCAAGCACCATCATCTGGGCACTTTACTGGCTATTGAATACCCGGCGTGAAGGAGACCCTGTGGTTGGCCTGCTGATCTGCTTCCTATGTGGACTGCCCTGGATTATTGGTGCCACCGCCCTGTTCTCCGATTTCTGGCCCATTTCCTCTGAAGGCCTGGCAGCAGCAGCCTATGTTGGCCTGATTGAAATGGGCTTTGCTTATATCCTGTGGCTGAAAGCCCTCAAACTGGCGGACAATACGGCCATGGTCAGCAATATCAGCTATCTCAGTCCGTTTCTATCACTGATTTTCATCGCCAATATTCTTGGTGAGCCTATCTATCCTGCCACCTATGTTGGCTTGTTGATGATCATTGTTGCCGTGCTGGCTCAGCAGCATCCAGGCAGAAAGTAAATATCATGGCCAGAAACAGCTACTTTGCTTTTAAACAGTTCAGAATTGAACAGGGTGAATGCGCCATGAAAGTCACCACGGATGCCTGCATCTTTGGTGCCCTTCTGGCCGGGGCACACAGATTACAACATAGCCAATCCATTCTGGATATTGGCGCAGGCACCGGGTTGCTGAGCCTGATGGCAGCCCAGAACTGCAATGGGCAAATCACCGCCGTGGAGCTGGATAAAGAGGCGTCACAACAAGCGGTAAGGAACTTTGTCGCCAGCCCGTGGGCAGATCAGCTTCACCTGGTCAATAGCGCTATCCAGACATTCTCTGCCACCAGTCAGCAACGCTTTGACTGTATCATTTCGAATCCGCCTTTTTTTCAGCAATCCTTTAAAGGGTATGATCAACGACGAAACATGGCCCGCCATACCGACAGCCTGAGTTTCACTGATCTTGCCAGGGTGGTTTCACGACATCTGGCGAACACCGGAGAAGCCTGGATTCTGCTGCCCGTGGAATCCACACCACGCTTTTTGGGAGCCGCGGCCCTGGAAGGGCTGTGCCTGAAAAAAAAGATTGGGCTGCGCTCTTCCAGCGACCATCCGAACCACCGCTATATACTGGTCTTGAAACACCGGGTACAGGATAAACCTCAGGAAACTCAGGAGGAGACCGTCACTATATATACCCGGCCTCCTCACTACACAGAAGAAACCAGACAGTTGATGTCACCATACTATCTGGCCCTGTAACAGCGAATGGTCAGCAATGACATTCAGTGTCTGGCCCGATAAACCGAGAACCCATCTTTGCTGAGCAACGTCTCACAGTGGCCAAACGCCTTCTGAATGATTGGTGGATAACGCAGGAAGCTATTGGCCACAATACGAAGTTCGCCACCCGGGCGCAGCATCTGACGTGACTGGGCAAGAAACAGCTCTGTCACTTCATAGTGGGTTTTAACGCCCTGGTGAAACGGTGGGTTGGAGATAATCAGGTCAAACTGTCCACTCACTCCTGAGAGGCCATCGCTGGGAAGTACGGTAAAAGACTCACTTCCCATGGTGCTCATGGTTTTGTTACTGCTGGCCAGAGCCAGTGCATCACAGTCCACCAGGGTAAAATCATGCTCACCGGGCAGGGCATCGATATAAGCGGAGATCACTCCGGCACCACAGCCAAAATCCAGCACTTTGCCGGAAGGCACCACATCCAGTGTTTCCAGCAGAACCCGGGTTCCCTTATCCAGTCGACCTTGACTAAAAACACCGGGTAACGAGGTAATATCCATATTGACCGGGCCAACAGTGACAGAAAACGACTCAAACCATGACTCAAGGTTAAAATTATCCGGTTTTTTCAACGGTTCCGAAGCTTCCAGCAATACACAGTGACGGGCATTATCGATACTCTTGACATGGCCAAAACTGTTCTTCAACCGCTTTTTCCATGACTTGATCCCTTCATCATTCTCCCCCACCAGCCAAATGGGGGCACCTTCTGGCAAAAAGCTCAGCACCATCTCCAGCCAGAAGTCCATTAATGGTTTGCTTTTCTGGAGAAAGAGCAAAACACCCTCAACGGGATGGGCAAATTCAGTCGGCAGGATCGGCGCAAAACTGAGAGAAAAACGGTCTTCCAGCCGGGCCTTATGCGGCAACAGACGTTGATAAGCACTGAAATCACGGGTCAGTGCCGTGATATAGCCAATCCCATCACTCAACAAATGAGAAGCCAGATCATCAGCCGGCAATCCAACCACCACAAGATGTTCAAACTCAAAGAGCGCCTGGTTACGAACAATCAACTGGCCCGGATTGGATAAGTGCGGGGATAAAGGAAGGGATGTCATAGGTATCAACGCTGGTTACACTGCTCTCAAAGCGGGAACTTATACAGGAATAGCCCACTGTTTTCCATGCAAGCTTTGCATCAAAGCTTTCCATCAAAGCCTTCATGGAAATACGGATTTACAAGATGACTTCACCGGCATAGCATTCGCTGCCAGTTACGACCTGCATGGAGTTTTCTGATGAGTGAACCACAGGGCGACCTGGTTCTGCGCACACTGGCAATGCCAGCTGACACCAACCCGAATGGCGATATTTTTGGCGGCTGGATCATGTCCCAGATGGACATGGCCGGCGGCCTGGCAGCGAAAAATCGCTGCAATAGCCGGGTTTCCACCGTTGCCGTTGAATCCATGAGCTTTATCCATCCGGTTAAAGTTGGTGACGTGGTTTGCTGTTATGCTGATATCATTCGCGTCGGCAACACCTCCATGCGCATTAAACTCGAGGTGTGGATACTGTCCCACCCGTTCAAATCAGAAGAACGTCATAAGGTCACGGAAGGCTTCTTCACCTACGTTGCTATAAACGACAACGGAAAACCTGTCCCTGTAGACAGAAGCTGATAACCGGACTCATCCCATGAAACAGAAAACCATTCTCGTCGGCATTGCCGGCGCCTCCGCATCTGGCAAAAGCCTGCTGGCAGAAACACTGGTTGAAGAGCTCCAGTCAGAGCACCTGTGTGTTATTTCAGAAGACTCCTACTATAAAGACCAGACACATTTGAGCATGGAGGAGCGGGTTCGTACCAACTATGATCACCCGGAGTCCATGGATCATGACCTGATGCTGGAGCAGATGATCAAACTGAAAAATGGTCAGGAAATCGATGTTCCACTTTATGACTATACCCAGCACAATCGTCGTTCCGATACCCGCAAGGTCCACCCCGCTCGTGTGGTGATTTATGAAGGAATTCTCCTTTTTACCAACCCGGAAATCCGGAAAGCTTTTGACCTGCGATTCTTTATGGATACGCCACTGGATATCTGCCTGATCCGTCGTATGAAGCGGGATATTCTCAGTCGGGGCCGTGATGTTGATTCCGTCATCAGGCAATACCTGGAAACGGTTCGCCCGATGTATATGCAGTTCATTGAGCCTGCACGCCAGCATGCTGACCTGATCATTCCCCATGGTGGCAAGAACAGGATTGCCATCGATCTGATCAAAACCCAGATCCGCAACCTGATTGATTGACCCTGACAGCCTGTTCATCCTTGCTGTAACACACGGCAATGGACAGGCACTCATTCACCCTTTCAATAAACGCCTTTCCCTTACCCCCTTTTATTTCAAAACGCGTCTGGGTATACTTCAGCCGTATAAGCGTCTAATACGCCCTTTTTTTTCGTCCTTAAAAAAGATGTCGGGTCCGGCGCACTCTTCGCGTATTCGAAGATGGGTCTACCCTGATCATCCGGGCTGTCCGGCCGCTTGTACATCAAACTTCCCCAAACCAAAGTAGATGTACGTGTTTCTGATGCATCGATCTCCGGATCACCATGCCCAGGGCACTGCAAGATGGCTATCAATAAGTTATTATGCGTGTAGAAGCTGATATCAAGCTGGGTTTCAAAGACGTTTTGTTCCGCCCAAAGCGTTCCACCCTGAAAAGCCGTTCACAGGTAAGCCTGGAGCGCACCTTCCGATTTGTTCACACTGACCAGGAATGGACTGGCGTACCCGTCATTGCTGCCAACATGGACACTGTCGGCACTTTCGCCATGGCACTCGCCCTGGCCGAGCACAAAATGCTGACTGCGGTTCACAAGCATTACACCGTCGAAGAGTGGCAGACCTTCCTCGACAATGCCCCTGAAGGCATCGAAAACCATATCATGGTCAGCAGCGGCACATCCGAAAACGATTTCGAAAAAATGTCTGAAATCCTGTCCCTGAACGACAAACTCCGCTTCATCTGTATCGATGTAGCCAACGGTTACTCAGAGCATTTTGTCCAGTTCGTTGCCCGTGTTCGCCAGCGTCACCCCAACAAGGTGATTATTGCCGGTAACGTGGTTACCGGAGAAATGGTGGAAGAGTTGATCCTGAAAGGTGCTGACATTGTCAAGGTCGGTATCGGTCCTGGCTCCGTTTGCACAACCCGCGTTAAAACCGGGGTTGGCTATCCACAACTGTCCGCTGTTATTGAATGTGCCGATGCAGCCCATGGCGTTAGTGGACAGGTGATTTCCGACGGTGGCTGCACCTGTGCCGGCGACGTGTCCAAAGCCTTTGGTGGCGGCGCTGATTTTGTCATGATCGGCGGTATGTTTGCCGGTCACGATGAGTCCGGCGGCGAAATGGTAGAAGAAGATGGCAGGCAATTCCGACTGTTCTATGGCATGAGCTCCACCACTGCCATGGACCAGCACGCTGGCGGTGTGGCCAACTACCGCGCCTCTGAAGGCAAGACCGTGAAAGTACCTTACCGCGGCGCCATTGTTGAAACCATTCAGGATATCCTCGGTGGCGTACGCTCAACCTGCACCTACGTAGGCGCCGCCCAACTGAAAGAACTGTCCAAGCGAACCACGTTTATCCGGGTTCAGGAACAGGAAAACCGTATTTTTAACTAAGTTCTTCCCAACCACGGAGACCACAAAGAATTTCCTTTGTGCACTCCGTGTGCTTTAGCGGTTAACACCATCAATAAGCCGCAGTAATTCCCCGCTGGTCAAATTCAGCCTTGATGGCCTCAAGCTGCCCAGCTGATGGTGGCCGCACCGCTTCGAGTTCATAACTTTCTTTGAAAGCATCCCACTTATGCACGCCCAGGCTGTGGTAAGGGAGGATTTCCACCTTCTCAACACAATCCATTTTCTCCACCATCTCCGCCAGCATAGCGGCATAGAGTGGATCGACGGTGTACCCCTCGACCACCACATAGCGGATCCAGGTTGGCTTTTTCAACGCCTGCAGATGCGCGGCAAAATTGCGAGTGTACCTGCCGGTGACATACGTCAGCTTCTGGTGCATCGCTTCGTCCATATGCTTGATATCCAGAAGCACAAGGTCGGTGTATGACAGAAGCCGCTCAATATCCGGAGTGATATGCTTGGCAAACCCATTGGTATCCAGACAAGTATGGATATCGTGCGCTTTAAGCGCCTTGAAGAGATCGGCAACAAATTCAGCCTGGAGCAACGGCTCGCCACCTGTCACGGTGACACCACCAGTCAGAAAGCTCTTCACCTTGAGAATCTTTTCCAGAACCTCCTCATGACTGAGCAGCTCACCGCCATCACGCAGGTCCCAGGTATCCCGGTTGTGACAGTAGCGACAGCGCATATGACAGCCCTGCATAAACACAACGAAACGGATACCCGGCCCGTCTACCGTGCCAAATGAGTCCATGGAATGGACACGACCAAGGGACATGGCGACCCTCCTATTTACCCAACGCGTCTCTGTAAACAGCAGATCACTGTCTTTTACAAAGACCCTGAAAGCCATCAGCAAAAAAGGCCAGCAGAGCTGGCCTTTTCAAAGGTTAATTCTAGCGTTTACTGTTACAGCGAGCTAGTAAAGGTACGGGTGATAACGTCACGCTGCTGCTCTGGTGTCAACGAGTTGAAACGCACCGCATAACCGGAAACACGGATGGTCAGGGAAGGATACTTATCAGGGTTCTCCACGGCATCTTCCAGCATTTCACGATTCATGACGTTTACATTCAGATGCTGACCGCCCTCATGGCCTTTCTCGTTATGGAAGTAACCATCCATCAGACCTACCAGGTTCCTGCGACGGGCGTCTTCATCCTTACCCAGCGCCTTTGGCACGATAGAGAAGGTGTAAGAAATACCATCCTTCGCATAGGCAAATGGCAGCTTGGCAACAGAACTCAGGGAAGCTACCGCACCACTGGTGTCACGACCGTGCATTGGGTTGGCACCCGGGCCAAATGGCTGGCCTGCACGACGTCCGTCTGGTGTAGTACCGGTCTTCTTGCCGTATACCACGTTAGAGGTAATGGTCAGAACGGACTGGGTTGGAATCGCATCGCGATACATCCTGTGAGAAGCGACTTTCTTCATGAACGTTTCAACCAGTTCACAGGCAATCGCATCTACACGCTCTTCGTTGTTACCAAACTTCGGAAAATCACCTTCAATTTCGAAATCGATAGCAATGCCGTCTTCATCACGCACAGGCTTGACTTTGGCGTATTTGATGGCAGACAGAGAGTCAGCAGCAACAGACAAACCGGCAATACCACAAGCCATGGTGCGAATAACATCACGATCATGCAGCGCCATCAGGGAAGCTTCATAGGAGTACTTGTCGTGCATGTAATGAATACAGTTCAGGGCAGCCACATACTGGGTCGCCAACCAATCCATAAGCGTGTCAAAACGCGCATACACATCGTCGTAATCCAGGTATTCAGACGTGATCTTGTCGGTTTTTGGACCAATCTGAACTTTCAGCTTCTCGTCAACACCGCCATTGATAGCATACAGCAGCGTCTTGCCCAAGTTGGCACGGGCACCAAAGAACTGCATCTGCTTGCCAACAACCATAGGCGACACACAGCAGGCGATGGCGTAGTCATCGCTGTTCATATCAGGACGCATCAGATCATCATTTTCGTACTGAATCGAGCTGGTATCAATCGACACCTTGGCACAGTACTCTTTGAAGCCCACCGGCAGCTGTTCAGACCACAGAACGGTGATGTTTGGCTCTGGAGATGGCCCCATGGTGTACATGGTGTTCAGGAAACGGAAGGCGTTTCTGGTAACCAGGGTACGACCATCAAGACCCATACCACCGATAGACTCAGTCGCCCAGATCGGGTCGCCGGAGAACAGCTGATCGTATTCAGGGGTACGCAGGAAGCGAACCATACGCAGCTTCATTACGAAATGGTCGATCAGTTCCTGAGCATCAGTTTCAGTGATCTTACCCGCTTCCAGGTCACGCTGAATGTAGATATCCAGGAAGGTAGCCGTACGTCCCAGGGACATGGCAGCACCATTCTGGGACTTCACCGCAGCCAGGTAACCAAAGTAAGTCCACTGAACCGCTTCACGGGCAGAGGCAGCAGGACCACTGATGTCACAACCGTATTTGCCAGCCATCTCCTTGATCTGCATCAAAGCCTTGATCTGCTCCATGATCTCTTCACGCAGCTGAATGGTGCGCTCCAGATCATCGCCAGCATTCAGTGCTGCATCCAGGGACTTGTGCTGAGCTTTTTTATCAACAACGAGTCGATCGATACCGTACAGGGCGATTCGACGGTAGTCACCGATAATACGACCACGGCCGTAGGCATCCGGCAGCCCGGTAATTACGCCTGACTTACGGCAGTTGCGAATGTCAGCCGTGTAAACATCGAAAACACCGGCGTTGTGAGTCTTACGATATTCAGTGAAAATCTTGTTAACCGTGTCATCCAGTTTACGGCCATAAACTTCACAGGAAGTTTCAACCATACGGATGCCACCGTTGGCAATGATGCCACGCTTCAGCGGCTTATCAGTCTGCAGGCCAACAATGGTTTCCAGATCTTTATTGATGTAGCCAGCATCATGGGAAGTAATGGTGGATGGCAGGTCGGTATCGAAATCCAGGGGGGCGTGAGTGCGATTCTCTTCCTTGATGCCTTCCATAACATCCGCCCACAGCCTGTCTGTAGCTTCAGTTGAACCGGCAAGGAAGGAACCGTCACCCTCGTAAGGAGTGTAGTTTTTCTGGATAAAGTCACGAACATTGATGCTTTCTGACCAGTCGCCGGAAGTGAATCCTTCCCATGCTGCTGGCAGTTCGCTGGTGGTTACAGTCATACTAAGAGGCTCCTGATAGGTTGGAGATTTCTTTGGGAATGCTGCTCCCGGGTCAGTCAGACTGCATATGGATAGAGCAGTGACACCAACTTGATCTGAATCAATGTAACAAAATCATTGTTGGCTTATCGTTTGCCTATCTCTGGTGGACGCAGACATTGTGATGGCTCATCATCACAAAAGTCCATTGCCCTGTATGGTCATACTATACGTATAAGACTGGCCAACCCGGCGAATAAGAAATACTTTCAGCCAAGGTATCGCATGTAAGGCAATTCCACTATCAGTGTTAATACTTATTC
>NZ_JAHHPP010000056.1 GCF_024606265.1 Endozoicomonas sp. SESOKO1
GATTAAATAGTTAAATAGAGTGAGAAAAAGTTGGCTATGAAAACAGATTTACCATTAATCGGTGTTCGGGTTATCGATTTTGGCCAGCAAATAGCCGGGCCTGCCGTCGCCATGATCCTGGCTGACCTTGGGGCAACGGTGATTCATATTGATCCCCCAACAGGACCCCAGTGGCAGAGTCCTGCCAATGCTATTTTGAATCGGAACAAAACCACGGTAAATATTGATCTGAAATCAGATGCGGGCCTGGCACAGGCATTAACCTTGATTAATCACGCCGATATCGTGTTAGAAAGTTTCCGGCCCGGTGTCTTGAAGCGTCTGGGGATTGATTTCCAACAGTTGCGTCAGGAACGTCCCGAGCTGATCACTATTTCAATGCCGGGCTATGCCAGTAATGATCAATTGCGCAGCCAATGGAAAGCAACCGAGGCTATTGTTGCCGCTAACTCTGGTGCCTTTACCGATATGGGCTTTAACCGGGTGTTGATGGGCGTGGATCCCAGCTTTTCTCCTTTGGCACTGTGCTCAGCCTATGCGACCACGCTGGCTGCCAGCTCGGTGGTGATGGCACTGTTCGCCCGGGAAAAACTCGGTGTCGGTGATCATATTGAAGTGCCGATTGTCGCTGCCTTAATGGAAGGGTTATCGTACAACTCCATCGTCATCGAAGATTTGCCCGAACGTTATCTGACCATGCGGGAGCATGAAATTAACCATCGCAGGGAAAACAATCTGCCGATGGATGTCAGCTACGAAGATTTACAAGAGTACCTGGACCCCTTTTATCGCACTTACGAATGCAGGGACGGCCGCTTTTTCTACGTCGTTTGTCCATCCCATCGCAATCACGCCAAACGCTGTTTACAGGTGACGGGCTTATATGAAGAGTTGTTGGCCGAAGGCTTGCCTGATGTGAGCAATCTGCATCTGCCTATTGATGAGTGGGATGACGAAACCTCCATTGGCGTTTATCCACTGCCGAAGAAATGGGCTGATATTATCGCCGCCAAAATGAAGCGGGTGTTTTTAACCAAAACCTCGGAAGAGTGGGGCGTTATCTTTGGTGAAGGGCAAATTCCGGGGGCACCCCATCGCACCACTCAGGAATGGGTCAACAGTGAACACTGTGCGCAAGCGGGATTGATCGTTGAAGTGGACGATCCTGAATATGGCGTGATGAAACAGCCGGGACCTATAGTCTGGCTGGAAGAATCCGCTGAACAGATGTTAAAGCCAAGGGCCAGGGTCACGGTTGGCTTTGAGTCGGCATTGGCTGAGCTTGCCGGTGCAGGTGCTGAACAGCAAGCAACGCCCCGGCCCACTGGCGCGGATGTGGCAAAGGACAACCGCCAGGCCTGGCTGGCAGGTGTTAAAGTACTTGATTTAACCAATGTCATTGCCGGTCCCCATTCTGCCGCCTTTTTAAGTCGTTTCGGTGCCGAAGTGATCAAACTGGATCCCGTTACACCATTGTATGATCCACTGATTGGCACCGTGTATAGTTTTCAAGCCAATATTGGCAAAAAGAGTGTTTTAGTTGATATCAACACTGAACCGGGGCGGACTATTTTTCACCAGTTAATCCGATCCGTTGACCTGGTGTTAATTAATGCCCCCGAGCGCCAGTTGCTGCCTTTGGGCCTGGACGAGGCCAGCTTGCAGGCCATTAACCCGGGGGTATTATTCTGTCGATTGGATTGCCTGGGAGGGCCAACCCGCGGACCGAAAACAGACTACATAGGTTACGATGATATTATTCAGGCAAACAGTGGCATTATGAGTCGTTTTGGTGGGCCGCAAACCCCGGAAGAACATGCACACCTGGGGACCCTGGATGTGAATTGTGGTTTTGCCGGCGGTCTGGGGATGGCATTATGCCTTTATTACAAAATACGCACCGGGCGGCACTGCCGGGCGCACACGTCGTTATCTGCTGCCACTAATCTGGCACAAATTAACTTTGCCTATGATTATCCGGGTCGTGCCCCGTTTAATGAAGCATCCGGCCGGGAAGCCCTGGGCAACCACGAGTTATCGCATTTTTACCCAACGAAAGACGGCAATTTATTTATTGATGCCAACGAGCAGGAGTTGATTAAGCTTGAACGGGTTCCGGGCCTTGTCGGCATTAGTGAAGTAGACGACAAGAAGGCCTTTTTGACGGAAGTTCTCGGCAAAGACAGTGCCGATCATTGGGCACAGGCGCTGCGGGCACAGGATATTGCTGCGGTGCGCTCAGTGGGAATTGCAGAGCTTCGGGAGCGTTATACTCGTCCTGCCGATGGCAAAATGGGGATTGATCTTGGCAGTTATGCTTTTTCCAGCTACCACGATCATCCCAGTGGACACGCAGTGACCATTGTTGATCACTACTCAATCCGGCCTTCACGGGCACAAATTATTGCGCAGCCACCTACCGAGCGGTTTGGCCATTCGACCACTGAGATTATTGCCGGTCTTGGTTATACCAATGAACAAATTGCCACCCTACTAAACGACAATGTTATCGGTACTGGCTGGGGGAAAGAGTACTTGCCGAGTTAACTGTAATTCCTGGGGTAGCCATCCTCTCTATTTCGTTAAAGAGTCAGTGGGTTGGACACGAATTTCGTCAAGGAAGCTGGCAAGAACAGGCGTTTAGATTTCATTGACAGCGGTTTTGCCCGGGTTTTTTTCAGAGTCATCCGTGGCCGAATCAGGGTTTTACGAATACAGTTCCGGGCATAAATCTTCAGCGGCATGGGTTCAAAGGGCTTACGCAGGGCATCAACAGGTGCGCCTTTAGCAACGGCAGCCTCCAGGGCAGTCTGGCATGACTGGTTGCGAATATTGGGATTGGCACCATGAGCCAGCAGCATGTCAACACAGGTTGGGTTGCTTTTCTCTATCGCCAGATGCAGTGGGGTGTCGCCCTGTTTGCTTACCTTGTTGGGATTGGCTCCGTAAGCAAGGAGCATATCCAGAATATCTATTCTTTGCCCACGTAATGCCTCATACAGTGCGCTGCTCCGCCCGATTTCGTCGAGGTTGTCGCCAGGCGTATCAGGATTGGCACCATGAGCCAGCAAGTCGTCGACCATGTTGGTGCGTCCTCTGGAGACTGCATGGTCCAGCGGGGTACGACCATCATTATCAGGAATATTGGGATTAGCACCTTCGTCCAGCAGGATGTTAACAGCCGGAAGTACGTTACTAATGACGGCATTGCACAGCGGGGTGCGTCCCATACTATTACAGGCATTAATATCGACACCGTGATCCAGCAGACACTTCAGGAGCATGACGCTCTGTTGGTCTACTTGCCATGTGGCCCAGTGCAGCGCCGTCCAATGATTGTGGTCATGGGCCTGGGGATCAGCTCCGTGGTCCAGCAAGGCCTTGCAGATTCGATAATTGCTATTTTTGGCAGCCATAAGCAGAGGTATGTACTGTTCATGAGTCGACGGATCGATAGTGGTGATATTGGGGTCAATCCCCCTGTTCAGCAAGGTCTTGAGGAGGTTGCTGTATTGGTAATTGATCCAATAGAGCGGGTGATAGCCTTGCTGGTCGCAGAGATTGGGGTTAATCCCCCGCTCCTCCAGCAAGTTCAGCAGCTTGTTCACGGCTTTCTCGTCACCTCTCCTGGTTGCTGCTGCCAGTTTATTGCCCAACTTAACCAAATCGAGATCAGACGTCGATGGTTGTATGCTTCCGCTGTCCGGAAAAGTCACTGCAGGTGCTGAAATATTTTCTGTGCGGCTAACGGGTTGCGGGTGAGAAGGAACTGCCTGTGGGAGGGAACTTCCGGCGGTTTCCTCCGGATTGGCCGTGTCATTCCGGGGAGATAAATATTGTCTGATGCTTGAGTTCATTTCGTTAAGAGTCAGTGGGTTGGACACAAATTTTGTCAAAGGAACTGACAGCGACAGGTTTTTAGATGCTATTGACAGCGGTTTTGCCCGGGTTTTTTTCGGGGTCATCTGTGGCCGCATCAGGGTTGCACGAATGCAGCTGCGGGCACAAATCTTCAGCGACACGGGTTTATAGGGCTTACGCAGGGCATCAATGATGCAGGGAGGTGACGCTTCGGCAGCGGCAACCTCCAGGGCGGTCTGGCCTGACGGGTTTGCAATATTGGGATTGGTACCATGGGCCAGCAGCATGTCCACACAGGTTGAGTTGCTTTTATCTATCGCCAGATGCAGCGGGACATCGCCCTGTTTGTTTGCCTTGTTGGGATTGGCACCGTAAGCCAGGAGCATAGCCACAATGTCGTCTGTGTGATGCTGACTTAATGCCATACAAAGGGCGTTGCTACACCCGCTGCTGTCGATGTCGCCGGGGGTATCAGGATTGGCACCGTGAGCCAGCAAGTCGTCGACCATGTTGGGGCGCCACCAGTCAAAGACGGCATGGTCCAGCGCGGTCATACCCTGATTATCAGGAATGTTGGGATCGGCACCTTCACCCAGCAGGATGTTAACGGCCGGAAGATTGTTACGAAGGACGGCATTGCACAGCGGGGTGCGGCCCATACGATTGCGGGCATTAATATCCACGCCGTGATCCAGCAGGCACTTCAGGAGCATGATGCTTTGTATCTTGTAGTCCAGTGTGGCCCAGTGCAGGGCCGTCCAATCAGCGCCGTCACGGGCTTGCGGATCAGCCCCGTATTCCAGCAAGACTTTGCTGGCCTCATAACTGCCACTGCCGGCGGCACAATGTAGAGGTATGTTCTTTTTTCTGTTCCATAGATCAATGTTGCAGAGATTGGGGTTCGTCCCCCTGTCCAGCAGGGTCTTGAGAATTCTGCCAGCCCTGCCCATGGCACTGGCCCAATAGAGCGGGTAGAGGCCTTGCCGGTCACAGAGATTGGGGTCAATTCCCAGATGCTGCGCCAGGTTCAGCAGGTTGTTGACGGCTGGCAGGTTTTGCTGCCTGATTGCCTCGGCCAGTTGATTGCCCAGGCCACGCAAATCGACATCAGACATCAGTGGGGGTAAGCTCCCGTTGCCCGGGCAAGCCACCGCCCGTGCGGAAATATTTTCTGCGCTGGCAACGGGTTGCCGGAGAGAAGGTGCTGGCTGTGCGTGGCCACCCTCGGCCGTTTCTTCCGGATTGGCCGTGTCATCCCGGGGCAATAAACATTGGCTGATGCTTGAGTTCATTTTTATCCGTTGATCCGTTGCTGGAAAAGCCCAAAAGAGAAGTTGATACCTGTTTTTTTCAGCGTGTAATCACTTATGAGCCAAGTATCGGGGTAGAGGCTAGTTGAAAAGGCTTGTTGTGCAATCCTGTTGCTTGTGTTTTGTTGTCGCGACAGCCTCCAGGTAATACAGCGGATCAGCAACGCGTTTCAAGGCAAAAAAACCATGCCCCTTGTCATAAAAAGCTTTTCTTACTTTGCTATTGGCCAGGCCGCCCAACTCAGAAAAGATATGGCCAAAACCGGAGCATCCGGAACGCAGGCGTTTACAGGTTTCGGCATCGTTTTTTTGCTCCGGGTTCTGATGGTGTAGCTGAACCAGCATCTCCTGTAACCTGCCACTGAGGATACGCTGCCCTATGGGCTGTGCCAGGTAACAGGCCATGGCTCTGGATACCCAATCCAGGGCAAAATGCAGCATGTCCCATTTTGGATTATTTTTAGGATCCAGATTGTCACCGGCCAGGATAACAGCGTCCATCTGCACGGGGAAAATACACTGGCGCAGGTAGAACCAGGCCGCATCTTCACACACACGCCCGTAGACCCGACCCTGATGCAGCCACCGTTCTATACACAATTTCTCGTTGACAAGATCACCGTTGTTCCGATGGGCATTAATTTCCCGGATAAATCGTTGCACCATCAAATCGCTGTCGCTGAAGCGCCCTTCCCTTGGCATAAACAGCTGTCGTCCTGCCGTTGCCCTGGTCACCTTCTCCGGTGGCATCGAAGGTGATACAGGCGCACGCTGGTCAGCCAGTGTCGCTACCGGGGACTTACCCGGACTCTCGCTATCGGCAGAATCTGATCGTACAGGCTCATTAGCCACCGGCAGCGAAAGGCTCTGCCCAGTCTCCAGTGTCTGCCCTGTGATCTGGCTCTGCCGATTCGGGGGTGCCACACTCGGGCTGGCTTCCACCCTGCTGTACTGATGAGACTTTCTCTTTTTTTTCCGTTTCGCTCTGCCACCCTCGACGACAACCGCTGCTTTGACAGCGTCTTTTTCTGTTTTTTCTGCTTTTTCTGCCGTGCTGGCAGGAATATTTAACTCACAGATTTCAATTAATGAGTCCAGCCTGTTCCTGAGGGACTCTGGTAAATCGGGCAAGCGACGCAGCTGTTGATACAGTTCCAGGGACTTTTCAAACCGGCCAAAACCCAGGTTAATGTCACCGGCATCCTTGAGCATCAGTGGGGACCAGCCATAATCTACCGCATTGACCAGATAAACGAGGGCGAGCAGCGGTTTTTTTTCAAATGCTGTGGAACAAAGGTACATCAAGCCTTTGGTCAACTTCGTCAGCCCGCAGGTAAATTGTGAGCCTTGCACCCCAGGTTGTTGCTCGTAGTACATGTATAGTTTTCTTCTCGTGGTGCCCCTGCCTACATCCCTGTACATCCCGCCGAGCATATTATCCAATTTATTCAATTCACTTTTGGATGCCCGTAATTTCTCCCCTGATTTCAGGAACGCCTGCTTCAGGTAGCCATGGTTATACCGGTTGCGATGTGTTTGAAGTTGCTGCCTGCCACCGACCTTTCGGGAAAGAATGATGTCGCTCCAGTCCACACTCAAAATGAGCCTCAGGCCTTCCGGAAAATCGTCAAATAATTTGCCCTGGAACCTCAGGTTGTTATTCATGATATGCGTACCCAGATCCAGCATAAATAGATCCAGCGGCGTTATTATTTCAAGACAGTGTTGGCGCTGGCTTGCATTCAGCCTAAGGTGGGTTGTGAATGCATCTCGCAGTTCCTGGGCAAAGACCCGTTCCAACATGATCATCTCAGTGCTCCTGTTCAGGAACGGGAGCAGCAGGCGCGGAATAAGGAAAGGGGATACCAGCAGCAGCGAATCGGTATTACAACTCAGTTTAACCAGCAGCCAGGCGGCGGGAAAGAATTCGGTCTCGTGGACCAACTGATAAAGCTCCTGCACCTGGTCATAATCCATTGCAGGGGGGGGGCTGTCTGGAAATTGCCAGATATAGCTCAACTGTCCTGAGATAAAGGTCGAGAAAATCCGTATCAATTGTCTGGAACTTGGCCAGGACCGGGTTGCTGTCATCTGGCACGCCTGAGTATTGAAAAGCCAGAAATGCTGAAAACAGATAATTGCACCGCTGACCATTGCTGATCAGGGGAGAAAGCTGTTTTTCTTCATCACAAATGGCTTTGTAGATATTTTGCATCAACGTGCTGCTATCGAAGGGATGATGCGTACCAAAGGCGGACATCACCGAGACGACCTTATCATGGCAGGGGTGGGGGCTTGCCTTTTCGTCGTTGACAGGATTCCCCATGAACAGCCCGGGGCAATAGTAGGTGACAACGGTGGCAGAGGGACCGGGAACAACATCAGGCAGCCAATGGACATCTTCGGACCAGAACCCAGAACAGGCCAGTGACAAGTCCTTAACCTCTGCCACGGTTCGTCCGCACATGGCGGCAGAAGCTTCATCCCGGGCCGCCGGACTGGCGGTAACAGTGCTGTTAACATCAAGGGACTGCAAACTCCATGACAGTGAATCCAAAATACCCTCCTGTGCAGGCAGTGATCAGGGACGCTGACCAGCAATAGTCTTTCCCCAGGGAAACAGCTTCCTTGATCCATGGGTATAGCTACGATGTAAGACCGACTAATTGGTGATTAAGTTCAACAGTGGAGAGATATATGAACCCACCAGCCATCAATGACCTGCTGCTTGATGCCGCCTGGCATGGCGATTATGACGCAGTCAAAGCCCTGCTGGACCGGGGAGCAGACCCGAAAACCCGTGACAGCGGTCACTTTACGGCCCTGCATTTTGCCACCAGGAACAACAATGAACAGACCGTCCTGCTCCTGAACTGCCTCCTGAATCATGGTGCAGATCTCAATGCGTTAACGGCATTGAACCGTACCCCCCTGCAATGTGCCGTTATCTGTGGCAATCTTCCGGCGATAAACACCCTGTTGGAGCACGGCGCTGACCCCGATCTTCCTGACCAGTTCGGTTTTACCCCACTCAATAAAGCGGTGGCACAAGGGGATCGCATAATAGTCAACAAGTTGCTGGCTCACAGTGCCAACCCCGACAAGTTTGGCGTCCGAACCTTAAACCCGATTTACAAGGCACTATTTAAACAACAGACCGATATCGTTCATACACTGCTGGCCCACGGTGCCAATCCCGATCCCGACCTGTGCAACACCTCTGGTCGAACCATGTTGAATTGTCTGGTGGAAAATCTGCGCCCTGTTGCTGAAGTCTGGCTGCTGCTGGCTAACGGCGCGGATCCCAATACTTGCAGCAATTCTGGCCAGACCTCGCTGAATTTTGTGGTAAACAGAGAAGATGGCTGCGCTGTCCAGCTGCTCAGGCTCTTACTGGCTAACGGCGCTGACCCCAATGCCCGGGGTGAAGATGGCGATACCCCGCTGCATGTGGCGGTAGCGAATGACAGCCCGGAATTTGTCAGGATTCTGGTGGACAATGGTGCCGATCCCGGTGTTCGTAACCAGCTGGGCTGGACAGCTCTGAAGAGTGCTGAAGCTGGAGGAGCCGCCCCCGAAATCATCGACTCCCTGCGCAATCATATACCCGTTTATCAACCCGGATCGCTGAAAGCCTGTGCCCGAACCTGTATTCGTCAACGTCTGGTGCAAAATCGGACATTGTTGGCAGATGTGCTGTCAACAGACTCTGACTGTCTGCCACTGAAGGATTCCTTAAAAGCGTTTGTCTACAAACCGCTGACGATTTAACGGATATTTTTCAATTCAGTTAACAATGGTCGGCCTCGTCGTTGCCTGTGCGGTTAACTCAATCGCTTCGCCATCCCTCAACACCTGCATGGTCATCTGTTGTCCGGGGGGAATACGGGCCACCATATTCATCACCTTGCGGCCATCTCGTGTGCCCTGGCCATTGATACCGGTAAGAATATCGCCACGTCGCAGGCCCGCCCGGTCGGCAGGGCCATCCTCGTAAACCCCGGTAATCAAAATCCCCACTTTCGTGCTGACACCATAGGCTTCTGCCAGTGTCGAACTCAGTGGTTGGGACTCAATACCCAGCCAGCCCCGAATGACCCGGCCATATTTAATGATGGAGTCCATAACAAAGCGGGCCATATTGGACGGAATCACAAAGCCAACCCCTTCACTGCCACCACTGCGGGAAAACAACAGCGTGCTGATGCCGATCAGGTCACCATAGGCATTGACCAGGGCACCACCGGAATTGCCGATATTGATGGCGGCATCCGTTTGGATAAAGTCTTCATAGGTGTTCAGTTGCAGGTCATTGCGGCCGGTAGCGCTGATGATGCCCATGGTCACTGTCTGTCCCAGCCCGAACGGGTTGCCAATGGCCAGCACCACATCGCCAATTTCTGCGCTGGCTGAATCCACCAGGTCCAGATACGGTAAATCCTTCAGGTTGACTTTCAGCACGGCGAGATCACTTTCCGGGTCGGTGCCGATGATTCTGGCTTTGACTTCCCGGCCATCGCGCAGGGTAATCATCAGCTTCGCCGCATTCTGAATGACATGGTGGTTGGTCAGGATATAACCTTCAGGATCAACAATAACGCCGGAACCTTCAGGGGTGTTGCGGGTATTGGTTCTCTGGGGCAGTGGCAGGTTGCTGTCGCCACGCTGTGACAGACTGTTGGTGGAGATACTGACTACAGCCGGCGCTGCCTTTATCACGGCGTCACTGTAGGAAACCTGCCCGGTGAAATTGAAAGCCCTGGTGGATTGTTCAATGAGGCGGTTGCGGGATTTTTCTGAAATGCCGCCAAGCTCTGGCTTGATCAGCAACACCGTGATCGCGGTGAACAGCCCGATCAGAATGGGTAAGCCAACCGACTTAAGCAGTTTTTTCATTCGTAGCCCATGGCAATTGCAGTTATGTGATTATAATGAGGTCATCAAAATACGATTATTAATATACAGCGATGTATGGGTGGAGAGAACCGATGGTGCCGACATCACAGGATATGACACTAAAAGAAATGGTGGCATTACTGGATCAGGAGTTACAGCCTGGCCAGTTCAAAGATTATTGTCCCAATGGTATTCAAGTCGATGCCAGCCCGGCAGCGGACTCCCCGATAAAGAAGATCGTCACCGGGGTTACCGCCTGTCAGGCGCTGATTGACCGGGCCATTGAACTGAAGGCGGATGCCATCCTGGTGCATCACGGCTATTTCTGGCGTGGGGAAGACGCAGTGATTACCGGCAGCAAACGTCGGCGCATTGAAACGCTGCTGGCGAACCATATCAGCCTGGTTGCCTATCATTTACCACTGGATGCCCACCCGGTATTTGGCAATAACGCGGAGCTTGCCCGCTTGATGGGTTGGGATGTCGTGGGTGGCATGGAGCCAGGTGCCAGATTGCCGGTAGGTAACTGGGGCACAACAGGGCGAAAATTGTCGCTGGATGACTTGAGCCGGGAAATTTCCTGCAAGCTGGGACGAGATCCACTGGTCATTGCCGGTGGCGACCACGCCATCAAAACCATCGCCTGGTGTACCGGGGCAGCGCAAAGCATGATTGATAAAGCCCTGAACCTGGGAGTGGACGCTTACGTCAGTGGTGAGATTTCCGAATCAACGGTGCATTTTGCCAGGGAAAATGGCATTCATTATATCAGCGCCGGTCATCATGCTACCGAGCGTTATGGTGTTCAGGCACTGGCTCGCTGGTTGCATGGTGAAACGGGTATTGACCATGAGTTTGTCGATATAGACTCGCCGGTATAGTTTTCTTTGATTAATTATTTAAACGCGGTTGAAAGTGTTGCTGTAAATCAATCTGTATAAAAAATATCTCTCGTACACTTGCCCCACTTTTTCCTCTGCCTCCTAAGGGACTTCCCAACGCAGTGAGGCAGTTTTGTCTTGTCGTTTTGGACAGCACTTGTGTGTTGTTTGGGGGTATTATGATCTGGCTGCAGTTGGCCGTCGTGATTCTGTGCATCCTGGTGGGTGCACGTATCGGGGGAATAGGTCTTGGTTTGATGGGTGGTGTTGGTCTTGCCATTCTCTCCTTTGTTTTCGGTATTCAGCCGACGTCTCCACCTATTGACGTTATGCTGATGATTCTGGCAGTGGTATCAGCGGCCGCCTGTATGCAGGCTGCCGGTGGTATGGATTACCTGGTACAGGTGGCTGAACGTATTCTCAGAAAAAATCCAAAGCGTATTACTTTTATTGCGCCGGCGGTCACTTACTTCTTCACCATGTTTGCCGGTACGGGTCACGTCGCTTACTCCGTGTTGCCGGTTATTGCTGAAGTTGCCCGTCGTACCGGTGTGCGCCCGGAGCGCCCTCTGTCCATGGCGGTCATCGCCTCTCAGGTAGGTATTGTTGCCAGCCCGATTGCGGCGGCCACCGTTGCCATGCTGACTATTATGTCCACCAAGTATGACATTACCCTGGGACAGATTTTGGGCATATCCATTCCGGCAACCATGGTTGGCCTGTTCCTGGCTGCACTGGTGACCAATATGCTGGGTAAAGAGCTGAAGGATGACCCTGAATATCAGCGTCGTATGCAAGACCCTGAGTTTCGTCGCAAGATGGAAGAAACCACCACGGTTTCTGCAGTTGAACTGAAGCCCGGGGCGAAAATCTCCGTTCTGCTGTTCCTGTTTGGTGCCGTTCTGGTGGTTCTGATGGGGGCAGTTCCCGGGTTACGTCCTCAGTTCAATGGTTCTGCCATGTCCATGGCGCACACCATTGAAATCATTATGCTGGCAGTATCGGCACTGATTGTCTGGCTGGGTAAAGCGGATGTTGCTGAAGCCAGCCGTGGTGATGTATTCCTCGCGGGTATGCGGGCAATTATTGCTATCTTCGGTATTGCCTGGCTGGGCGACAGCTTTTTCGGTGCCCACGATGCGCTGCTCAAAGGCAGTATCTCTGACCTGGTACAAAGTGCTCCATGGGCATTTGCCATCGCACTGTTTGTTCTGTCGGTGATGGTTAACAGCCAGGGTGCGACCACGTCGACACTGATGCCTCTGGGTGTGGCTCTCGGTTTGCCAGTAGGGTCCCTGGTTGCCATGTTCCCGGCGGTTAACGGTTACTTCTTTGTACCCAACTACGGTCCGATCATTGCCGCTATCGACTTTGACAGTACTGGCACAACCCGTATTGGCAAGTACGTGTTTAACCACAGCTTTATGCTGCCAGGCCTGATGTCGATTGTGTTCTCGGTGATGGCCGGTTTTGTTTTCAGCAGCATTGTGCTTTAAAGACTGTGCTGTAAAGACAATGGCACAATAATCCACTCCGATATAGGTTGGTTCGCATGCGAACTGACTTGCGGCCCTGAGAGTTTAGCGTGTAGCTGATGGGCTATAACCGCTGAACTCAGGGCGCATCCGTAAGCGATATATTTATATATAAAAACAATATAGA
>NZ_JAHHPP010000057.1 GCF_024606265.1 Endozoicomonas sp. SESOKO1
CACCGAACCACTGGATACCGATGCAGCCCGGTCGATTTTGCAGAGGCTCTTTAACAGGGATTACCACTTTGTACTGCAACAGTGTCAAGGGAAGTCCGAAGCCGGTCAGAAAGCTGAACTTATCAAGTGGCTGGACATTGAGTCTGCTGATACGCTTGACTGGCAAGCCATTCTAAACTCAGTTAACCACGGCACTGATACCGATACCCTTGATTCACTGATTCCCGAGTCGGCGTGCCTGAACTGGCAGAAAATTGCTGCGGCACTGGCGACCAGTCGCTCATTTTCCGTGATCAGTGGTGGCCCGGGAACCGGCAAAACCACAACCGTTACCCGACTGCTTGCGCTGCTTACAGAGCTGGGCCTGAAACGCCAATCCCCTCCGGACATCAAACTGGTTGCCCCAACGGGTAAGGCAGCAGCCCGTTTAACCGAGTCCATTGGCGGCGCACTGGCAAAAATAAACTGCAGTGACACGGTAAGAGAAAAGATCCCGACTCAAGCCGGAACACTGCACCGTTTACTGGGCGTCATTCCCGGAAAAACCGGTTTCATCCACAATAGAAACAATCGGTTGCACCTGGATATTCTGGTAGTGGATGAAGCCTCCATGATCGACTTGCCACTGATGAGCCACCTGCTGGAAGCACTGCCAGATCATGCCAGGATAATTCTGTTAGGTGACCGTGACCAGCTTTCGTCAGTGGAAGCTGGCAGTGTGCTCGGTGATATCTGTGCAGCTGCCAGCTTTGGTTACTCAAATGAACAAAACAATTTGCTGGAAAGGTTAACTGGACATGATCTTCATAAGATTGATGAGCCTGCCCCGACGAATACAAACCATACGGTTTCAGATAGCCTTTGCCTGCTTCGCAAAAGCTACCGCTTTGACGCCCATTCAGGTATTGGCAGCTTGGCCAAAGCCGTAAACAACAATGATCTTCGATCACTGAAATCGATCTTTACCTCAGGCTTTGACGATATTGAGCGCTTTCCCATCGCCGGGGACTCTGATTATCAACAACTGATACAGCAATCTGTTGAATCTTATCAGCACTACCTGGAACTCATTCGACAGAAAACGGAACCTCACCATATTCTCGATGCCTTTAACCAGTTTCAGGTGTTATGTGCCTTGCGGGAAGGCCCCTATGGTATTTCAGGCCTGAACGAAGCAATACAAAAGGCCCTGCAACAAAAAGGCCTGATTGACGTGACCGGACAGTGGTATGAGGGACGACCCGTCCTGATCACCCGCAATGATCACGGGCTTGGTCTGTACAATGGTGATATCGGGATTACCATCAGAGGCTCTGATGGTCGACTCAGGATCGCTTTTCAGTTGCCCGATAAACAGGTCCGGCAGTTTCTACCCAGCCGACTTCCTGAGCATGAAACCGTGTTCGCCATGACCATTCACAAAAGCCAGGGTTCTGAGTTTGCCGATGTTGTCATGGTGTTACCGGATAAAGACAGCCCCATCATCACCCGTGAGCTTGTCTATACGGGGATTACCCGGGCCAAGTCCAGGCTTACGCTCTTTGCCGAAATGGATATCCTGATCAAAGCTGCAAAGTCACCCACCAAGAGGCAGTCAGGCCTTTATCAGCGGCTGGTTCAATAACAACCAAAACCACAGAGATCACAAAGCCAGAAAAGCAAGAGACAAGCTTTTCATAGAGTTCTTTATGATCTCTGTAGCTCCGTCAAGCCACACTACTTTCAGGCTCCTGCTTATCATCCTCGTTGCCATCATCGTCATCGTTCAGAAGCCCAAGGCACTGGCAAAGTCTTGAAAACAGAATGGCAAAAGCCCCATTTCCGCTGACATTAACAGCGGTACCAAAGGGATCAAAAATCATATAGACGGCGGTAATCAGTCCCAGCATCTCATCTGAGAAGCCCATCAAACTCTGCAATATTGGCCCTACCACAAGAATGACGCCCCCCGGTACAGCCGCTACCGAAAATTTGGCCAGGGCATAGTAAAAGCCAAAGATGGCAAAATCCTGTAGATCAGGCATTGGCATGTCGAAGGTGTTCAGCGTCACCAGCGCCAGAATGGTCAAACCTATCGCACTGCCAATGGTATGAATATTGATTGTTGCAGGAACGATGATTCTTGCCACGATGGGGTTACCAATATTTTGCCCGGTACTGTCAATTAAAACCGGCATACTGGCCGCGCTGGAGATGGTGCTTAGCCCCGTTAACCCTGCCGGAAATACGTTGCCCACATAGTTCAATAAAACCCGAAATGAACATTTTGCTGCTACAAAAAAGTAGATAAAGAGGTAAATCAGCTGCGAAAGAATAACCAGCAACAAAATCGGGCCATAAGCAGAAATAGCCTGGCTCAAAATACCATCAGCATGAAGTTTGAAAGCAAATCCAAGGATAAAGAAAGGAAGTATCGGGATAAAGGTATGCTTCAGAAACCAGCTGGACACATCACTTGCACTATAGAACAGCTCTCTTAGTGGTTGTATATCCAGCAGATTTACCAGCATTCCTGCAATGAACCCCACAATCAAGGCATTCATATTGTTGAAAAGAGGGACCAGTTCAAACACCCAAAGGGTGGCCAGGCCACTGCCATCAGGAGCATCCAGGGTGACAGGCATCGATATCAGCGGCACCATGACACTGCCAATGGTATACCCGGTGAAAATGGCCGTGATATTGGAAGCAAACACCATAATAATCAACATAAGGGTAAACAGCAGAGCATGCTTTCCCATTCTGGCAAGACAGGTGACCACAAAGCTGAACACAATAAACGGAAGAACAAAAACCAGCAGTGACTTAATGGTCAGACTCAGGGAGAAAAAAAATGCCTTAATGTCATAGCTCATCCAGGAGTCAGTAAGAAAAGGGATTAACATCACCACCAAAAGCATGATTGGCAGTTTAACTTTGGCAAGATGCTCAATAATATTCACGAATCTCCGTCCATAGTTATCAGACTGACTGTGATGAAAACATAGACTTTTTTTCTGACTCGTCAAAATGTGTATGAGACAGGCCTCCCCCACTGAAACTTCACAAAACCAGACAACCAGGAACATTCAGTCCACAGCCAGGTGGCAACGGCCGGATTAATCACTTAATCATTAATTCCGGGCGCCGCCCTGGTTGCCATACACAGGTCGGTGTTTTTTCAGCCTCTTTCTCCGATCAACTTGCCGATGCATTGAAGTGATACTTGATAAACATCCATTACACAATGACAATCGCCGCTTACATCAGAAAACAGGCTGGTATTAATCAGGAAAAGTCATGAGCAAGAAAATCTACGTTGCTTACACCGGTGGAACCATTGGTATGCGCCCTTCAGATTCTGGCTATGCGCCGGGGGATAATCTGATGGGGCTGCTGGAAGAGAAGCTTTCTCCTGGTGTTTTGGCCAGCCTGCCAGAGTTCGGACTTTTTGAGTACCCTCAGCTGATTGACTCCAGCAATATCCGTCCGGCTAACTGGCAGCAAATCGCCTCTGATATCGCCAGCCGCTATGAGCAATTTGATGGTTTTGTGGTCCTGCACGGCACCGATACCATGGCTTACTCCTGCAGCATGATCTCTTTTATGCTGCAAAACTTACAGAAGCCGGTCATCTTTACCGGCTCCCAGATTCCGCTTTGTGAAGCCCGAACCGATGGCCTGGAAAACCTGGTTGGCGCCCTGACCATGGCCACTGATGACCGAATTAAAGAGGTTTGCCTGTATTTCAACGGCCGCCTGTTGCGCGGCAACCGTTCCCGTAAACTGAATGCCTATCTCTTTGATGCCTTTGACAGCCCCAACTATCCCTGGCTTGGCCGGGCAGATATCCATGTAGAACTCAATGAAACGCTCCTGTGGCAGCCAAAGGGGGCAGAAAAGTTTCAGCTTGATTGTGATGGCGAAACCCATGTTGGCATTCTCCAGCTTTTCCCGGGCATTAATGCCCGATGGATGGAATCTGCGCTGAATCAACCCATGGATGCCTTTATTCTGCGTACTTATGGCACAGGCAATGGCCCTGATGCTGACCATGCCCTGCTGGACACCTTTGCCAGGGCAACCGCTTCAGGAAAATTGATTGTTAACCTGACCCAGTGTCACCGGGGCACAGTTCACCAGGGTAGCTATGCAGCAGGCTCAGCACTGGCCAAAGCGGGTCTTGTGGGAGGCCTGGATACCACTACCGAAGCCATGTTCTGTAAACTTCATCACCTTTACTCTCTGGGTCTCGGCACCGACGCAGTTAAAGCCATGCTCAGTGTCAGTCTGGCTGGAGAAGTCTCTATCTGATTGCCATTTCTTCTTGTGATAAGGGTATCCAGACCACCCTTATCCTTCCCACCTTTCCAGCTATCTGCCTCTCCTCGAAAATATCAGTGAACCTTTGCCAAAAAATTCTGTCTGTATGGACATTAAATTCAGAATTGCGATGGGTAAGCAAGATAATGCTGACAGCACCTACTCCACAAACTATCACCGAAAGAATGACCGAGCCAAAAGTCTGCTGCGATGGCGGTTTTCTCTGCGGGTTTGATACTGGCGGGGGTTTAGGCCTTTTCACAGGAGTCAAAGTCGCTTCCTGTACTTGCACGAATTTTGTCAAAGACTGTTGATGAGGCAATTAACTCAGTGCGCGACGCAGCATGATTCAATAGCCACACGTGACAGCGCATACATTGCCTGTTGTTTATAAAACCGTTAAGTGGAGTAAATCGCAAAATGCTTAATGAACCCACTGCACAAACCATTACCAGATACGTCACCAGGTCCATCACCGACCCGAAAGCCAACTGTCATAATTGCACAGCCTGCGGGGCCACTGCTGGCCTTGGCCCCGGTAGTTTCCTGGGGACCTCAGTCACCAATTGTAGCGGTGCAAAATGCATGTACTGCTTGCAATATGGAAATGTAGCTGAATGCCACGAATGTACTGTTGCAACAGGGTTCTGTTCTCTAACCACTGTGGCAATAGCAGCTGTCAGTGGATTGGCTTTCGGTGGTGTAGGATATTTGTGCGCGAAACATCTGCAGGGATCATCATGTCTTGCTAATAATGACTCCGAGGAAAACAATTTGCCACCTGATCAGGACGATACACCTGCCAGAGACATTACCGGCACAACAGATCAGGAAACAACAGAACCGGTAACAACAGCCCCGGTTACGGCCACTGGAATGATTGACAAGAAGCCTTTGCCTGACAAGGCTGATTGTGCATCTTCAGACTCAATGGATCCCCTTAACGTTCCACCATCCTACAAAGACCTGTTCCCGGATCCCCCGAATTATGAATAAGCCATGAAATTACTGCGAGACAGTGCCCGCGAATGACACCACCCATATCGCATCAAAAACCTGATTAAGGTTATAATCCCCACCGGTAATACCGGGAATGATCAGAACAATGAGTGTGGGGTAACAGTTTGAAACCGGTCAAAGTAGGTATTTGTGGACTTGGCACTGTCGGTGGCGGCACTTTCAATGTCCTTCAACGTAACGCCAGTAGTATTGCTGCCCGGGCCGGACGTCCCGTGATCATTGGGCAGGTGGGTGCACGCCGGGATAATCCTGACTGTGACACCGGGAACACCAGCGTTACCCGGGATATTTTTGCAGTCGCTCACAACCCTGACATCGATATTCTTGTCGAAACCATCGGTGGCTATGATGTTGCCAAAGAGCTGATTCTGACAGCAATCGAACAGGGAAAACATGTTGTCACGGCCAACAAGGCCCTGATTGCCGAACATGGTAACGAGATCTTCGAGGCTGCCCGGGATAAAAACGTCATCGTCGCCTACGAGGCGGCAGTTGCCGGTGGCATTCCCATCATCAAGTGTCTGAGGGAAGGGCTGGCAGCAAACAGCATCAGCTGGCTGGCGGGTATTATTAATGGCACCGGTAACTACATCCTGACCGAAATGGGCGATCATAACCGCCCTTTTGCAGATGTTCTGAAAGAAGCACAGGCGCTGGGTTATGCAGAGGCAGATCCAACGTTTGATGTCGAAGGTATTGATGCCTGCCACAAGTTGACTATCATGGCTTCCATCGCTTTTGGTATTCCTCTGCAGTTCAACAAAGCCTATACCGAAGGCATCAGCAAAATAACGCCCAGTGACATCCAGTATGCCTCCTCTCTTGGCTTTAGAATCAAACACCTTGGTGTTGCCCGTAAGACAGTCAATGGCATTGAACTGCGGGTTCACCCGACCCTGATTCCTGCCGATCGCCCACTGGCCAACATCAATGGTGTGATGAACTCTGTCGTGGTTCAGGGTGATGCGGTGGGCCAGACCATGTACAGTGGCCCCGGGGCCGGTGCTGAACCCACGGCATCTTCGGTCATTGCTGATATTATCGATATTGCCAGAACCATGAACACTCCAGACGCCGCTGTTAATGCACTGGGCTTCTCAGCGGAAAGCCTGAGCGATACCCTTAATGTACTGCCGATTACTGCGACAGTGTGCAGTTTCTATCTGCGCATCCACGCCGACGATCACCCCGGAGTCATGAATGCCGTCACCCAGGTACTGAGCAACCACGGCATTAATATCGATGCCATTACCCAGAAAGTCACTCGCGAAGATGATGGCTGTGCGGATATTGTTATCCTTACCCACAGTATCCTCGAAGACACTATGAACAAGGCAATTTCTGAACTCGAAGCGCTGGAGGATATTAAATCCCCCATCACCCGAATTCGTGTTGAAACCATGTCTTGAAACCATGTCTTGAAACTATGACCTGAAAATTTAGCCTGAAACTATTCGCCCGCCCGCTTACCCTATTGTCGGTAAGCGGCGATGTCAGAGTAATCTGACACCGTAACAAACAGATATACGGAATTCCCAGTGAAATACATCAGTACCCGAGGACAGGGCCAAACCAAAGATTTCCAGGATATTCTGCTGGCTGGGCTGGCGGATGACGGAGGCCTTTACGTACCAGAAACTCTGCCACAATTCAGCACTGAAACAATACGCTCGCTGAAGGGACTCCCCTATAATCAGCTCGCCTTCGAAATCATCCAGCCTTTTGTCGGTGGCACCATTGCAGACAATAAACTCAGGCAGATGATTGATGACAGTTATGCCGGGTTCAGCCACCAGGCTGTTGCACCTCTGCACCAGCTCAATGCCAACCAGTGGGTTATGGAGCTTTTTCACGGCCCAACGCTGGCCTTCAAGGACTTCGCACTGCAACTGCTCGGTCGCCTGCTGGACCACACGCTGACTGAGCGTGATGAAAAAGCGATAGTATTGGGGGCAACTTCCGGTGATACAGGATCTGCCGCCATCGAAGGCTGTCGCCATAGTGATCGTCTGGACATATTCATCCTTCACCCTTATCAACGGGTATCCGAAGTTCAGCGTCGTCAGATGACGACGGTTCTGGACAGCAATGTTCATAATATCGCCATACAGGGCAACTTTGATGACTGTCAGGATATGGTGAAACAATGTTTCTCAGACCAGTCGTTTCTGCCAGAAAACACCCGCCTCGTGGCGGTTAACTCCATCAACTGGGCCAGAATCATGGCTCAGATCGTCTATTATTTTCACGCGGCCCTGGCCCTTGGTGCGCCGGACCAGCCTGTCAGCTTTGCTGTGCCAACCGGGAATTTTGGTGATATCTTCGCCGGCTATATTGCCCGGGGAATGGGCCTGCCAATAGAGAAACTGATGGTTGCCACTAACAACAACGACATTCTCCACCGTTTCTTCCAGAACAATGACTACCGCAAGGAAGCACTGCACCAGACACTGTCACCCAGTATGGATATCATGGTTTCCAGTAACTTTGAGCGCTTGCTGTTTGATATGCATAACCGTAATGGCGACGCCATGGCAGAATTGATGTCCGGTTTCCAGGAAACGGGCAATATCCGTGTTGATGATGGCCCATGGCAGGCCATCAGGAAACTGTTCGATAGCAGTCGCTCTGATGACCAGCAGGTCTGCGATACGATCAGTGCCCTGTATAAAAACACCGGTTATCTTGCTGACCCCCATACAGCAACCGGTATCCGGACAACAGAAGAGGTTGAGCTGAACCGGAAAACGCCAGTGGTAACCCTGGCAACAGCCCACCCGGTGAAATTCCCTGACGCGATCGTAAAAGCAGGTCTGGACGCACCAGCACTGCCAGCTCATATGGCTGACTTGTTTGAACGGGAAGAGCGTTACGAAATTCTTGAAAACGAACTCTCGTCTCTCAAGGCTTTCATCCAAAGCACCTGAAGCTCAAAACCATCATGTAGACGGCATGATGGTTTCGCCTTCAATCAGTTGTGATCCGGCCGATCCAGAACAGGGAGTGTTCTGGAGACTGTCACCGATGAAACCCAATAAAACCAGCCCTTCCCTACATTCATCCTCTACGTCGGACACTGCAATGCGGGAACCAGAGGGGAACCACCAGGGACGCCGTGTAAAACGGTCCCTTGCCCGGAAGTTCACTCATTGGGCCTCATCATTGAAACTGAACTTCCTGGCAGGAATAGCGTCACTCCAGCGCTCAATAAGGAAAAGTTCTCAAGAAACCCCGCCATTAATGACGGGGCGGTATTGGGAACAAGTGCCTTTACCCAATAATCCGGAACAACTACGAGAGCTGGCTATCGACTCAGCCGTTGCCCAAATCCCGTACAAACTCAACCACGATCCGATCCGTTGCTGGGAAATAGTCAGGGAAGCTGAAAATATTCTGTCCGAGAGTACCGATACCGATAGACCGGAAACATCGCAGCATAAAGTTGAACCCCGTTTTTTCGAAGAGATCCTGAATTGTGCAAAAGAGGGTCGTTGCCCGGAACAAAAAAAGGGTTTGCTTACCCCCGGGCAAAAAGACATGGCAAACAGTGAATACTTCCGGAATATAACCCTGCTGCCCTCCGGCATCATCATAGACCATACCACTGGGCTGATTGCCGTCATGGTGGTTAATCAAGTCACCCACAAAATAACGCTGGTTTTTGGTGGCACCAATTCAGCCAATGGTGCCGGTGATCTCCTTGATGAGAAAGGCCAGGAAATAGGCAAAAAGCCGGGGCGGCTAAGAGCCCAGCTCAAGGCTGACTGGCAGAACCTGACGGGAAAGAAGATCCCGAACTGCTACCTTCAGGCATCAAAACTGGTGGAGCTAATCAAGAGTATGACCCATTCCAAAGCGACATTGAAAACCATGGGGCTTGATGACTCCCTGGGGATGCTGTTTTTAAGCGGACACTCCCTGGGTGGCAGTCTGGCTCAATACAGCGCAGCGAAAAACAAGGTACCGGGTCGAACCTTCAACCCGGTAGCGCTGGGCCGAAAAGTAATGGAGGATCTGACAACAGACGAAAAGGAGCTGGCCAAAAATGGTCTGATTGACAACTATCTGGTTCACCATGACATTGTTAACACACCCTTTGGCTATAAGCGCTGGCATAAACGCCTGACTCCAACCATCCTTGGTCCACGGACCATAATTCATGCCCATAAAGCCACGGGAAAAAATACACTGTATGGCCGTCACAGTCGGTCACATGTGCACTATATGGCAGAACTGAAACGAAAGATAAACGCGATGAAGTAATCCATTACGGTACTTTACATCCTCCCCATTACCGCCCCCACTAACCGGAAACTGTGTTACCCTGACACTCTCTTTCTGTTCATCGCCTGTTATGCCCGTGAATATAATCCGTCGAACCTACGACCTTTCATCCTGTCGCTTCACATCAGACATGGATCCCCTGCTGGCCAGAATTTACAGTGCCCGGGGGGTTAAAACCCAGAATGACCTGCCACGCCAGCTGCAACAGTTAAACGACTATCGGCAATTAAAAGATATCGATAAAGCCGCTGGTATTCTGGCAGAGGCTATTATCAACCAGCAACGCATGCTAATAGTCGGAGACTTCGATTGTGATGGTGCCACCAGCAGTGCCCTGGGTGTTCTGGCCCTGAGAAGCATGGGTGGCCATGCTGAATTCCTGGTACCCAATCGTTTTGAATATGGCTATGGCCTGACTCCTGAAATTGTTGAGGCAGCACTGCCCTTGCAACCGGATGTATTAATCACCGTCGATAATGGCATCTCCAGCCTTGCCGGTGTGCTGGCAGCAAAAAACAGGGGTATGAAAGTTGTGGTTACCGACCACCATCTGGCAGGCCGAGAATTGCCGGAGGCCGATGCGATTGTTAACCCTAATCAGCCAGATTGCCCATTTCCCGGCAAAAATACCGCCGGAGTAGGCGTTATTTTCTACCTGATGTGTGCCTTGAGAACCCTGTTGCGGTCGCGGGGTTATTTCCAGGATAAAGCAGAACCCAACCTGGCCGAACTGCTCGACCTGGTTGCCCTCGGCACAGTGGCCGATGTGGTCAAGCTGGACAGCAATAACCGCATACTGGTATTCCAGGGACTTGCCCGCATCCGCTCCGGCCGTTGCCGACCGGGCATAACAGCACTGATTGATGTATCCGGAAGAAATGCTGAAAAGCTGGTAGCCTCAGACCTCGGCTTTGCCCTGGGGCCAAGACTCAATGCAGCAGGACGTCTGGACGATATGTCTATTGGTATCGAACTGCTGCTTTGTGACGATATGGCCCGGGCAAGGGAGCTGGCCGTTGAGCTGGACGGACTTAACCGAGACCGAAAAGCCATTGAAGGCAGTATGCAGAGCCAGGCCATGGCAGAGCTGGAGAAAATCCGGTTTAACCAGCAAACAGACCTGCCATGGGGCGTCAGTCTGTTTCAGGAAAGCTGGCATCAGGGTGTGGTTGGCATTGTGGCTTCACGGGTGAAGGAGAAACTTAACCGTCCGGTGATCGCTTTTGCCCAAGCCGACAACCCTGAAGGAGAGCCAGAACTGAAAGGCTCTGCCAGGTCGATTCAGGGACTGCATATGCGCGATGCACTGGACAGTATCGCCAGAGATAATCCCGGGCTTATTATTAAATTTGGTGGTCACGCCATGGCAGCGGGGCTATCCATACATAAATCAAAATTCAACGTATTCAAACAGGCTTTTGACCTTGAGGTCAGAAAACTATTGACCGCTGAAGACCTTCAGGCAGAAATGCATACTGACGGTGAACTGATGCCTGGTCAGGTCACCATGGCAACCGCCTATACCCTGCGCGAGGGAGGGCCATGGGGACAAAGTTTTCCTGAACCCTGCTTCGATGGCCAGTTTCAAATTATTCAGCAGAAACTGGTGGGCGAGAAACACCTGAAAATGGTACTCAAGATACCCGGCAGCGAGTTCTGGCTGGATGCCATTGCCTTTAATATTGACAATCGAGTGTGGCCTGACCCCAATATTCGTCAGATCAAGGCCGTCTATAAACTCGATATCAATGAATTCCGTGGTCAGCACAATCTACAGCTGATGGTTGAACATTTTGAACCGGCGTGAAAAATGGTGCGCCACTTTTCACTGGAGAACTTTCGTTCACTGTATTTGCCAGAGTGAATGGTTCTCAGCGATGGAGCGATAGCAAGTATTGAGGCTAACAGTGATCAGACAAAAAATATTACTGCCATTAATGGCTATCATCCCCCTTTGCCTGCTGATTCCGGGCGTGACGCACCCCATGATTACCATGAAAGCGGATCTTGATCGTCAGGCAATGCTGAATGAGGGAAAACAGATCATTCAGCAGCAGAACCTTCATCCTGCCATGGCTGGCCTGGCCAGCCAGTTCCTTGATAGTCTGGAGGTTAAAGGAGCATCCACTGTTTATGAAAAACAACGCTCCATTCTTGGTACCGCTGAAGACCTCTGGAAAAGTGGCTATCCGTTTGTGGCATTACTGATTGTTATCTTCAGCGTGGTGATACCTGTCACAAAACTGGGGTGCCTGTTGCTGGCTAATGTTATGAAGAAAAACCATAAACTGCTCAGGCTGAACAGTTTATTAAGCAAATGGTCCATGGCTGATGTTTTTGCCATGGGTGTACTCATTGCCTTTCTGGCGGCAAATGCCACTAATGCTGGAAATGCCGGTGCTGGAAATGTCGGCTTTTCACCGATTGTGCAATTTGATGCAACACTTCACTCTGGCTTCTACTGGTTCGTGGCTTATTGTCTGGTCAGTAATTTGATGGGACAACTGACAGAAAACAATCGAGAGGCTAGACCAGCCCCATGATTTTCTTTTCAAAAAGTTCCAGCTGCTCAAGCGCTCTTTCTTCACGGAGATCAACAAGCCTGACCCCCAAGCCGAGAAGCCTGACCGGACGGGCTCCCCGCTCCCAGGCTCTTACCATCAGCTGGGTAAAATGTTCCCTGACATTGTCACCAGTTGTCGGCAGGCTTTCCTCAAGTGTGGTCTGGGTAAAATCGGCAAACTTCACCTTGACAACGTGCTTATGCACTTCATATTCCTTTTCAATCCGTTGGTAACGTTCCTGAAGCTCCTCAAGTAAAGGGATAACCTGTACAGTAATGTCTTCAAGTTTCGTCAAATCCTGGTCATAAGTATGTTCTACAGACAGCGATTTCCTGCGCCGACTGGTCTGGACCTCACGATCATCCCGGCCCCGGGAAAGCTCCCACAGCCGTTCACCAAAGCTTCCAAACCAGCGACTTAACTCAAGCATGGAATACTGGCGTAATTGCCCACAGGTATTGATGCCTTTCTTGTGCAGTTTCCCGGCGGTAACCCGCCCTACCCCATGAATTTTTTTCACGGGCAAATCGAAAATAAAATCATCCACCTGTTCCGGTGTGATCACAAAAAGGCCATTGGGCTTATTCCAGTCACTGGCAATTTTGGCCAGAAACTTATTAGTGGCAACGCCGGCAGAGACAGTGACATTCAATTTCTGAAAAATTTTCTGCCGGATTTCCTCGGCAATCAGGGTGGCGCTGCCTCGACAAAGATGGGTTCCTGTGACATCCAGATAAGCCTCATCCAGGGACAAAGGTTCAATGAAATCAGTATATTGCCGAAAAATAGCATGAGCTTCAGAAGACGCTTCACGATAAACAGAAAAGCGGGGGGGAATGATCTTCAGCTCTGGGCAGAGTCTCATTGCTTGCGCTGAAGACATGGCTGAGTGTACTCCAAATCGACGCGCCTCATAATTACAGGTGGCAATCACCCCTCTGCGGTCAGAAGCCCCCCCGACAGCAACGGCCTTCCCTGACAACCTCGGATTATCACGTATTTCAATACTGGCAAAGAAGGCGTCAAAATCGATATGTATGATTTTTCTATGGATCACCTTTTGCTCAAAACTGGTATTACTTTCCATCATGTTCCAATTAGCTCCGGGATAAACCCTGTATATACATACAGAATACTTTTGGCAAGCAATTACTTGCCGGTTAATCAGTTCCCAGACGGCTATCTTTTTGCCACAGAAGAGATCCTTCCGGGTAAGACTGCATCCATTAATTTTCTGTTGTGAAGCTGTGCTCAAAGCGATCGCTCTTTCGATAGTTTTCAACACCGCTTCCTGTAAACGGGATAGCAAGGCACCCTCTGTACCATGCAAATCACAATTTTCAATACGCCCATTATCAGTCAGACCCTTTCTCTATTAGCAAAACTGTTTCTCAAAGTGATGGGCTGGAGCATTCAGGGTAACGCCCCACGACTGGCCAGGTATGTGCTTGTTGGTGCTCCCCACACCAGTAACTGGGACTTTGTCTATGGTATGGCGATTGGCCTTGCCACCGGTGTACAGTGTTACTGGGTAGGCAAACACACCCTGTTCTGGGGGCCATTTAACTGGTTTATGCGCTGGATGGGGGGAATTCCACTGGACCGTAACGGCCGGTGTAAAAGAGAAAGTCTGGTAGAACAGGCGGTCTGTACCTTCAAACAACACAAAAAGCTAGGCCTGGTCATATGCCCTGAAGGTACCCGAGCTCGTGGAGAGCGTTGGCATACAGGTTTCTATCATATGGCAAAAAATGCTGGCATCCCCATTGTGCTGGCTTTTCTGGATTTCAAAGGCAGAACCGGAGGGTTTGGGCCTGTTATTGAGCCCGGGGATGACATCGAAAAAGACCTTTCAGCAATACAAGCATTTTACTCAGGCATTTATGGCAGACACCCGGAACGCTTCAGTCCAGTATCACCATAATTCATAAAACGAAAGTTTCAGAGATAGAAATTTTACTGGCATCTACCAGAGTGGCAATTCGATCGTGCAGGGTTAACGGCGTTCTTTTTATGCCTGCCGCCCAATCATCAAATTTTTGCCATAAATAGTGCTGTGCGCTTAGCTTAACTGAAAAATTTCCCGGACCATCGATAAAACGCTCAACGTTCCTGGCGTTATTGTTTTTAAAGTCATTATAAATAAACGGTGATAGTAAGGTTCCAGCAGCCAGCCCTCCCAGGATGATATAAACAGGCTCCACAACCGCAACCATCAACCCGAAACCCACAACATATCGGCAGGCAAGGTCTGTGACTCGGTTATATATAAAATTACTCAGCTTGTTTGCCGGAGTAATAGTATATTCCAGGAATGACTTGGTATTTTCTCTTCCGGAAAAATAGTCAACAGCTTTCATAAAGGGCGCATAAATACAAAGCCCAAAAGCACCACCCACCAGCGCAGATGGAAGCGCAAAAACAACATGGCCAAAAATACTACCGGCAAGTTGTCCAATCTGAGCGACCGCTATAAGAGAAGACACTGCAACTGTCTTAAGCGTATTCCATACAGGACTCTTTTCCCTGCCTTCTCTTAATTCAACCAGTTTATGGGCCTTTGACTCATAATCGTCAAGATATTCCTGAGTGTATTTGCCCTGATCAACAGCAACTGGAAGAGAAGAGGAACTGACTGAATCAGCCATGTAGAAACCTTATTTCAACAAATATCTACTGTGTAAGACCACTCCGCTAGAGAATAGTTCCATTATATAGTGGGTTTACTTTTACCTTTGTAAATACCAGCATTATTAACGGATTCACAGGTGGTTATTTGATTGACCGATCAAACAGATAATGGCAAGCTCAGAGTATGGACTACACAATAATAATTGCCGATGACCACCCCCTCTTCAGGACTGCTCTCAAATCCTCTGTTGGTCATGCGCTTCAGAACCCGACAATCTGCGAGGCAGGCTCAATTGCTGAACTGCAGTTGCTCCTGGAAAACAATTATTCCCCGGACCTGATTTTACTGGATTTGCATATGCCGGGGGCTCATGGACTGTCCGGATTGATATTTCTCAGAGGACAGTATCCGGATGTACCTGTTGTCATTGTTTCAGCCTCTGATGACCGACAAATCATTCAGAAAACCAAAAATCACGGAGCCAATGGTTTTATTCCAAAGTCCACACCATTGGATGACCTCAAAACAGCCATTTTAAAAGTGCTGGATGGTGAAAACTGGTGGCCGGATAATTTCCAGCCTGCCGATTCCCGGCAAAACAGCGATATGGAAGCCCGGCTGGCGACTCTGACGCCACAGCAATTCAGAGTTCTGGGAATGATCAGTGAGGGCATGTTGAATAAACAGATTGCTTATGACCTTGAGGTATCAGAAGCCACCATTAAGGCCCATGTAACAGCCATTTTCAAAAAACTGGGGGTCAGAAGCAGGACCCAGGCAGTAATTGCCATAAAAGAGTTGGAAATCGAGATGCCTGGTCAGGACACGCATAATCAGGAGAACCCTGGCTAAACGGTCTCTGTCTTGAGTTTTTCAGCTTCATAACGATTCAGGATTGCCCTCATCGCCGCTGGCTTGACGGGCTTTCTCAAGTAGCTGATATTCAGTTCCCGGCACTGCTGCCGCAAGTCATCCTGCTGGTTGGCTGTGACCAGAACAGCTCCTGTTTGATAACCCAGACTCTCACGAATACGTTTAATCAACTCAATACCGTTGAGCTGGTCACCAATCTGGTAATCTACCATCAGCAAATCAGGCTTCATTCCCGCAATCGACTGTATTGCCTCACAATAATTCCGGGCAGAAGCCACCCTGCACCCCCAGCGGGTTAACAGGCCGGTCATACCTTTGATAATGTCCGCCTCATCATCAATACATAGAACGTTCAAACCCATGTCAACTATGTCACCTATGTCAGGACTACCGGAAACAACCCTTTTATCAACAATGTTTCGGGCGACAAGAGGAACGACAACGGAAAAAATTGCCCCTTGTCCCGGGGATGATGACACTGAAATTTTTGCATCGAGAATCTGCGCGATGCCTTTCGCAATGGATAGGCCCAGACCCAGCCCATTGACGGCAGTCGACAAACGCTCAAACTCTGCGAAAATCAGTGCCTGCTTGTCTTGGGGTATCCCCTGCCCGTTGTCCCTTACCTCAATTCTCAGCTGTTGTTTTTTTATAAAACGACAACCAAGCAGCACCTTGCCTGTTCTACCGGCGTTTTCAACATAACGTAACGCATTGGTCAGGAAATTTTGTAAGATTCTTCTCAGGAGAACCGGGTCAGTTTTAATCCAAGTATTGGAACTCGCCACCCTGAATATCAGCCCACCTTCTTTCGACAACAGCGAAAATTCAGACTTCAGGGGATCTAAAACCTGCATTACAGGCATATCGCGAAGGTTTACTGCTACCTTTCCGGCTTCGATTCGCGACATATCCAATAAATCTGTCAACAAATGCTCCGCAGACCTTAACGAGTTGCTGATATTTTGCGCCAACTCTTCATGCACTGTGCCTTTTGCTTCCAGTTCCATGGAGGCAGTAAATAATCGAGCGGCATTCATTGGCTGCATAAGGTCATGACTGATTGCCGCAAAAAAACGTGAGCGCAGATGATTCGCTTTCTCTGCCTGTGACTTGGCACCCAACAGTTGCACGTTTAATAAAGAAAGCTCTTTTGTCCGCTCCTGTACCCGATGCTCCAGGCTCTCATTCACCTCTTTCAAGGCCTGCTCGACCTGACGGAACCCGGTAATATCCGTGAAAGCCATGACAAACCCACCACCAGGCATCGGATTACCCTGAATTTGAATCACCCTGCCATCCTGTCGTCGCCTTTCTGAACGATGAGCCGCCCCATTCCTCATATAGGACAGCCGTTTATTAACGTGATGATCAACATCCCCAGGTCCGCAAAGCCCCTTTAAGGCATTATGGCGAATCATATCTGCGATGGGACGACCTACCTTAATCAGGCCATTAGGGTAGTCAAACAACTGCAGGTACTGCTGGTTCCAGGCAACTAACTCCAGATTACGATCAACAACACTGACCCCCATACTGATGTGCTCAATCGCTCCCTGAAGCAGCTCCCGGTTGAACTGAAACACTTCAGAGGCCTCATCCACCATAGCCTGAACCTCTTCAAGCCCAACATTCCCGTGAACAAGTGACTTCATAACGATACGGGCCGATGATGCACCCAGCGTTCCTGCCAGTAATCGTTCAATCGCTGCCACCAGCTCTGGCTCTGCCTGCTTATTATCATTCAGCGCTGCAAAGAGAAGCCCTCTATCCCCGGATTCAAAACTCTGAATAACGCCAAGTACCCGGTTTTTACTGACAAAGCGGCTGGCCAGCTGCTCAAGCTCTCCTACCGTAATGGCTGCATCCGGAAAAACACCATCTTCCGAAAGGACCGCATCAACAAATTTTCTCGACTGCCTTCTCTCTTCAATACCTGGCCTCAGGTACAGACAGCCACAAAGATAAATTAATGTGTTCAGAGAGAGCGCGACCAGTGTTGCTCCAGTGACCGTACCGGTAACACCAAGACCAAAAAGATTATCCGGCTTAAGCCACTGCTGACCAAAAACTCCGTAGTGAACGACATTGGAGCCCAACCATGAAACATCAACCAGCACAGGTACCACCAGGCAGAAAAGCCAGACCATGAAACCCACTAATAAGCCACCAGCGGCTGCTTTGGCATTGCTTTCCCTGATGTAAAGACTACCCAGCAATACCGGGGCGAGTTGAGCAACGGCCGAAAATGACATTTGACCGATAGAAGCCAGCGAACCGGAGCCTTCCAGAAGTCGATAAACAACCCAGGACATCATCAACAAAATGACTATCGTCGTACGTCTTACCGTCAGCAATAGCCCACTGAACCGGTAGAAGTCATTACTGTCCCTGTCGCTGTGATTATTCCTGCGCAGCAGTAATGGCATTAAAATTTCATTGGATACCATGGTTGTCAAAGCCAGTGTGGCAACAATCACCATGCTGATAGCAGCAGACACGCCCCCCAGAAAAGCCAGCACAGCCATGGGTAAGTTACCCATCAGCTTTGGCAGTTCAATCAAATAGGCATCACCAGGCACATCACTGCCCAACAGTTGATTACCAATCAGCGCCAATGGAATCACGAACAGAGCCAGTAACGACAAATAGGCTGGAAAAAGCCATCGAGCCTTATAGAAATCATCGATACTGCTGTTTTCAACCACCGTGACATGAAACTGTCGAGGCAGGCACAAAATGGCAGTCATGGCCATTACCGTAGGCATGAAAATACTATCAAACCAGCTGAACGGTGCATGCTCACCACCTGGCTCAATGATGTCATCAAGATGAATGTGATCAACAGCAGCCCAAGAAACCCAGCTGCCGACCAACAGGAAAACAGAAAGTTTAACCAGAGACTCAAAGGCTATGGCCGTCATTATCCCATTCTGGTGTTCGGTGGCATCCAGCTTTCGAGTACCAAACATAATGACAAACACGCTCAGGGTTAAGGTAATAGCTAATGCCAGATCTTCACGGGACCATCGCCCAGGCCCAAGACTATCATCCGTTAGCTGGGCAAAACCCATAACAATGGCTTTTAACTGCAGTGCTATATAGGGAAGCACACCAATGACCAGAATGAGGGTCACCAAAATCGCCATAAAGTGAGAACGCCCATGACGGGAGGCGATAAAGTCGGCAATAGAAGTGATGTTCTCCTGCTTACTGACAGTGATCAGCTTAACCAGAAGTTTCCAGAAAAGAACAAAAACCAGGATGGGACCAAGATAGATTGGAATAAACGACCACAGGTTTTCACTGGCCTGCCCCACGGCTCCGAAAAAAGTCCAGGAAGTACAGTAAACAGCCAGCGAAAGGCAGTAAATAAACGACTGCCAGCGTTTCCTAAAAGAAGCCCCCCGATAATCACCAAACCAGGCGGCAAGAAACAGACAGGCAACGTATACGGTTGCAATGAGGGCCAGTATCCATCCAGACATAGCTATTATTCTTATGAGTCATACTTTGGCATCCAGCAGCAGCCAGAGCCGAACTTTCTGTGATTTTCCGCAACGAAATATACACCGGTCCTGATGGATTGTCGCCTCTGATCGTACATCAGTCAGAAACTACCGATATTACTCGAAGTAATGATATGGCTATTCTTTAGCCAAATATCACATCAGATACTTTTGATACAGGTTAAGACCAATGTCTAATACCAGAAATCCCCGTAAATCCTAAACTGAGAACACGTTAATAAATACGCCTATAGTCGTTTTATTGAGCAATCTCTAAACCTGAACAATATAAAAATAAACGCCCTGAGTCATTTTGAACTAAATAACAATAACAAAACCAAGGGAAGTGATATGTCTTACACCTCCGTTTTTCCAGTAAAGCCTGCTGCTCTTGAGAACACTCTGGTTAACAACGATCAGTATCAGGAAATGTATCAGCAATCCATCATTAACCCTGAAGGCTTCTGGCGCGAACACGGTCAACGCATCGACTGGTTCCAGCCTTTCTCCAAAGTGAGAAAAGTCTCATTTGACGACCACTTCGTCAGTATCAACTGGTTTTATGATGGCACCACCAATGCTTCCCACAACTGCCTTGACCGACACCTGGAAGAGAGAGGTGACCAGTCGGCCATTATCTGGGAGCCGGATGATGAAGGTGAAGCAAGAACAGTGACCTACCGGGAGCTGCATGAACTTGTCTGCCACTTTGCCAACGCGTTGAAGAGCCAGGGTGTTCGCAAAGGTGATGTGGTAGCGATCTATATGCCCATGGTCATCGAAGCCACCGTTGCCATGCTGGCCTGCAGCCGTATAGGCGCAATCCATTCCGTAGTGTTTGGTGGATTCTCACCGGAAGCACTGGCAGGAAGAATCATTGACTCCAAAGCAAAGATTGTCGTTACTGCCGATGGAGGTGTTCGGGGCGGTCGGACAGTGCCTCTTAAAAGCAACGTTGATGAAGCTCTGACACACCCCGACACACACACCATTGAAAAAGTCATTGTTCTTAAGCATACAGGCACTGATATTACCTGGCATCGTCATCGTGATGTCTGGTGGCAAGAGCTAACGGCACTCACTTCTCCACACTGCGAAGCCAGAGAGATGAATGCCGAGGATCCACTCTTTATCCTCTATACCTCAGGCTCTACCGGAAAGCCAAAGGGTGTCATGCATACCACAGGTGGCTACCTGGTATATGCTTCCATGACCCATCAATATGTATTTGATTATCAACCCGGCGAAGTATTCTGGTGTAATGCCGACGTTGGCTGGATTACCGGACACTCATACGTTACCTATGGTCCGTTATTGAATGGCGCCACGATTGTGATGCATGAAGGTGTGCCTAACTATCCAGAGACCAATCGCATCAGCAAAATCATCGATAAACACGGCGTGAATATCCTTTACATTGCACCAACGGCAATCCGCGCATTAATGGCTGAGGGTGATGCTGCAGTTAAAGATACTCATCGCAACTCATTGAGACTGTTGGGCTCAGTGGGCGAACCTATTAACCCTGAGGCCTGGAGCTGGTACTACTCAACAATTGGTGAAGCGCGCTGCCCTATCGTCGACACCTGGTGGCAGACAGAAACAGGTGCTGCGATGCTGACACCACTTCCGGGTGCCACGGACCTTAAGCCGGGTTCAGCAACCCGGCCATTCTTTGGGGTACAACCAGCCCTGGTGGATAATATGGGACGGCTTATTCATGGCCCGGGAGAAGGTAACCTTGTTATTCTGGATAGCTGGCCGGGACAAGCCAGAACGGTTTACGGGGATCATGAACGGTTTGTGCAGACCTACTTCTCATCTTTCAAAGGCATGTATACAACAGGTGACGGCGCTCGCAGGGATGATGATGGCTATTACTGGATCACTGGCCGTGTAGATGACGTTATCAATGTTTCGGGCCATCGTATGGGAACGGCGGAAATTGAATCTGCAATGGTTGCCCATCAGCAGGTGGCGGAAGCCGCCGTCGTCGGATTCCCCCATGATATTAAGGGTCAGGGTATCTATGTTTATGTCACGCTCAATAGTGGAATAGACACCAGTGAAGAGTTAAAGAAGAACCTCAAGGACTGGGTCAGAAAAGAGATCGGGCCAATTGCCACTCCGGATATTATTCAGTGGGCTCCAGGTCTTCCCAAAACCCGGTCAGGAAAAATCATGAGGCGAATTCTCCGGAAAATAGCCGCTGACGAGTACGAAAACCTTGGAGACACTTCAACACTGGCAGACCCTGAAGTGGTGAATCAGTTGATCGCCAATAAAGCGGTAGCCAGCTAGTAAATGTCAATTGTCGTGCGGTATTTCTCCCTTACCAATACTGCACGCACTTACCTTCCGCCCGTTCCCGAAGGTAATCCTTGACATTACAACCAGCGTCCCTATAATTCGCCTCTCTTTCGACGCGGGATGGAGCAGTCTGGTAGCTCGTCGGGCTCATAACCCGAAGGTCGTCGGTTCGAATCCGGCTCCCGCAACCATTTTTTAAAGCAGTTGATGTTCTTTTCTTA
>NZ_JAHHPP010000058.1 GCF_024606265.1 Endozoicomonas sp. SESOKO1
TAGGCATTGGTTTTGATTCAAATTCACAGAGCATGGAAACAAAGTACCGGCCTGCCCGATCTTTGCTGATGTTGATACTGGAAGGCTCAGAAGCCAGTGGCCGACTCCAGCGGATATTCAGCGGTTCTTTACTTTTGGCGATGAACAGTTGGCCTTTTTTCATGCTGAAAGCAGAAGCCGCAAAAGTAGCACTTTGCTTTGCATGTTTCTTTTTGAAAGTCGGGTACTTTGTCCTGCCTTCCCAGAAGTTTTTGAAGGCCGTTTGTTGGTGGCGTAACGATTGTTGGATAGGTACAGAGGACACATCGTGCAACCACTGATACTCAGGGTTCTTTTTTAGCTCAGTGAGCTGCTTTGAGGCGGCATTGTAATTAACGCTGTTGGCGTTCTTATAGTACTCATCAGTACGCCAGCGAAGGATCTGGTTATAGACGAAACGCACACAACCGAAAGTTTGGGCAAGAAGTTTTTCTTGCTCAATTGTCGGATAGAATCTGTATTTGTAGGCATGTTTAGTCATGCTTACAAACATATTGCTTTTTGTGTAAGGATTCAAGTTTTTTTCCAGTCCTATCGGTGGTCCGGTATTCCGGCTGGTCGCTGCCTGCGCGGCCCGATCCATCTCCACCCAAGCTCTGCGAGCTATGGATGGAGTATTCCGCGAGAATTGATAAATCTTATTGGGCCGACTTTACTTTATTCCCGGACAGTCTCCGAGGGGGAAAGTTAGCCCGGACTTTCTTCTGATTATGCCCGGGATTCAGGCTTCTTCAGGCGTTAACGTTGGAGCCGGGAGTTCTTCTGGTGGTGTTGTTGGGTCAGGTACCTTGCCTTTGATGGTGGATTCATGAAACGGGAATTCCTGGCCATTGGCCAGTCGGGTGATCGTAATCCCTTTATCAACATGCGCGTAATACCGGGATTCAAACTGAACATCTGAAGAACTGTAAGGCTCCTGTGGATTCCGCTGCTTTCTTTCATTAATTTCTTTCTGGATAGCCTTCAGCGTTTCAAGAATATCATTCAGCTTTGCTTCAGCTTGTGCAAGTCCCTGGTCAGCATTAAGCTCCCGGGCCTGATTTTTCATTGCCCCAAGCGCATGGACGTAATAGTGATATATCTCCATAGGCTTTTTGTTTTCGAGACCAGCTCCCAGTGGAATCAGTGAAATGGCTTCATGATTGGGCGGTGGGAATGTGATGGTGACGGTCAGATCCTTCGGTGCATCGGGGGGGAGTTCAATCTTCCTTAATGCATTAAGAAGCATGTCAGGCCTTTGATACCAACCTACGCTGGCAGAACCCTTGAGGGCCATAGCACATTCAGCAAAGGCTTCGAGGGCATTTCGAGCAGTGAGGGCAATATTCTTTTCGCCAAAGGCTGTGTATGCCTTTTCGGCTTCATCCAGTTGCTGTTTGCCCCGATAGAGCAGCTCATTGGTGTTTAACGCGGTAAAGTCTTCTTTGGTTTTTTTGGACTCTTCAGTCTTGGGAGGTTGAGCTACTTCAGGAGACCCTTTGACAGATATGGTCGGGTCAACAGACATCACATTCCCGGGAAATCCCGGTGGTTGATCCATATGCACAGGTGCGTGATTCGAGGGGTTTGGTTGGGCCATATATTGTCTGGGTGGCGGTGCTAAACTGGCACCGCGACCGTTAAACACAGGAGAATCCGGGGCGCGATCTGCCGACCAGTCAGTTCCAAAGCTCTGGGCAGGCAAAGGAAGTTGGGTGATTGGTGGAACCATTTCGATTGCTTCCTTAACTATGGTTTAAAAGTTATGTCATTGAAAATTCGTGTCATAACTCTTTCGACAGAAAAAGCCTGGTTTAGTTCCGACCAGGCTTTGACAGGAAGTGTCAGGCAACGACCCGTTTGTGAAGATTACAACCGCCGAACCTTGAATTTTCTACCTTTAATCTTGCCTTTTTCCAGCCTGCCCAGTGCCGGTCGGGCATGTTCCCGTTTCACCGCAACATAGGCGGTAAAGTCAAAAATATGGATCTTGCCGACCTGGTCTGCGGGAATCCCGGCATCGCCGGTCAGCGCTCCGAGGATGTCGCCGGGACGGACTTTGTGCTTTCGGCCACCATCAATGGCCAGGGTCACCATAGGGGCCGGTGCTGGCGGCTGGTTACCGGTAAGTGCCTTCGGGTCTCCAAATACCAGAGGAGTCCTGAGGTAGTCGCTGATGTTATCCAGCTTGTACTGCTCCCGCTGGGTATGAAGGCTCAGTGCCAGGCCTTTTTTGCCCGCTCGCCCGGTGCGGCCAACACGATGAACATGCACTTCAGGATCCCGGCTCAGATCGTAATTGATAACCGCTGCCAGGTTTTCGATATCCAGTCCCCGGGCGGCAACATCGGTAGCAATCAACAGATTGGCACTCTGATTGGCGAATCGTACCAGCATCTGGTCACGCTCTTTCTGTTCCATATCGCCATGCAACACTACCGGTTTGTAGCCAGCCTCATAAAGCTCAATGCCCACCTCTTTGCAGATTTGCCGGGTGTTACAGAAAATCACGCTGGACTCCGGCTGGTAGTGTTTGAGCAGCCTGATCAGTATGGCGGGTTTCTCAGCGTTTTCGGCATGATAGAACCGCTGCTCAATATGCTCATGGCTGTGGGTGCTCTCAACGGTCACCGCAACAGGCTGATGCTGGAAACGTTCGCTTAACGCTCGGATGCCGTCTGGGTAAGTAGCTGAAAAGAGGAGGGTCTGTCGCTGCTCCGGTAGATGGCCGATGATGTTTTCAATGGCATCAATAAAACCCATATCCAGCATTCGGTCGGCTTCATCAAGAACCAGCGTGTTGACCCGATCAATGGATAAGGTCTTTTTCCGCAGGTGATCCTGGATTCGCCCGGGGGTGCCGACAACCACATGGGCACCGTGTTCAAGAGAACCGATCTGTGGACCAATAGGCTGGCCACCACAAAGCGTAACGACCTTGATATTTTGCTGATATCGGGCCAGACGCCGGATCTCCTGGGCAACCTGGGTTGCCAGTTCCCTGGTAGGGCAGAGCACCAGTCCCTGGCAGCCAAAATCCCGTTGTTTCAATTGGACAATCAGGCCAATGGCAAAAGCAGCCGTTTTGCCACTGCCGGTTTTGGCTTTGGCGATGACATCTTTGCCCTCAAGGATTTCTGGCAGGCTGTTCTGCTGAATAGGGGTCATTTCCCGGTATCCCAGACTGTCGAGGTTTTGCAGCAGGGCATCGGGCAGGGATAGATTGGAAAAGCGGGTGGACGCTGTTGCGCAATGAGTAGGTGCAGTCAAATCAAGCTCTTGGCGTGTGCCACGGTACAGATGAGGTAAATGATTATAACAGAGTCTACCCTTAATGACGGTGAATCATTACAGCAATTGATCGGGAATCCCGCCAAGGCTCAATCCCCCGCTGCCATCAACCGATTTACTGTTGAATTGACTATAAATTTTATCAAATGCAATGGAGCGAATCATGAATTCAGATTCTCCGGAATTGCTTTCAGGGTCTGCGCGACAGGAAAGCCCGCAGGAAGGGAAGCCGCTCTTCTGGCTTACAGGACTTCTGATTGGGATTGCATTGCAGCTATTGACATTACTGGTTGAACCCCCGGCCGGGATGAATGAGCTGGCCTGGCGCTGTGCGGGTCTTGCCATGATGATGGCCGTGTTCTGGTCGGTAGAAATTCTGCCGACGGCCATTACGGCACTGCTGCCGTTGATGTTATCGCCAATGCTTGGTCTGGCAAGCATTGATAAGGCGGCTGTTCCCTATGCGCATCCGGTAATATTCCTGTTTATGGGTGGTTTTGTGCTTGGCCTTGCGATGGAGCGCTGGGAGCTGCACAGTCGTATAGCCTTCAGAATCATGTTGATTATGGGCACCGGGGAGAAGCGACTGGTACTCGGCTTTATGATCGCCACGGCCCTGATCAGCATGTGGGTTTCCAATACGGCCACCACGATCATGATGTTGCCGATCGGTTTATCCGTTATCGCCATGATTCGTCACCAGGGGAGGATGAGCCGTGGTTTTCCGTTAGCCCTGTTGCTTGCCATTGCTTATGGTGCGTCGATCGGTGGCTTTGGCACCCTTATCGGTTCGCCTCCCAATGCACTGTTGGTGGCTTTTCTCCAGGAGCAGTACGGCATACAAATCGGTTTTGCCCACTGGTTGATCATTGGCTTGCCAGCATCCATCATTTTGCTGGCGATTACCGGCCTCTGGCTGGGCTATTTCGGCTACCGCCTGGGTGGGGAAGAAAACCATGGGGTAACAGAATCCATTAAGCAGCAGCAAAAAAAGAACGGTTCCATGAGCGGCGCACAAAAAGCAGTAACCGCGATCTTTATTCTGACTGCTTTTGCCTGGATTGTACGTCCCTGGCTGGACGATATGATGCCATCGCTGGAACTCTCCGATACGTTGATCGCCCTGGTGGCTACGGTTCTGATGTTCATCCTGCCAGTTCGCTGGAAAAAGCCTGAGTTTCTGATGAGCTGGAAGGAGATGCACCGCCTTCCCTGGGATGTGTTGCTATTGTTTGGCGGTGGCCTGAGTCTGGCGGCGATGATCCGAAGGACAGGGCTGGCAGAGTGGATTGCCGGGTCATTAAACATCCTCGGGGACATGCCCACGTTGATGGCCATTGCCCTGGTGGTGAGCATTGTTATTTTTCTGACCGAAGTCACCAGTAACACGGCAACAACCGCTGCCTTTCTCCCTCCCCTGGGGGCCCTGGCTGTTTCCCTGGGAATGGACCCGGCAATTCTTGCCATCCCGGCAGCTATTGCCGCCAGCTGCGCCTTCATGTTGCCCGTGGCGACACCACCCAATGCCATCGTCTATGGTTCAGGCATGTTGCCCATTCGCCACATGGTGCGCAGTGGTATGGTGTTGAACCTGGCGGGTATTGTGATTATCACGCTGTTGAGCCGCTGGCTGGTGGGATTTATTATTTAGCCTCTTCTTTATAAACCCTGAGACCTCTGGCCTGATAGTTCTTCAAGGCAGAAGGGTGATCCAGCGAACAGGTATGCACCCAGACCCGTTCTGCTCCCCAGTTCCAGGCTTCCTGAATGGCAGCACTTAACAGGGCGCCACCCAGACCCTGGCCAATGAATGGCCGGGCAAGGCCAAAGTAGGCAATCTCGATATCACCTGCCACTTTTTGCAATTCGAAGTAACCGGCCGGACTGCCTTTACAGTAGCCGACCCAGAGACGAAGATTGTCGTTTTCAGCGTAGTCATGCCACTGGGCATCAGACCAGGCCAGCTTGTCAGTCCATTGCCAGGGTTGGCCAATGTAGCTGTAGAGGAAGCGGTTGAATTGAAACTGCTTTACCTGACACTCCTGTATAACAAAATCCGGATTGGTGACTGGCTTGTGGATCAATTCATCCCGGGAGGTCATTTCCAGAGACCAGATGGTAACGGCTTGTTTTTCCATATTACTGCTTTATTTCCGGGTGGTTGATAGTGCATGGTACCGCTGAAGAAAGCCGAGGATATCACATTCCTGTCATTAATTAATGTTATGGCCAGTTGTTTATAATTAATAAAACTCCTAAATTGCAGGCAGCAAGGCATGAAAAAATATTACGGGGCAATAATTGGGCTATTCTCCCTGATGTTCTTATTAAGGTGGGATCAACTGGTTTTGGCAGGAGAGGATAGCTGGTACAGCAACTATAAAAATCCTGACTATTTTACTCCTCATCATAATATCCACGGCTTTTCTGATCAGGGTTACACAATTATTAATCCTGATGACAAGTCAGTAAAAGGTTTTATTTTTGAAGTCAATAATCATCGCCCTGATATCGATATAAACTTTATCAAAATTCCCTACACCCAGTATTTTTCCAGTTTCGGGATTGAGATAAAAGACATTCTGTCTTCACAGAATACCCATATATTCTATTTGATGAAAACGGGGGATGATCCTCTATTCTATACCAATTTCAGCAGGGTGATTTCCTGGTATTTAATCAATAGAAGAGATAGCTCGGTGGTTATCAGGCCGATTCTCGACAATGAACAGCTGATGCCACAAAGAGTGCTTGTTATGGATCGGCCTCAGGTGATGGTGGGCGATATGGGGGCTGAATTCAAGGATCCGGAAAAGGTAATCATTGATGGTTATCACATTCATATGGATTATCTCGAAGGGCAGGAGCGCCAGGCAACATTATTGTTTGATCAGTTCCGGGAATATATTGCCAGTGAACGGCTGATTTATTCCGATCTGGACTGGTATCCGGCCCGTTCCAATGGCCCGCATGTGCGGGCCGGATGGGAAATAAAATTCGAGCGGGCCGGTAGCCAGCTTATGTACGATTATGGCAAGGCCATGATCTGGCTGGTGTTGAATCATGGTGATATTCCCATCTACTCCCACAGTAAAAACTGGGTATTTGGCGAAAATGAAAATCGATTGATCTCCCATCTTGATAATGCCTGGTACAGCGGTTTTCGCCCAAGCCTGAATCAACGTTTTTTTTATGATCCCGTAAATAAGAAAACTGGACTTTATCGATGGGATCAACAGCTGCCAGGTTCAAGATATTTATCAGCAGCGGCTATCCAGTCAAAACAGCAGGAGATTATTGAATTCTGGTTCGCCGATGGTATGGAAGCAAAATGGTTTAAAAAGCAGAGCGCAAAATCAGATAATCTGGATCAGGAAATCACAGAACGATTTATGAAAGATCTGGTCTTGCTGGCCAATGGGTTCTACGACGATTGGTTGACAAGTCCGAGAGGACAATTGGCTTATATCATTCTGGCGGACCAGTTTCCAAGAAGTATTTATCGCGGCACGCCGATGATTCTGGCCTATGATAACCTGTCCCTGCGGGTTGCCAGAACGGCCATACAGTCAGGGAATGATCAGCACTTAAACTACTATGAACGACTGTTTCTGTACTTACCGCTGGTGCACAGTGAGTCATCGCACGATCAGAGCCTGGCACTGTCACTGTTTCAGGCATTGGCTGAAGAGGTGCCTGATGATTTGAAACCGGAATTTGATGTTCATTATAAACAGGCATTGAAACATAAGGCCGTTATTGATCAATTTTCACGATTTATCCACAGGGATAGAATTTTCGGAAAATCATCAACGGAAGAAGAGATGGAATTTATCAGGAAAATTGATGCAGAATTTTAACAGAGGCTGACAGAAGCCGGTTTCCGGTACCTGGGAATCGGTGATGGAAGCAAAGAGACTGTTCCATTGCGTTAATTATTGAACACCTGTTGACAGAACCTATCTAATAAGTCAGGATTAAAAACAATTTTTAACTTGTCACGTACATTATCAAGATTGATCGATGGATAAAATTTTAGCCAATCGGCTAATAAATAAGAATTTGATTTGCTCATATTTATTACTAATAAATTCAGGTCATAATTTATCAGATTATCAATCAAGCGGTTCCAGTCAGGTGCAATATAGAGGTTAGAGTGGACTAATTCCACGCAACTATTATCAAAACGATATTTGAAATGGAACGGGTCACCACTTTTCAGTAAGCCAAAGGCAACGCGTATTTCATCCCAGTCCTCTTCGTACTGACAATATGAATATATTGTTTTTACTTCTGGTTCAATGCCTGGCTTCAGTGAATGTGCCTTCATATTTGGCATATTTGGCATATTTGGCAGGGGGACACCCCGAATATCAGTACAATCATCGATAATCACCGATTTATTGAAGTTACTGTCGTTTTTGTCCTTTACTTCCCTGGGTGTCAGTAATTCCTTCAGTGAATTTTTGTCTGTTTTCGAATCAGATGATTCAGTTAAAGTGCAGATGGTTTTCAATGAGTCAGCAATTTCACGAATGAACTCAACAGGAAATTGTTTATTTTTTTTGAAATTTTCACTATCAGATGAAACTGCACTGGCATTTTCGCAGAAGAGGGCCGGATTCTGTGTCAGCACAGGCTCCACTTTTTGAACCTTGGCAGGGATAGTGGCAATTGTGGCGGTGAACATATCCTGAACACAACCCGTTGTCGCCCCACCTGCCTGAGACCATTGAATGGGAGCCAGGGCTGAGGGCTTATCTACACGATAGGGACCCAAAGATGACTCTGCCTTTTCAGCACTCTGGCTTGTGGTTAAAGCGCCAGAGCTGTTATTCAGCGTTCCTTTTGGAAGTTCATATGTCGTTTTGTCAGAACAGGTGGGGAAATTGACGTTAGAGATGTTCATTTGTCTTCGATACTGGTTATGGTAGCTGAATGATGTTTTCCTTACTTCGACAAGGCATCTGGGAAGAAATTCATATTCTGAACAAATCAAACGCTGGATATGCATAAGTAGCCCGCAAATTTTCTTCAATCGGGCAATATTTATATACTGGGCATGGCGATCATCATGTTGCCAGAAGTTGACTGGATCCGGTTCCCGGCTCACGGGAACCGGCAATAGAATCAATGAGACTGCTGCAACCGTCTGGCATAGACGACAGCATTATAACCGACAGTCGCTACAATATTACCCGCAACAAAGAATAGAATAACCAATGCTGCATTGAGGATGCTGAAACTTGCCAGCAGTTGGATTAAACGACCAAACCCTTCTATAAAGAACAGGTAAATACCAAATACATAAGGAATATAGCTGGGAATACCCGTTAACGCCTGTCGCGCTCCTTTACTCAGGCCGGTGAGAACAGCAATAGAGAATAATGATCCCACCAGTAGCAGCATCCAGCTGGTTTCCATGCCTTTTACGGCCTGCTGTAAAACGGCAATGGCCAGCGTTACCGCAAGGATAATATCGGCTTTGAGGGCCAGGACGGTGAATAGGTCTTTTTCACTTTTTCCGGTAATGATCTGAGCTAACTGAATCATGGTAAACCCCCCGATCAGGCTATGGCCATGGCTCAGTTATACCACCAGTCAAGGTCGGTAAAATTGATGTAAGGCAGTATTTTTACCTATTTTGATTTACCGGGTTTTTGTGTGTCGATGTTGTACAACAGACAGGCGCATTTCCAGTTCACATTCCAGCCGACCCTGTTGTTCAAGTTGCTCTTTTTGCCGGGCATTGACATACCAGTAGTGGGGCGTCATGGCCAGCAGGTCCATAATGGCCTGAGCGTTTTCCAGCATCATCCGGTGATGGATGGTCTGGCTTTCCAGCAACGCAAGATTTTCTGGCAGATCCTGCAAGCGCTTATCTTCCGGGTAAGGACGTACCTCATCATAAATAGCACGGCGAAGCGCCATCAGATGGTTTTGACCGGGGGTCAATATCACAATATGCCCCCCGGGTTTCAGAACTCTGGAAAACTCAGACCAGTCACAGCGGGAGAATATGCTGATCACAGTATCAAACTGTTCGTCCATCAGTGGCAGTTCACTGACACTGGCAACCAGCCATTCTATCGCCTTGTTTCGCTTGCTGGCGGCCAGGATGGCGGGTTTGGCGATATCAAATCCACAGACTGAGCTGTCTTCAAGCTGCTCTTTTATGCTCGATGTGTAATAGCCTTCACCGCAACCAGCATCAAGAATACGCTGTGGGGCTTCATTATTGCCGAACGACTTGATGTTATCGATCAATGCGTCGACGACGGGTTGATAGAAACCCTGATTCAGAAACCGTGTCCGTGCTTCGACCATGATCTGATCATCGCCGGGGTTTTTACTGCGTTTCTTATTGCTGGGCAGCAGGTTCAGATAGCCCTGACGTGCCCGGTCAAACCGATGGTGATTTTGGCACACAGCGCTTTTGTGTTCTGACCTGAGCGCTTCATAACAGACGGGGCAACGGAGTAAGATGGGCATGGGCAGCATGGCTAAAAGCCAGAGAGTTTAATGCTCTCTGACGCATATGCAACGGTTGGTGATGGTTTTCTGCCGGTAGTCGTTTATGAAATAACCGGATTAAAATGCTACTGGGGCATCATTCCTTATCTGACGGACGTACACTTGAAAGCCTTTCGGTACCAGCCGTTGTCTGTTCAGGACTCTCAGTTAATATCGCCTACTTGCCTGTAAATTCGATATATCCTTAATACATAAATCCAGATCTGATTTTAATCTCTGATAAGCATCACTATCTTGTCTCATGGAAAGTACATGGATGATTTCATCATGACTATTATTCATAAGCCGCTGCAGCTCCATTCCCATGGTGATTTGATCAGTTACAGAAGAAACACTCCTTGTGTCTTGATAAGTCCTGTTATTGGCACGAATCCCAGGCATCATCCCGGCAACTGCCATAAAGGTGTCTTTCAGGGTCTGCTCTAAATTTGGTATGGATAGCAGCTGGTCAATTTTCGATTTGAATTCTTTCAGAACGTGGGCAGCAAATTCATCAGTAATGGTTTGTGATGAGTCAAAAACAGGGTAGTCAAAACTAAATTGCAATTCCCGGTTCCACTCCTTCAGCTCACGGATGATCCTGGCCGGAGTAAAAGCTTTAATTTTTGCTAATTCTTCATTCGCCAGAAGGCTCGCTACTAGTGGAATCTCATCCAGTGGTTTGTAAATATCTAAAAGCTTGCCAGACAACTGCTCAAAATCTGCCATCCTGCTTCCCAGATCATAGCTTGTCGGCGCTGATACCTGAGTTCTGGTTGCTGAAATCCCCCGTTGCTGGATAGTGCCGCTTTGTGTCAGACCTGGGGTAATATTACTGGCAGCAGCTGAATGTCTGTGACCGGCCGGGGCTGCTCTGATGGCAGAACCACCAAACGTGCCTGTCCAGCCAACATATGCTCTTCGTGCTGATTCAGGACGGCTGGTTGTTGATGGATAAGTTGGCATGCCAGAATTATTTATATTCATTCCTGGTTCAATCCTCGAAATTATCAAAAAAGCAACATTTATTGTAAATGTGAAATCTCGTTTCACTGAATAATTGACAAGAGTGACAATAAAAAAGTTCCTTATCCAGTGGGTGATGCTGACGTTGGTGCTCCAGTGATTTAATGCTGCTGGGTCAACCTTGCGGGCCGGGTCACAATTTTTTTCAACTGTTTTTAAACAAACTTGTCTGAAACAGCAGTTATCAAGAACAGCAAAAATACAGTGCAGTGGCATTACTGGCTTGATATTCGCGAAGGTCTGGCCGATATTTTCCTGTGGAAATACCCGGGCCTAGGAGGCTGACCGAGAATAGCGCCCGTAGCGAGGATGGCAGAAAATTGAGGATA
>NZ_JAHHPP010000059.1 GCF_024606265.1 Endozoicomonas sp. SESOKO1
GGGTTACATCGGCATCCGTTATATGGCGGCTGCCCTGTTGCTGCTGCCCTTTGCCGCAAGACAACTCTTCCGGCTGAACAAACAACAGTTGTTTATCTGTGTGATGGTGGGATTGATTCAGACCATGGCCATGTATCTCTGGATTCAGGCGGTGGACAGTTCTGATCGCCTGGGTGAAGGGGCATTCATCATGAGTCTGTCCATGATTATGGTGCCCTTTATGGGCCGGTTGCTCTATGGCAGCCGGATTGACCGTTTCACGCTGCTTGCCCTGCCATTTGCCATTGCCGGTATTGCCTTGCTGGCATTGAAAGGGCATTGGGAATTTGAGCCAGCCCAGGGGCTGTATCTGATAGCGACCCTGTTTGTTGCCCTGCATTTTGTGTATACCAATCGTAATGCACCAGGCATCCCTTCAATGGCCCTGACCTTTATGCTGTTGCTGGTGCCTGGCGTACTGGGCATGATCATCTCCGCCACCACGGAAAGCTGGCCGACGCAGATTGCAGCGGACACCTGGGGTTGGGTGGCCGCAGCGGTACTGATGGCTACCAGTCTGCGCTATTTCCTGTATACCTGGGCTCTGAAACAGTCAGAAGCAGGCCATGCCGCGCTGATCATGGTGATTGAGCCGGTATGGACTGCGGTCATGAGTGCGATCTGGCTGGGAGAATCCATGACTGCCCAGAAGCTTTTCGGTTGTGGGTTGATCTTTATGGCCCTGCTGGTTACCAGATGGCGTTCTTTCTTTAAGCCAGCAATGCACAAATTACAGTTGGTTCGGGAATAGTGCATTCAGAATAAACTGGTAGCGGCTTGCCACCGGGCGATGCCGCTTATGAGCCAGATAAATGGTTTCATAAATGGCCGTGGTCAAATTCAGGATGCAGATATCCTGTTGCCGATGAAATGCCTTCACCATGGACTCTGGCAAAACGGTAAAGCCATTACCGGCGGCAACCGGCTCGAGAATCAGGTTGATCTGGTTAACCGCTCCTTTTACCGGGAACTCACGGAGGTGTCGGAATTGGGTATAGTTTGACCGGAGCACCGTTGAAATATGATGGCTGGCATCGGGATGCATAATGACACCCAGCTGGCATAAATCACGATAACCCGCTTGACGATAATGGGCGGGTACTACTAGCAGCAACTGCTCCCGGGCGATAGGGCTGGTGATCAGTTCCGGTTCATCGACCTTATGGGTAATCAGGCCAATATCAATGGAATATTATCAACATTATCAAAAATGATAATTTTTTGTTCTGGAAA
>NZ_JAHHPP010000060.1 GCF_024606265.1 Endozoicomonas sp. SESOKO1
TGGTGCTTTGGTGGTCGTGGCTTCGGTAGTTGGTGCTTTGGTGGTCGTGGCTTCGACAGTGGGTGCTTTGGTGGTCGTGGTTGCGGTGGTATTGGAATTGATGGTTATATTTCGGCCAGACAGCGTCGTTACATCAGGAATTCCTGCACCTGAAAGGGTTACACTTCGGCCAGACAACGCCGTTGTAACAGGAGCTGCTGCACCTAAAAGGGTTAAGCCATAAATGCCACCAGACGCAACCCCGACTAACCCAATGGCTGCAGCTGTTGCCAAATAAGGGTGACGGACAACCCATTTAAACGCCCTGGTTCCACAACTTCGTTCATCCTGACTCATACCCAATTCGGCATCGCTTTGTGAAGCCTGTCCGTAATTCTTAAGCTCAATAAGATTTGAATAACCTGCTCGATCCATAATAACGTTCCTGACTTTAAACCTTGGTAGATGGTGTCACACCCTATCTGTAGATCAGTTGATCAGTAAAAAGTTCACGCAGGAACGACATTTTGACCGGTTACTGTCGTTAATCCTTCGACTCCGCTTCAGGCTCAAATATCCTATTTAAATGTCAAAACGGTTAAGTAGCTCAGTCGCCCTTTTCCTACGCCATACCCCAGCAGTTCAGCAACATTTCAGGGGCATTCCACACTCTGTGTACACCGAGACGCTGTCCAAATTTTCTTTCTGGAAATGATCCCGCTGTATAGTGGCGACTGCAGCAGCTGCCGATATGCCTTATCCGTTGACAGAATCACCGTTTTGACATTGGTGGCAATAGACTTGTGGGTAATGGCACCAATCACGTCGTCTTTTTCTATACCGTTACGTCGAATCGTCATTAGTCCCATCTGGCAGAAAGCATTAATGAATTCAATCAGCTTCTGGCGAAAGACCATCAGCATCGGCTTATGCTACGTTTTAGTCTTTTTATCTTCGGTGATGCAATGTCCTTTACAGCTTATCGACATGAGGATGTTAATGTTTGCCTGTGATTTTTCGGCTGGAAACCGAACCCGCCTGATTCGGCACGCTGGTTGCCTTGGCAACCAGGGCATACGGGTATTAGCGGATTCTATAAATAGCGTTACCCCAACCATGGTCTTGACAATAACGATCAGTTGAATCAAGTCTATGTAAACTGCTATGTAAAATATTAGTGTAGCTATAGAACATTGGAGAATGATTGGTACAGAGTTCTGATTTACCATTGTCGCAGCTAAGAGGTGTAATCTTACCGTTGCTGATAATGTAGTCTCGTCCGTAAAACCCGCTCTTCCAATATGGGGTGGGTGCGTCACAACATATCGTTTTAATCCGGTAATTTTCTGAACATGTAGCGTTTATTGCATAATAAGTGCAGTCGTGCCTCCTGCAGAGGGCGTTCAATTTTTCCTCATCATCTGATCTAAAAAAGGTCGGGGCTTCGGTGGTCGGGGTTTCAGTGGTCGGGACTTCAGTGGTCGGGACTTCAGTGGTCGGGACTTCAGTGGTCGAGGCTTTAGTGGTCGAGGCTTTAGTGGTCGAGGCTTTAGTGGTCGAG
>NZ_JAHHPP010000061.1 GCF_024606265.1 Endozoicomonas sp. SESOKO1
TGCCGCCTTTTGCCCCCTGGTGGCTATCACTGGTGGCCGTGTCCTTCGCGTTGATCATTGGCAAGCATCTTTATGGTGGCCTGGGCCAGAACCCCTTTAACCCGGCCATGCTCGGCTATGTTCTGGTACTGATTTCGTTTCCCCAGGAAATGACCACCTGGCTGCCACCTTTGGGGCTGGAAGGCCATAACAACAGCCTGACCGATGCGCTGTTCACCATTTTCCCCCTGGGTCAGGGCGTCAGTGTAGATGCCATCAGCATGGCCACCCCACTGGATGTGTTGAGGGAAAACAAAAGCCTGACCATCAACGAGCTGTGGGAAAGCAACCCGGTATTTGATGGCATGGCCGGTCGTGGCTGGATGTGGGTTAACCTGGCCTATCTGGCTGGCGGTGTCTTTCTGATTTGGCGAAAAGTATTTACCTGGCATGCCCCTGTGGGGATGCTCGGCGCCATTGCGGTAATGGCGACCCTCTTCTGGAGTGGTAACGGGTCAGACAGCCATGGTTCCCCGCTGTTCCATTTGCTCAGTGGCGCCACCATGCTGGGGGCATTTTTTATCATTACGGACCCGGTCAGTGGTGCCACCAGCAACCGTGGACGTCTGATTTTTGGTGCTGGGGTTGGCGTCATGGTCTATGTCATCCGAGCCTGGGGCGGATATCCGGATGGTGTCGCCTTTGCCACGCTGCTGATGAACATGGCGGCCCCCACCATCGACTATTACACCCAGCCTCGCACTTATGGCCATCACAAGGCCAATAAAGGCCTGCCAAAGAAGGACTGAATCATGAGTGACGGCCAGATTCCTTTAAAAGACACCAGCAAGGCCCCCGACAGGAGTGGCCTGCTTCAGAGCATTTTCCGCAATAGCCTGGGGCTTGGCCTGTTTGCCGTATTTACCGTAGGCCTGATTTCCGTTACCTGGACCATGACCCGGGAACGAATAGAGACTCAGGTTCGTGCCTATGAAGCGAAAGCTCTGATGGAGATTTTACCGGCAGATACTCACGACAATGTGCTTGTAGATTCCAAAGTTGTTCTGGAGCCATCCCGCTTACTCTCCAGCCAGGAGCAACGCGAAGCCTATATTGCACTGAATGATGGAGAGGTCTCTGCCGTCATTCTGCCGGTAACCGCACCTGATGGGTACAGTGGCCGAATTGAGCTGCTGGTTGGCATCAACCGCAATGGCACGCTGGCCGGCGTCAGGGCCATTACCCATAAAGAGACGCCGGGGCTGGGTGACAAGATCAACACCAATGTCACCGACTGGATTCTCGGGTTTGCCGGAAAATCTCTTGGCAACCCGGTCACAGAAGGCTGGGGGGTAAAAAAAGACGGTGGTGAGTTTGACCAGTTTACCGGTGCAACGATAACGCCAAGAGCCGTTGTCGCTGCCGTTTACCGCGCACTGCAGTACTTTGAGGCAAACCGTAATCTATTGCTGGACCCGCTCAGGATGACCGGAGTCCGCCAGGAGATTCAACATGACAAATGACGCTGTGACAAAAAAGAGTATGGCCAGCCAGGCTGCAAAGATTGCCCTGGATGGCCTCTGGAAAAACAACCCGGCGCTGGTCCAGCTACTGGGCCTGTGTCCTCTGCTGGGCGTTTCCAGCAGTGTGGTGAATGCACTTGGCCTGGGTATAGCCACCATGCTGGTGGTGATGGGTTCCAATGTTGCCGTCTCACTTATACGACACCAGGTAACCGATGCCATTCGCCTGCCAGTGTTTGTGATGATCATTGCTTCCTTCACCACCTGTATCGAGCTGCTGATGCAGGCCTATACCTATGAACTTTATCGGATACTGGGTATTTTTATTCCGCTGATTGTGACCAACTGCATTATCCTGGGCCGGGCCGATGCCTTTGCCTCCAGAAATCCGGTACTGCCTGCCGCTTTTGATGGTTTGATGATGGGTACGGGCTTTGCCGTCATTCTGGTATTGCTGGGCGCACTGCGGGAACTGATTGGCCAGGGCACACTGTTCTCCGGCATGGACCTGCTGCTGGGTCCCATTGCAGCGGAGTGGACCCTTACGGTGATCCCAGACTACAAGCAGTTCCTGTTTGCCATTCTCCCTCCCGGCGCCTTTGTCTTTATGGGCTTTATGATTGCCATTAAAAATAGTATTGATCGTCGCCTGGAAGAAAGAAGGAAACACCTGGAACCGGTGACCGCAAAAGTAAGCAAGCGGGTCAGGGTTACCGGCAATGTGTGATTAGTCTTACTGTTTATATTGGAACTTATTCTCTGGTTGCCTGTCTGAAACATCAGGATTGTTAGATCTTGCCTGATCTGACAGACAGGCGCCCATTATCCAGAGGAACAGTTCTGCGATGTTACCTGCTCAAGCTACTGCCGTAACCCCACACACCATAACAACGCCAACGGGCCAGGAAAAAGCGGTTGGAGACGCACTGGCGGGCGGACCAACCCTGCCTGATGAACTGACATCACTCCAGAAATGCATCCTGGGCAGCCAGGGCCTTATCCTCGATGCGGTAAATCTGGTTAAAATTATGGACGATGTCTTCGAAAGAAGCGTGCCTGAAGCCTCGCTTCGGACACCAGACGATCTTGACACACTGTCAAGGCCAGAAAAATACGAAAGTCTGGCTGAAGTCATCAGGAAACTGGATATCTATTTCCTTGCAAGCCTCATTCACCGGGATGAGCAGGGAATGATAGTGGAGCGCTGGGATGCCACAGCGCAGAAGGAAGCCATTGAAAACTTGAGTTACGCTGCCAAAGAGCAGCTAAGGTCAGCACTTGAGCCCTTTAAGCTTGCTGATAAACAGCCCCTTGAGTTTACTGATCAGACAACCCTTATTTTTCCGGGGGCGGCTATTCCCCGAATGCAGCTTCGTGCTGAGTTCGCAATTGCCCAAAACAGTGACAAGAAATCCCCGGGACTGCTGATTTGCAACGGTTCTTCAAGGCCTTTGGTGGCAATCGATCACCTTAAGGATTCCGATCAAGATAAAAATCTGTATAAAAATATAGAGGACCTTGTGGAAAAGCTTAATGATGACCTGGGACCCACGGCCACAGAGGCCCATGCCCAGATGGCTCTTATGGATATGCTGCGTACTGATGACGAGGATTGTTTTCTGAACAAACAACCCATTTATGTCGTGCATACCGGAGGTGTTAAATACTATCCACAGTCTCTGCTGGAAAATGGCGAATACACGCTTAACTATTATCAGGAAAATTCCGGCAGGCCTAACACCGAAGCAACGATGGTGTCTGCATTCAAGGCGTTAGAACAACTGCCCGGAACAATGCCCGAAGAGATCGTTCTAGTCAGCAATCAGCCCCATATCCATTCCCAGCAGATTGCCACAGAACGGGTTGTTGCCAAAAACCATGGCCATGCCCCAATGACCATCCGAGCCTGTGGTGAAAAGACTTCACTGGAAAGCACAACCGATTTATTCCTTGCCATCGACTCGGTCAGAAAGTCAATCCAGTTGTTAAATCCTGACTATCATGTGACAACCAATTGGGTGGAGGAACCGGAATGGAAGCTATTTGAATCTAAAAGCCCCGGTGAATGGCAGCTCTATAAACCAGGGCAACCACCAGTGGAACAACTTATCTAAAAATCCACATCAGGGTAATTAATGTCAATCAACTGTTGAATCTGATCATTCAGTTTTTTCTGTTGATTGATAAAGGCACTGTGCTGATTCTGATGATCCATAAACAGGGCGTCATTATGAGCATCATCTTCTACTGCTGTGTTTACTGCCTTCGGGAATCGGTTCGGCAGTGGCTTATTTACACGTCGTGCCTGTTCAGTAGAAAAATAGAACGCATAATCTTGCGATATGAGAATCCAGCCTCTCTCCATAACTCTGGCAGATATTATGACTTCTCTGTCGGTATCTGCAATTGGGTTTATGGTTACTGGCCGATTCATTTTCAGAGGTGTCATTTCATAACGGGTTTTCTGACCTGAATAGACAGGACTGAATTTCTCTATCTTCCACAACTGGTCGAGATCGCCTCCCCGGGCATACACGGTACCCATTCCATTCGGCCGCTCCCTGATCTTGACATCAAGCTCAATTATGTACCGGGCATGGGTTGGGGCAGTCACTTTCATAAAGGATTTTCTCAACGAAACGGACAGCTGGTTTTCCAGATACCGGGTCACACCTGAAGCGGTATGTTTTTTATCAACATAAACGGTATCTGATCCCAGGCGTCCTCTGGAGATAAGACTTTCAGCAAGGTGATTGGCGATAATATCCCAATATTGGACATACGGAACAGGTGCCTGTTCCCCTGAGGATTCTGCCAGCGCCCTGGTTGCAGGAAAGAGTCCACCAACCATTAACAAGCCTGCGATAACTGACCGATAAACCTGCTTAGTAAACACGGTACATCCCTATACTGTTTTTATTTCAATGTAGCATATGCAGACCTGATTTATGCTCAGGTAATACTCTGATCAACACTCTGATCAACATCAGAGGTTCGGCATCACAGAATAAGAGGCAGGCTTATCAGCGCGGTAATCATTGAAATAATGATAAACCCCAATCGATTATTGACAGAATACACTATAGAATCCCTTCCTTTGCCCCAAAGCAGGAATAATAGCCTGAATGGATAACCCATTTTTGGGTGGTGTCGGTAGCTCCCACCAGCCATCTAATGAATAAAAGACGATGCTTAACCGGATATTGCCAGTTTTTTTATCTGGCCTGATCATGCTTTCCAGCTTTGTCCAGGCCAACCCCTCTGCTCCTGCAGTCCCATCAGAAGTGGAGCCAGACGCTGAGTTCACACTCTCTCTTCAGGAAGAACGCTCCCCGTGGGCGATAACCCTGTTCGATAGCAACCCCCGGGAGAATCAGGCACGTCTCTGGTCCCAGACAAAACTCATGTTCGGCCTTGGCGTCGGTGTGGTTGGTGCCCTGGCCGTTATGCCTGAGTCCTTTACCAACTGGGATAAATCGGAATTGAAACATTTCCACAAAAAATGGTGGGACAATGTCAGTTCAGGCCCGGTTATGGACGAAGATGACTTTTTCCTGAACTACGTAACACACCCTTACTTCGGTGGTGTTTACTACATCGTTGCCCGGGAATCTGGTTACAACCAGTGGAACTCGTTTGTCTACTCCTTCCTGATGTCCACCTTCTACTGGGAGTACGGTATCGAAGCCATCGCTGAAGTGCCTTCTATTCAGGATATTATTGTAACGCCCATTGGTGGCTGGCTATATGGCGAATGGGCTTACCAGAAGAAACGTTCGATTGTCGACAATGATGGCCTGGTATGGGGATCTTCCGGCCTGGGCTCCACGGCTCTGTTTTTCCTTGACCCGGTTGACAGTATTGACCGGTGGATCAATGGTGATCGTGAACAGCCAGTTGTGGAAGACTTGAATATCCGTCTGGCATTTGCTCCAACCTTTTATCCGCTAAAGGATCAGGATGAAGACCGGGACTATCTGGGTCTGGTCATGACATTCCGGATGTAACCTTTTCATATCATTAATATTGCCTTCAACAAACAGGGCTTCAATGTTCTTTTTTGCCAGAGTTCTGACAAATCGCTGGCAAAACCTGCCCGCTCTTTCTTTGCAATACTGAACAGAGTTATAACCATCAATGAACCTACTGGGCCCAGCAGCCCAGCCAATGGCTAACAGGGAAGTTGCCATGTTCCGTAAATCTGCAGCTCTGGCAATGCCAGCAATTCTGATGACACTGGTGCTCACTGCCAGTCTCACCCTCTTAACACTGCATTTTAAAAATATTCTTCTGGAGAGTTACCAGAACAAACTCCACCAGGTTGCCGAGATCACCTCACGGATTCTGCGGGACGATATAGAGTTGCATGGTGACAATCACTTCGACTTTGATGTGATCGCCACTGATATTGGTGTCAGTGCAGATATCCGGGTGACCATTATCAATGAGCACGGCGTGGTGATTGGTGACTCCCAGGTTGCCGGACACGAACTGGCCCGGATGGACAATCATGGCTCCCGGCCAGAAGTACTCCAGGCGATTGAGCATGGTAGCGGAGCATCCACCCGCCATAGCCATACCAAAGGCTATGACCTGATGTACTACGCGGTAAAGGTAGAAGTAGCCGGGGATAATAACCACAATCACAGCGATGGCCACGAGTCTGCCAGCCATATCTCCGATGTCGGGGAAACCTATATTATTCGCACGTCCATCGCCCTGAACCTGTTTACCAATGAATTAATGTGGCTATGGGTCTGGGTTATCGTCATCAGTTTACTGGGCGTTCTCGTGGTTATTATGATCACCCGATTCTTCAGCTCCATGCTCGATAAACAGGCAAAACGTGAGCGGGAATCATTGAAATCCGAAGTAAAGGAAAGAACCCTTGAACTCAGTTTGATGCAGCGTCTCGGCAGCCTGATGTCAGCCTGCACCACCATCGACAGTGCCGCCAATGTTGTTCACCCAATCGCCGCCCACTTACTGCCAGGGTGTCGTGGTGGCGCAATCACGCTGATCAAATCATCCAGAAACCGGCTGGACCTGATCACACAGTGGGGGGAGCAGTGGCAGGGAAGTCACCGTTTCGAGCCCAGTGACTGCTGGTCACTGTTGAAAGGGCACACCCATTTCAGCAATGAAGACGGTCTTGAAATTCGCTGTCGCCACAGTCATACCGAAAGTGATCTCTGCCAGGTGTGTATCCCCCTGGTGGCACAGGGTGAAACGCTGGGTGTCCTGCACCTTAACTATGATGGCCAGCAGGCTCTGGAAAACAATATTTCCAAAGCTGAATCCATGGCAGAACAGATTGGCCTGGCACTGGCCAATATGCGACTGCGAGAAGATCTCAGGCAACAGGCGATACGTGACCCACTGACCAGCCTGTTCAACAGACGATATATGATGGACTTTCTTGAGCAGCATACCTACAGCGCTGAAAGTCAGAATGAAACGCTCTCTGTGATGATGATCGACCTCGATCACTTCAAGCGGTTTAACGATACCTTTGGCCATGATGCCGGTGACTATGTTCTGAAGCAGGTCGCCATGGAATTAAAGCAGGCGGTACGGGAAGGTGATCTGGTCTGTCGTTACGGGGGGGAAGAGATCTGTATTGTTTGCCCCAATACCTGTCTGGAGACCGCTGAGGAGCTGGGCAACATGCTGGTAGCGCGGATTGCTGGCCAGGGCATGCAGTTTAATGGCCAGTCGCTTGGCAATATCACCATTTCCATGGGAATAGCAACCCGGTTCAGTGCTGAAACCAACCATGACCTGCTCCTGAAAGAGGCCGACAACGCCCTTTATCAGGCCAAAGAACAGGGACGTAACCGGGCGGTTACCAGCCAGCCGGAAAGCTCACCACCAGAACAACCGTTTGATGAGGCCTGATTCCGTTAAAGAGACTCAATAAATGCCACCAGGGCCTTACGCTCCCCGGCATTCATCTTTAACACCTTGCGCCGGGATTGTTTTGCTTCTCCGCCGTGCCAGAGAATCGCTTCCATCAGGGTTCTGGCACGACCATCATGCAAGAACCCCGTTCTTCTATCCAGAAGCTGGGTATGGCCGATACCCCAGAGCGCTGGCGTTCGCCATTCGCTACCAGTGGCCAGAAACTCCGGACGCCCATCAGCAAGCCCTTCCCCCATATCATGAAGAAGAAAATCACTGTAAGGCCAGATCAGTTGATTGGCCAGCTCTTTCTCAATAACCGTCATGGCGGTTTCCGACTGAACATCCATGGAGGCCGTTGTGAAACTGGGTTGATGACAGCCCGCGCAACCGGCTTCATTAAAGAGTTTCTTACCCTTTAATACCCCCGGCTTTTTGGCATCAGTGCGAACAGGAACCCCCACATGACGGCTGTAAAATACAACTTTATCCAGGATAAAGTCGGATACGTCCGGCTCTTCACCACGGGGTGCTGCCAGACAATCCTTTTGGAACTCAGTACAGGACTCATCAGGGAACAGACTGGTGGTCAGCCCCATATCGCCACTGAATGCGGCGGCAGATTGCTGCCGCAACGTCGGAACTCCTGCCTTCCAGCCGAAGCGGCCAATGGACGTCCTCTGCTTCTGGATATCCCAGACCCGGTTGGCTCTCCCTGAAATACCGTCACCATTTTTATCTTCCGGGTCTTGATTAGCCAGCAGGCTTTTCTCGGAAATGGCCTCCAGCAGACCGATACCGATCATTGACGGAGTAATCCGCATCGATATCATGGTATTTTCGGCCATAGGGCCATAGCCCAGATTTTCCACTGCAAAAACGGGTTTGCGCAGCTCAACCTGATGGCCATCCGCGAAGGCCACCTGAAAATAGTCAAAAGTAACCCTGACCTTCCCTTCAGGCTTCACACCCTCAAGGGCATTCACCTGAAGCTGTCCACCATAGGTCGGCTCAGGAATCACTCCTGATTTTCTCAAACGTTGCTTCTGCTGATCGATAATGGCGGGAATACTGAGCCGAACCAGAACCGACTCATCGGTAATCTCACCATCCTCTGGCGCATGCCCTCTGCGATCATGGATATGACAATTACTGCAGCTATTAGTGTGAAACAGAGGCCCTAAACCATCCTGTACCAGATCTTCACCAGACTCCGGCTGCCAGGTCTGACGAAAAAAACCATTGCCTTTGTGAAAGTTCAGCTGGTTGAAGACCGGCATATTGGCCGAAGGCCTGGCTATTGTATTAAATCCCGAGACATGGACCGAGGCCTCTCCTCCTGGCCTGTCTTCTCCCGGCTGAAATTTTTCATAGGCTGGCCGTTCAGGTTTTTTGGGAGCATCACAGCCTGCCAGTAAAAAAATCATGTTAAAGGCCATGAAAAAGAGAATATTTTGCATGCATCCCACCTGAAATAAACCATTACTCAAAATGGTCGGCTAGACAGGCAGAACCATAAGTAATCAAGATTAAAAGCGAGTATTAACTGATTACTATTCATACCGGAAACTGAATACCTTGAGATAACCGCCTGCACAGCAATGAATCCCCATAGAAAAAGCTTTTTACCGGCAAACTTGCTGTGCATAATTTCCGGAACTCTTGTTTCTGATGAATAACTTTCTGATAAATTACCTTACCTGGGAACGCCTCACGCTGTTTGGCATTACAATAATCCCAAGCTGATTTTTATACTTTTTTACTGGTCAAAGGATGAACAAGGAAAAGCGCACACAGATTTTTACCCGACTTCGGGACGCTAACCCCAACCCAACCACAGAGTTGAACTACAGCACACCTTTTGAGCTGCTTATAGCGGTGATACTGTCTGCCCAGGCCACCGACGTGGGGGTCAATAAAGCCACCGACAAGCTTTATCCTGTTGCCAACACCCCTGAGGCCATTCTTGCCCTGGGTGTTGACGGCCTCAAGCAGTACATCAAAACCATCGGGTTATTTAATGCCAAGGCAGAAAACGTTATCAAAACCTGCCAGATTCTGATGGATCAGCACAACAGCGTGGTACCCGATAACCGCAACGATCTTGAGGCGCTTCCCGGCGTTGGCAGAAAAACAGCTAACGTCGTTTTAAATACCGCCTTCAAGCAGCCCACCATGGCGGTGGACACCCATATTTTCCGGGTATCAAACCGAACGGGTATCGCTCCGGGCAAGGATGTACTGGAGGTTGAAAAACGACTGGTAAGACTGATTCCCAGAGAGTTCCTGATGGATGCCCACCACTGGCTGATCCTTCATGGCCGTTATGTGTGTAAAGCAAGAAAGCCACACTGTGGTAGCTGCATTATTGAAGATCTTTGTGAGTACAAACAGAAAACGTCTTAGGCTAAGGTTTACGCTTAGGGACGGTCCTAAAATAATTTCTATATTTCTACAGACGCTACCCGCTGCCAGCCTCCCGCTACCCGAAATACCGGAACTGCTTGTGCTCTTGCGGGCAACGGGTGGCGGGAAGCGGGCGGCGCCCTCTTACTCACTTTAAACAAGGAAACATCCGCTCATGGCATTCCACTATGGTGTAATAGAAGGGCTATATGATCAGGATAACCAGTGGTCCTGGGAATCCAGGAATGCCTATGCCAGCTTCTGCGCCCAAAAAGGCTTCAATTTCTATATCTACGCACCGAAGAATGACCCCTATCTGCGCGAACAATGGCACCAGAGCTGGCCAGAACGAGATTTCAACCAGCTGAATACCCTGGGTTTGACGCTTAAACAAAACCATGTGCGCTTTGGCATCGGGCTTACTCCCTTTAATGTACGGGACCTGAACCGAAAAAGTCGCCAACAGCTGAAACAGAAAATCGCCAGTATCAATCAGCTGAACCCGGAGAT
>NZ_JAHHPP010000062.1 GCF_024606265.1 Endozoicomonas sp. SESOKO1
CAAGGAATATGAACAGTGTGGCTGGTTGTACGATAGAGATTTTTTTTGTGCTCATTTGCCATTGAATTCAAGACCTCAGGCAAGTTTTGCATAGAAATCTTTATCACTGACCAGCGTATAGGCACCGCTTGGCCTCATTCCCGTTTTTTCAGAGTAGGCTTTCACGGAAGGGTAGTTGAGACCGTTGTATGGATCATAACAACTTCCATCGGGCCTCTGCATAATATAATGATTCCGTCTGACGCTGAGACAATGGTCATCAAGCCCGAGCATTGAGTAATTACAAATATGCAACAGCAGCCGCTCATTCCTGCACAACGCTGGCGGCGAGGTGCGATGCACAGGGCAATATTGTTTAATTTCTTTCCAGCCTTCGGGATCGTTCTGGCCAAAATACCATTCTGCCAATTTCGAGGCGCAATAAAAGCGGCTGTCAAGCCCAAGGAGCCTGGCAGCATTGTTGATACCGACCGGACCGGAAAAACCGCCATTATTCAAATCTCCCTGAAGGTGCTGCTTCAGCCCTCCACTGCCACTGACAAGCCTGCCGGTAACTCCATAGATCGTCGCTTCGGCACTTCTATCCCGAATGGACTGGCCATTAAAACCATAGTGTTTAATATTGGGTATTTTTTTTATGCCAAGTTCATAAGCTGCTTGCTGCAGGCATCGTGCAGCACAGCTATTTTTAAACTGTTGTTTTGGCAAGGTCTCGAATTGGTTTGGGCCAATTGATACGATGCCCCTGCTTGTCAAGTAAGACTTGATAAATCCTGCATCACGCAAAGACCAGATTTGCTTTACCAAATCGGATTCCGGAACAGTCACTTGCCGACGAAACAGCCAATAGGCAACCCCTTTAAGCCTGCCCACCCCTTTCCCGGTATTATAGAAACAGGATGCAGCATCACGACCGGAAAGCTGCACGTACCCACCACTGATAGCAATACCCATATTTTCTTCCCTGAACGGCTGAGAAAGTCCAACTCCCGATGGACTGGATCATGGGATTCTACGTAAAATTGAAAAAAGGCAGTATGACCAGACAGCAAGCACCACTGACTGAAGCCATCATCAAACTTATCGAAATAACCTTTTAGCCTGGGTAAAACCCGGCAAATTGGTAGAACACTCGAAAATACAATAGCGATAACCTATAGTTTCAACGCTTGGCCCTGTGTACAATCTAGGCCACTATCGAAGAAACTCCAGAAGCGCTGGCCCACAACTTCAAATGATGACCCATACAACCGCTCTGCGTAAAACCCTGCCCCGGAAGCTGGCCGCCATTACTATGGCTGTGCTTATTCCTGTTCTGATTACTGCCTGCTCATCACAGCCAGAAACCACCATTCCGCCAATAGCAAAACCCATCAGAAGCATCGACCAAAGGCTGGCCGACGCAGAAAGGCTCAGTTATCCGGAACGGGCCAGACTGACGCTTGAGATCACCAGAGAGCTGATAAAGAAAGAACCAGCCCGCACACAGCAGATTCTGGACCAAATGCCTTATGAGCAATTGCCAAAACGATTACAGGCTGAACTGGCCGTTCAGCAGGCCCGGATTGCCCAGATCAATAATCAGGACTGGCTGGTGTTTGAGTGGCTTGATCGCGAGGCCGTTATTGTCAGTAACAGCACCTACATTAATGCCCGGGCGCACGTTCTGAAAGCACTTGCCTATGCAAGATACGGTGAATATCAGGCTTCCCTGGATGAGTGGCTGCTGGCTGGCCCTTACCTGACAGAAAAAGAGCGTGAGCCCCATTACGACAGCTTCTGGCAGACACTCCTTCATGTCCCGGCCGAACGACTTGACAGCCTGCACAAACAGGAAAAGTTACAACGACAGAAAGGCTGGCTGGCCCTTGCATTAATTTATCAAACGGGTCGCAGCCTGGATCAGCAACTGACAGAACTCGAACAGTGGAAGCGGGACTGGTCGTACCATCCGGCGCACAAATACCTGCCCGGGGACTTTGAAACACTGAAGAACAGTTCCACAAAGCGTCCTGACAGAATCGCGGTACTGCTCCCATTATCAGGAAGGCTGGGCAAAGTCGGTGAAGCCATCAGGGACGGCCTGCTGGCCTCCCACTATGAGGCCATGAGTAAAGCAGAGCCTCTCCCGGAACTTAAGTTTTATAATACCCAGAGCGCCAATATCAATGACCTGGCCACGCAGGCTATTGATGAAGGAGCGCAGCTGATTATAGGTCCCCTGAACAAAAGCCGTGTCAAAGCGTTAACCACTGATATCACCAACCGTATCCCGGTTCTGGCATTAAACTATATTGATGACGCAGCGGATCCGCTTTCCGTTAATGGCGTACCGGCAACACCAACGGGGTATCGTGCCGGTCTCTACCAGTTTGGGCTCTCAGCAGAGGATGAGGCCGTTATGGCCGCTGAACGAGGCAGACTGGACGGACACAGGACGGCAATTATCATTACACCCGACACAGAATGGGGAAAGAAAATCAACACCACCTTTAAAACCCGGTGGGAAGAACGCGGCGGTGAGATTGTCGGCTCTGGCGAATTTGATAGCAAAAGCCAGTTCAGCAGCCTGGCCGGCTGGTTGTTACACACCGATCAAAGCGAAGCTAGAGCAAAGCAGCTGAGTCGTGTTCTGGGCGAAAAACCTGGATTCCAGGCCCGTCGGCGCCAGGACGTTGATATGGTATTTATTGGCGCCAGCCCCCAGGAAGCGAGACAGATCAAACCAGCCCTGGCCTACCAATACGCAGGTAATGTTCCGGTCTATGCAACATCCAGCGCATTTTCAGGCGTAACCAATACCGACCAGGATCAGGACATGGATGGTATTCGGGTTCCTGTTATGCCGTGGTTAATTCCCGGAGCAGCAAGCCCGCTGGAACAACAGATCAATTCCCTGTGGCAACAATCCAGAGGCCAGTTGGGCACATTTTATGCGCTGGGTGCCGATGCCTATAAGCTTTACCCAAGACTCCAGCAACTCTCAACCCTGCAAGGCAGCCAACTGCCGGGCATGACCGGATCGCTGAGCATTGCTCCAGGCGGAAAAGTCCATCGTGAACTCGTGTGGCAAATATTCAGGAGCGGCCGACTAACCCCACTCCCTGTAGTGAAACCCAAAACACCCGAAAGCGAGTTCTCTTTGAAAAACAGGACTCCAAAACCAGTAACTGTCTATGCCATGGAAGCTCAACCTCAATAGCAGAAAAGGGGCCGAAGCAGAAAAAACTGCCCTGTTGTTTTTGCAGCAACAGGGGCTAACGCTCTTACATAGAAACTTTGCCTGCAAAACCGGTGAAATTGACCTGGTTATGCTGGATCATGCCACACTGGTTTTTATCGAAGTTCGCTCCCGAAGTCATTCTCAATTCGGCAATGCAGCCAGTTCTATTGACAGAAACAAGCAACGGAAAATTCGCAAGACTGCCGCCGTTTATTTGCAAAAATATCGTCAGCACAGCCACAGGATTTGTCGATTTGATGCAATATCCATTGACAATCATGACGCCACAGGGCAAAACAGCTTAAACTGGATGAAAAGTGCTTTTTAAGAAATTTTCCTGCAAGCAGAGAAATCTTCTGATCGCTTTTCAGAAGAGCGTATTCAGAAGGCTTCAGGAGAAAGAAGAATGAAAACCCGATGGTTTTCATTTCAAGGTTTCAGACATGCATGACCGTATAACGCAACACTTTTCCGACAGCATCGACGCCAAAATTCGTTCGGCCGATGCTCTCCCGCCACTTATTGCCGACGCAGCAGAGATGATGGTTCAATCGCTGCTGAACGAAGGAAAAATCATGGCCTGTGGCAATGGCGGTGCGGCAGGTGACGCCCAGCACTTTGTTTCTGAACTGCTTAACCGGTTTGATCGTGAACGCCCGGCCCTGCCAGCCCTGTCACTGTGCGCAGACAGCCTGACCATGAGTTCCATCGCTAACGATTCAAGTTACAACGAAGTGTTCTCCAAACAAATACGGGCACTCGGTCAGGAAGGCGACATACTGCTGGCTATTTCAGCCCATGGCAACTGCCCCAATTTGGTTCAGGCCATACAGGCCGCCCACGACCGAAATATTCAGGTGATCGCGCTGACGGGCAAGGACGGCGGTGACATGGCTCGCCTGCTGCACCCGGAAGAGGTGGAAATCAGAGTACCTGACATCAGCCCGCCACGCATACAGGAAGTGCATACCCTGGTTATTCATTGCCTTTGCGACCTGATTGATGAGTTCCTGTTTTCCTCTGAATAAACGGGAAGCTTGCCCTCATCGCCACCAGACTTTAGTTTAATTTTTTTAATATGCATAACCTCAGGGGGGAACCATGAAACCGATCGGCATTACTCTCTCTAAAGCACTCTCTACCTGCCTGCTAACCGGGTTACTAACCCTGTTAAGTGGTTGCGCAGCGCTGGTTGACTCCGTTAATGAAGAGCCTGTCAGCATTGATAACAGCAAACGGACCTGGGGTTCCTGGATAGATGACCAGACCATTGAAACCGTCACCGCTGTCAACATTAACAAGGCAGCCCCTGCCCTGAGAGAGTCAAGAGTCAAGGTTATCAGCTTTAACGGTATTGTCTTACTCATTGGCCAGGTTCCCAACGAAAACCTGAAAAGGGTAGCAGGCCAGACGGCACAGAATGTGGAAAAGGTTCGCCAGGTCTACAATGAGCTGGAAATTGGTCCAAACGCCGATATTCTCGCGCAAAGCAACGACAGTTGGTTAACCTCAAAAATTAAAGCCGCAATGGTGACCAATGAAGCCGTGATCGCTGACAGAATCAAAATCAATACGGAACAGGGAACGGTTTATCTCATGGGACTTATCACTCCCAAAATGGCACAGGAAGCCGTATCGATCGCCGCCAATACCTACGGAGTTTCAAGAGTCGTTAAGGTGTTTGAGTACATTCAATAAATAGAATCAAACATCTCAAAGGGTACCGTTACCATGCAAAGAACGTCGACGAGAGCATAGCCGTTGCTATTGCAGAAAAGTGTTAATACCCATAACCCCCTTGTTTCCACGCTCCGCGTGGAAACAAGGGGGTTATGGGTATATCAGAGCCTGATGCTCCAAGGGGAGTAGCTCCGAGCCAACCATTTGCAGTTTTTTATGCAAAGTCATGCTCCAACCAACCGTATGGGTCTTTGTCATCATATTTACGGGGCGCTGGCTCTCTATCACATTGGCCACTGATGTGTTGAGGATAGGGATCTGCCCTGCTATTTATCTTATTAGGGATATGGTCATTAAACGATGGATTTTTAAATTTGGCCGTCAGCTTGTCTGCCGAAACATCAAATAATCCAAATTTGGGGCGTAGATCACCCCCACCAAAAACCAAATGGTTATTATTACCCGAACGACAATAGTTATTTGCTTTTAAATCACCGTTCACCCACAGTCTTACCTTCCCGTTAATGCCCTTCCCGGAGGTTGAAAACTCACCCTTTTCAACTGCGTACTTGATATCAAACCAGCCGTCAGGCAAAGGCATCACCGCAAGATACTTCCCATCCTGAACGCCATCACAACATTTCGCTTGGGTGGTTGAGGTTGCCGCCCCTTCAAATGAGGGCATGCACTCCTTATTCCCTGTGTTAAACATGTCGTAGTAGGCGCCAGCCTGCAGCGTCAGGTAGTTTTTACCGTCATGGTTCATCACCTTCAGGGCGATTAAGGGTACACTCTCGGCTTCCCATGCCACCCCTTCTGTTTTCAGTGCTTCATAGGTTGCCACCGACGCATCGGCTGTCAAGTGCGACAGGTAGCCACGAGCACTCTTGTAAAGCCTGGAATCAACCGTTTCATCCAGTGAAAAAAGCGTTCCCTCCGCGGGTCTACTACCGGTTTCCACTTTAATGGTCAGTTCACCGTATGATTTCGAATTACTACCGCAATTAGAAGCCTGATCATGGAAGACCCCCATAGCTTTGGCCAGATCAGGATTATCAGGCCCTTCCCACTTCCTGTCAGGCACAAAACAAGGGGTGACACCAACATCGTTATTTGCAGATACCGTGGTATTACCCTGATGCGTCATTCGCAACACAACCTCTTTATTCCCTCTGGTCTTGACCTTTAAGCTATCCAGATTCTGACTGCCGCCTATCCGCATATACGAATCATCCCCGACCGCGATAAGGTCTTCAGGTCCCAGTGGTCTCTGTGGATCAATAATGACAGGTACCGAATTGAACCCGAAGGCATCCTGCTGGCCGGTATCAACACTGCGCCGCTTCCGACCGAACCCATCTGCAGGGTCACTCAAAGGGCCTGTGGCATTCAGGTTCAGTTTTTTCAGCAACCTGTCGTGTATTGTTTTACCACCGTCTCTTACTATTTCAGATAAAATCTTTGCCTTACCCACATCCCCTGCCGTCAGCGGCAGGTACGAGTCGATAGAATTGACTGACTTTGAGTGAAATGTTTTAACGTCCGCTGATCTCGATACCGTATCACCTACGGGAAATGAGGCATTGGAAAAGGGAGCAAGGGAACCACTAACAACATTCATTTGGGCACCTCTTTAACTGATTAATGATATGAGCCCTTCTAGCAAAGGGTCCGATTATCGGTATTGGATGCTTTTGCAGAAAAATAACAACAGTAACAACCAAAACCAATTAACCCTCAACTGACGGTAGACTAAAAGTTGACTCGTATAGTTCCATAACAAATAGAAATAATTGCGGGCCAAATGCATGATTTAGATATCCGCTCCAGACTTAACCTGCCTTCCCTCCTTCAACACCATTCAAGCTGCAATCTGCTGCAGACATCTGCCCGGGACAAAGGATATAATTCCCCTGCCAGCGCCAGATGCCAACCTCATTGAATCTGATGTTGCTGAGCCAGATGATTGTTGGAATGAAGCATTAATGAAACCGAAGAACAAGCGCCTTGCGCTTCAGGATATCGCCGACAGGGTCGGTGTTACCAAAATGACGGTCAGCCGTTACCTCAAGGATCCGACACAGGTTTCAAAAGCAACCGGCGAGAAAATTCACGCAGTCATTGACGAAGTTGGTTATGTTGCCAGCCGTGTTCCCGACATCCTCTCCAATGCCACCAGCAAAGCCATCGGCATTTTGATCCCTTCTATTTCCAACCAGGTCTTCGCCGCAGTTGTCCAGGGAATCGAAAGCGTTACCGAGCCATCGGGTTATCAGACCATGATCGCCCATTATGGTTACGACAAAAATGTTGAAGAAAAGCGCATCGAATCCATGCTCTCCTATCAGGTGGATGGTTTGATTCTTTCTGAATGCGAACATACCGAAAAATCACTGCGCATGATTGAAAATGCCGGCATACCGGTGGTAGAAGTGATGGACTCCCGCCTCCCCCCCATTGATCTTGCTGTCGGCCTGGATCACAGGGCTGCCAGTGAGGCCATGATCAGGCGTATGCTGAAGAATGGTAAGAAAAAGATCGCTTTCATTGCCGCCCGAATGGACATCCGGGTGAGACAACGCCTGCAGGGTTATCACAACACGATGGAGAGTATCGATTGTGCCCCCATTATCCTCTCCACACCCGCCAATTCATCATTCACCCTTGGTGCAGAGTTAATGGCGGAGGCCCTGGACAACCATCCTGAACTGGATGGTGTTTTCTGCTGTAATGATGACCTGGCTATCGGCGCCATCATGGAGTGCCAGAGAAGAGGGATTTCAATACCGGGGCAAATGGCGATAGCCGGATTTAATGCATTGGATATTGGCAGATCGATTACGCCAAAACTGGCCAGTGTCGATACCCCAAGATGGGAGATTGGCAGTCTTGCGGCAAGAATGCTTTTAGACAAGCTGTCAGGTAATTCACCCAAGCATCCTGTTGTAGACCTGGGCTTTACACTGTTCGAAGGCGAAAGCATTTAGTTCTTTCGCAATACCCAAATCACCAAAAAGGCACTGGCAGCGCTGAGAAAAATCAACCTCGGTGCCACCAGTGCCTTTAAAGCTGTAAAGCCCGGAAAATCAGGATGCCATGGCAACCGCTTCAGCAGCCAGGCGGGAGATCTCCGCCCAATTGCGGGAGGCAACCAGATCCGCAGGCAACATCCATGAGCCACCGATCGTTGCCACACAGCTCAGCGCCAGATAATCCCTGATATTGTCAGGACCAATGCCACCGGTTGGACAGAAACGCACCTGAGGTAACGGTGCAGAAATTGCCTTAAGTGCCTTAACACCGCCGTTTATCTCAGCAGGAAAGAATTTCAGGTGGTCGTAACCATGAGAAAGTGCCTGCATCACTTCAGAAGACGTTGCACAGCCGGGAATCAATGGCGCTTAACACTGACTCATTTTTCACCTCGACAAAACAGGATGGATGCACCTTCTTCCGCGCTGGAAACAGACTGACGACAACCATTGAATAATTCACGACCGTATCCATGGTGCTGATCAGACAAATCCGGACAGTGCGCTTCCCGGGCAGAAAGATCGGCATGCACATCAATTTCACCCGTTACCGCATTCACTGTCACCTGGTCACCATCCAGCAAGTAAGCCAGGGGACCACCCATTTGCGCTTCCGGGGTAACGTGAATAGCAGCAGGCACCTTTCCGGATGCGCCGGAAAGACGTCCATCAGTTAACAGGGCCACCTTATGGCCTGCTTTCTGCAGATTACCCAGGATTGGCATCAACATATGAAGCTCTGGCATACCATTGGCGGCAGGACCATTGAAACGAACAACAATGATCGCATCCTGGTTCAGCCTGCCCGCTTTATAAGCCGCTTCCACTTCATACTGGGAATTAAAGACCAAAGCAGGTGCCGTCGTCGAAAAATGCTCTTCTGCCACCGCACTCACCTTGATGACTGCGCGCCCAAGGTTTCCGGAAAGCACTTTCAGCCCCCCGGTAACGGCAAAGACCTGCCCGGAGTCAGCAATCACTTCCGGATTCCGCGTTCCAGACATGGATTTCCAGACCAGCTGGCCATTGTCCAGTTCCGGCATTTTCAGATAGTCAGCCATGGTGCCATAACAGGGCACGGCATCCATATGCAGCAGGCCACGCTCCGCCAGGGCTGCCAACAGAACAGGAACACCACCGGCAGCATGAAACTGATTAATATCCGCAGGGCCATTGGGATAGACACGCGTCAGCAGCGGTACCGCCTGTGACAGGGCATCAAAGTCATCCCAGGTCAGGATAAAACCGGCGGCACGGGCTACAGCAATCATATGGATAGAATGGTTAGTACTGCCACCTGAGGCCAATAAAGCCACAAGACCATTGACCAGGCTCTTTTCGTCCAGCACTTTATAGAGCGGACGATAAGCAGGCGCCCCGTGAATTTTGCTGGCGATATCCGCTGAAATTTCCTGAGTCAACGCATCGCGCAGCCCTGTACCCGGAGGAATAAAGGCGGAGCCTGGCAGCATAAGCCCCATGGCTTCAAATACCAGCTGATTGGTATTGGCCGTACCATAGAAAGTACAGGTACCGGGCGCATGGTAAGCACTGCACTCCATGGTGAGCAGCGCATCTTTGCCCACTTCACCGGCTACATACTGCTGACGGACCTTTACCTTTTCATCATTGGTAATACCGGAAGGCATTGGACCGGAAGGAACAAAAGCCGTCGGCAGATGACCAAACGACAGTGCACCAATAAGCTGGCCAGGGGCAATCTTGTCGCACACACCCAGCAACAATGTGGCATCAAAGGTGTTATGGCTAAGACTGATGGCAACGCTCTGGGCAATGACATCCCGGGAGTACAGGGACATATCCATCCCCGCCTGCCCCTGGGTTACACCATCACACATGGCAGGCACGCAACCGGCTACCTGGGCACTGTGCCCCTGCCGGGCCAGCGTTTCCTTAATGATAAACGGGTAATCCTGGTAGGGTTGGTGAGCACTCAGCATATCGTTGTATGCCGAGATAATCGCCACGTTGGCCCGGGTAAAATCAAGAATAGTGTCTTTCTGTGGGGTACCACAGGCCGCCACGGCATGGGCAAGATTGCCACAACTGAGGGACTTGCGGATTTTGCCGGTACTGGCCTGGTGCTCCATGCGGTCAAGATAGTTCTGACGAAGTGACGCGCTGCGCTCCGCAATCCTCTGCGTCACCTCAAGCACAATAGGGTTCATGCCGCAACCTCTTGGGTAAAACTGGCAGAAGCTTCTACGGCTCTGGCCACCACCTGGTCAATATCACTGGCGATATCGACACGGGCGACACCCATTTCATCAGCGCCGGGTACTTCAAGGGTATTAAACTGGCTCTGCAGCATGGTCTCTTTCATAAAGTGTCCCTGGCGAGCCTTCATTCTTTCAAGGATCAGATCATAGCTGCCATCCAGGAAGATAAAATAGACCTGGTCATTACCTTCACGAATGATATCGCGATACTGTTTTTTCAGGGCAGAACAAACAACAACAGCCGTTTCATTTTTTGCCTGCACACTGAAGCAGACATCACGGATTCTTTCCAGCCATGGCTGACGATCGTCGTCATTCAGTGGGTTCCCAACGGCCATCTTTTCAATATTAGCCCTGGGATGCAGATCATCACCATCAATAAACTTGGCCCCGATTTCCCGGCTGAGTGACTCTCCTACCGTAGACTTGCCAGAACCGGATACACCCATTACTACAAACGTTTTGCCACTCATTTTTGATCTCGATCAACAATTGTCGAAAAAATACAAAGAATAAACTTCTTCAAACAGCATGTTACGGGTAACATGTTACCCGTAACATTGAGCCATGAAAAGTTTTTAAATTTTTTGAGATGAATCAACCATGTCGGATATTTCTCTGATATATACCGCAGTCGGCTCCATCCTGCTGCTCCTGTTTCTGGTGATGAAAGCCAGACTGCACGCTGTTGTAGCACTGATCCTGGTGTCCATGATTGCCGGTATTGCTACCGGTATGAATCCGGCTGACATCGCTGCCACTATCCAGAAAGGTATGGGTGGCACCCTGGGCTTCGTTGCCGTAGTGGTTGCTCTTGGCGCCATGTTCGGAAAAGTTATGGAAACTACCGGTGCCCTCGACCGTATCGCCCAGACACTGCTGGCACGCTTCGGTAATGAGAAAGCCAACTGGGCAATCACCTTCACCGGCTTTATCTGTGCTCTGCCACTGTTCTTTGACGTGGCGGTGGTACTCTTGATCGGTGTCGTCTTTGCGATTGTCAGAAAGAGTAAGGAAAGTGTCGTTAAAATGGGTATCGCTCTGCTTGCAGGTATTGCTACCTGTCAGGCATTCCTGATCCCGGCACCTGGCCCGATCCTGGTTGCTTCTCAGCTGGGCGCTGACTTCGGCTGGATGATTCTGATTGGTCTGTGCGCCTCCATCCCGGCCATGATTCTTGCCGGCCCGATGTTTGGCTCTTTCATCAGCAAAATGGTTGATGTGCCACTGCCTGCACACGCTACGGCCAGCGAAGAGTTCAAAGACCGTAACGGCACCCTGCCATCTTTTGGCCTGGCATTTGCCCTGATCATCCTGCCACTGCTGATGATCGGCCTGCAGACCATCGGTTCCCGTTTTGTTGAGGCCGGTTCAACGGTCCACGGCTGGCTGACATTTATTGGCCACCCTTTCACTGCCATTATGGTTGCCTGTCTTGCTGCCTGCTACCTGCTGGGTATCAAACGCGGCTACACCAAGGATGAAGTGATGAACATCTGCGGATCCGCTCTGCAGCCAGCAGGCGTTATCATCCTGGTAACCGGTGCCGGCGGTGTGTTCAAGCAGATTCTGGTGGATTCCGGTGTTGGCCAGGCCCTTGGCAACATGCTGGCTGGCACAGGCCTCCCCATTGTAATCCTGGCCTTCATCCTGGCCGCTGCCGTTCGTGTTATTCAGGGCTCTGCAACAGTAGCCATGCTGACTGCCTGCGGCCTGATCCTGCCAATGCTGGAGCCCCTGGCTCTGTCTGGTGCACAACTGGCTGCAGTGACCGTTGCCATCGGCGGTGGTGCGATCGTTCTTTCTCACGTTAACGACTCTGGCTTCTGGCTGGCCAACCGCTACCTTGGACTGAACGAAAAGCAAACCCTGCAAACCTGGACGGTCATGGAGACCATCATCGGAACCACCGGTGCTGCAGTGGCTGTGATCTTCAGCTTGTTTATCTAAGCGATAGCCACAAAAAAACTCCAGCCATTGCTGGAGTTTTTTTTGTCAACACAATAAGTAGCTGGCCATATGGAATCGAATATTTCTGGCTACTTGAGCTGGTACTATGCGAGGCACAACGGAGGGAGCATAGCCTTAGCTATGTGACCGGAGTTGTAACGAAGCAGAGTGCCGGCACAAGGAGTCAGAAATATATGATTTCATATGGTTAGCTACTTAACTACATGCCATTGCGGAATGTCTTGTGATCGACTATACCACTTTCTCTGACGTGCTTTAATCCTGTTGAATAGGCCTTCAGCAGTTTAAGGCAGTAGTCCACCCTTTCCTGCAGATGCTTATCCCCTTCAGGATCATCACCGGTGAACACCTGTCCGACATGACGAACAATCACATGATCCGGCAGATAGCAGATACGGCAGTTTTTGTAACTACTGGTACGAAGTTCCACCACAGGATACGCCCCACCCTGACCCGCAGAAACCGCAGTAATTAATGCCGGTTTATGACCCAGCTCAGCAGTACCAAAAAGAAGAAAGAAGTTCTTCAACCCTGCCGGCACCATGCCGCTCCACTCAGGTGTCACAACAATCAGCGCATCTGCTTCTTTCAACGTCTGCTTCCAGGGCGCCAACCTGGCCTGCCACTGCTCATCACCACTCCAGATGGACTCATCCCAAAAGGGAAGCGGGTTACCCGCCAGCGATAGAACCTCAACCGATTCAAATAAGGAAAGTTCAAGCACACGATTCGCCAGAGCCCGACTGATCCGCTCACTCTGGGATTCCATCCGATGACTGCCACTGATAATTGCAAGCTTCATTTTTTTTCCTGTTCTGCTTTGGACAATTGCACTGCGAACTGTAACAGAGAGTTTCAACATCCGTGTGTATTTTTTTCCAATCTTGCTGGATCGTCACTACCGCTTCCTGCACTGCTATGATTAGGCCCTCAGGCATTCCAAATAAATAAAATTGACAAGGTCTCACTATGCAGGTATCAAATGGGTCAAATAATGCAGCGTCATCAGCAACGGTATTAACCGAGGTCAACACCAGCGGCACTGCTCGCACCGATACTTTTGACACACAATTAAACCGTCAGGCTTCGCCATTAAATACTTCGCTGGAAAAACCACTAACCTGCTATAAAATCGAAGAAATGAACCCTGCATCAGCCGTTAAAGCAACTCCTGAGCATGGGGCAGCATCGAGCCATCCCCCGGAAATCGCGCAAAAAGACCTGCCGCTGGCCAGTGCGGCCAAATTAACACAACCCTCTCTGCCAGCCTCCAAGCGGGCTATCTTCTATGAAGTACTTACAGAAATCATGCACTTTCACCATGATCATCCCGGGCAACTGGTTATTTTTGGTTCCTGTGGTATTGACCTGCTACACACTTGTATCAATGAAAATGTGAATGATATTGATATACTGTTGAACGATGAAAAAACCACCAACAATCTGCTTATTCAACTCAATCGAAGACTGCAACAGATTGTGTTTAGCGAAAATTTCCCCTGGAAAGACTGCAACCCAAACCTCCGTCTTGTTGGTAACCAACCGTATAATGCTGAGCTATCACCTTTATCAGGGCAGTTAACCCTGTTTCATACCGGAAAACCCTGGATCAAAATTGAATGCTCGGTTAAAACCACATGGATGAAACAACTGGACCTCACCCGGGATGATTTTGTCATCAGAATCCCCACCCATATAAATACACAGTACAAAGGTACTATTCCTGTTTTGTCGACAATGGGTTATCTGGCTCTCGACCTTTTTTCGTTGAAAAAACTTCATGACAACTTAATCACAACGACAGAAGACAATCAAAAACTGAGAGTCATACTCAATAGCGCAGTGACTCTCTCAAAAATTGAGAAGCACGTTTTCACCCTTTACCATCCCCAAAAAAATCCGGGTTTATATCAGTCAGAATCATTTAAGTCACTGAATAATGGGTTTTCTGAAGCAATTACTTTAATCAGGAACATCTACTCTGTTGATCAGCTATATCACAGTTTTTTTGGTTCACCCTATCAGCTGAAACATTCCAGATCTCAGGAAAAAAGGGCGTTGATCAATATTCTATCCTCCGATAAATGCAGGCATGAAACTGCCTACTCATTCAATGAGCTGATGATTTTGCTGAGAAATGATTTTGATCTGGAAAATACGGCAAAAGATGGCAATTGTTTTTACGCGTCCCTGGCCAGTGGACTGAATAAAAACACAGCAGCAGCAACCAACTTCCTGAAAACCTATAATGTTCTGCTGGGCACCTCACTCCACAATACTGCGCATGAGACTGCGCATGAGACTGCGCATGAGCAGCTTGTTATCCGTCCTGACATGGTAAGGCATATAATCCACTGCTGGATAGCCTGTGCACTCAACACCGGATTGAGCGCCTCTGAGTACGAGGAACTGAATACTCTGATCCTTCCGGAGCCGGGCAAATCCATCAATGACCTGCTGGAGAGCCGAACCATTGCCGATCCGGCAGGTAATCCCAATGATACCGCCCACTACGGTTGGAGTTCTCTATTGCACATAATGGCGATCATCACCGGGACAACCATTATTTTGCTGAAGGTCAACACCAAAGCGCAAAATATTGAGAAACATAAGCACAGTATTCATGAAGCCAATCAATTAACACCAAATCTGATTAAAACATTAAGGGCTAAACAGCCAGCACTGTTTAATAGCGATGTGAATGATGCACGAATAACCAGTTTATTATTTATTGCTCACTCCGGAGGAGACCATTATTATTCAGCCTCACCATCGCCAGGGCTGATTAACATTTTCAGGCCCTATATGCTGACTGAACATTATCTTATTATGCCTTTCCGGGCTAAAGAAACTGAGTGTAAACAGCCACAACATCACGCCAGTCAACCACCGGTTCATCAGCAGGCCATCACTGAAGAGACATTGGGCCTCATACACCCAAGCCTGGATGTTGTCGAACCGAAAACCGGAAGCCTACCCCCGGAAAGACCAGTAAGCAGTGTTGCAAAAATAAAAACGCCATCAAAAGAAGCAACAGCCGGACCAGCGAATCCGGCAGAGACCACAGAGTCAGACCGGGAGGAACGCATCAAGAAAAAAATTCAGATCGTGTTAACCATAATATCCAACCCGAAAACCAGTAATAGCCTGAGTAAGAAAAAACTGGATAACCTGGGCGACAGTTTATTTGATGAAGTGTTAAAGGTTATTCAGGAACCCGACCAGACGAATCCGATAACGGTTGACATGAGCGCCTTTTCGGATACGACACTGTTAGCACTGGAAACAGGAAAGCGGTTAAATCACATAGAATCCATACTGTTTCTGGCACTGCATAAGATCATTCATCACTGTGACGTGAACAACCCGATATTCATCACTGAAATACTCAGGGATTTGCAAACCGTCAACCGTGCAGGCCACATGAAAGCCTCCGTAGTCTTGGCAATCCTGGCAGCCCGGACCGGATCACCTGAAGCATTCAATCTTGCCATGCAGCCCTTTGAGCCGATTTACAACAACCAGACCTATCATGATCTGCACTTCTCGCTGCCCACCGAATTCGACGCAATCTACCCTGATTACCGGACGACTATTCCCATGCAGATTTATAATGCTTTGTATTTTACCGTAAAAAAGAATCTTTCCAGCGCTGACTGGCAAGAGATAGATCTGAATTTTCCGGTTAATGAAGAGACCAACGCATTATTAACCCCAACACTATTAATCGGTGATACCCCTGAATCAGGTACAGCAGACAGCACCACAAGCATCACCACAAGCATCACCACAATACGCCCGGCAATACTGCACTGCGCGTACAAGGGCAATATATCCCTGCACAGAGGTGACAATGCGCGTGCCCTGACGTTCTTTTTAAAATCAGCCATTGCCTACATAATGGCAACGGATAACGGGGCTGATATCAGTCATTATGAAGAGGCGGCAGGACTATCGGCTATTTATCTGACCATTCGCCTGATTTCCCGTATTGATCCGCATTGCAACCTGCAGACAGAAGCGCCTTTTCTCCATAGCTGGATGCCTCATATTGAACTTATCCGGCATCGCCTTGAAACGGCCAGCCTGAAAACATTGCTCTACGCCATCAAGGCTCAACGAGCTACCGAAACACTCTGGACTCACAGCTGGTTTACCTACGCCTACAGCAAAACAGCCACTCTGCTGGGGCATGTCCTGCCTGAGTCTTTTGAGACGTTCAAGTCCTTAATGGATCACCAGATAAAATTCCTGTTTGATAATGGCAGCACCATCCGGGAACTCCCGGCCCACTGTGCCGGGCAAAAACCCGATACAACAGACACAACAACTCTCGTCGCCAGAAACAGTAAGGCATACACACTGGCCAGCTCTGCTGATCATAAAAAATGGTGCGCCGACCCGGTATTGCAGGCAAAGTACAAAATAAGTGAGAAACTGGAAACCAAAAAACAAACCAGAAAAGCGGTAGATATTGTGCGAACCCTGAAACAGCATGTTGACCGTTTGTCCGCTGACTTTTTGCAGTTATATCAGGATGCCAATCCCAATCAAACAAGAAACCCAGCCAATATTTATGCCCGGGCCATTCTGTTACTGGACCAAAGCATTGAATTGGCAACCGGGGATATCCCCGTTATTACCCACGAACTCGAAAAAATATCCAGGGACAGGTCAAAAAACAATTTTCTGGAAAAAACCACAATGCAGGCAGCCGTGTTAACCTACAACACCCTGTACGGCTTTGCTGCACTGTCTCATATCAAAGAAGAATGCCTGTTCAAACAGGATGTGGCACAGAGATTAATAGAATTTCACAATACCCTGCTTACCAGAGAGTCAATAGAATACATTACCGTCAAACAACATCAAAAGGTGGATAAACTGGTAGCCCACTTCATCGAATTGCTGGACCCATTACAGTACACCGATATCTCTGAACAATGTTTAAAACAATGTTTAAAAAACATGGTTCTGATATTGGTTTCCTGTAAACGCCTTGTATCAAACTGCATAAGCGATAAAAATATTGCTTCCATAGAAGCTCTGATCAAACAATGGATAGCTTATTGTAACGATGAAACCAATCTATCGGAGACGCTGGAGCTGATCATTACACTTGGCTTGAGTGACTATGAATACCTCACGAAATTCAACCCTCTTATTGATACCATTTTACTGAAAATCCAGTACATAACCGCCAAACAAGACAATAGTTATGATTCAGAGGACCAGCTGATTCTCTATCAAAAGGTTGAAAAAATACTGGGAAAATTCGATTCAACCAGACAAATCAATTTCTACCAGTCCATTTGGGCACCCCAATTGGAAAGGCTGCGCAAAATAACCAGTCAGGAGCTGGAAATTAAAAATACCGAAGCCGAAAAATATTGGAATATCCTGATCAGGGAAGAGGAGGAAAATAATGCCAGGGAACAGAAAAAATTAGAAGCCATCATCAATAGCAAACTGTCAACAATAGCCTCAGAACCAAATAATCAAAACACTGAGAATATCGATGAATCCGACAGCGAAGAATTCACATCAGTGGAAAATCAAGCACCCTGCAGTGCCAGTAGTGATCACGTCGGTGACAACAAAGAGACCGTCTCCCGGAATATTGAATTAGACTCACTGGAATCACTGGAAATAGCCTGGCGACATTATTCAAATGGTCAGCTATCGCAGGCCAATACCCTCGTATTGGCGCTGTTGAATAACCCGCCGGACGACTCATTATTGATTGTCCAGATAAAATCGTTACGATCCGAAATACTGATCAGGCAATTTTTTGATGTTGTCATTCAGGGTATGCAGAAGAGCCGGGGTATTGCCAAATGTTCCACTGATTACCTGAAAAAAATGGAAGCCGACCTGGCCAGACAAAAAGAGCTGTCAAAAATGGATAAAAACACACGAATCACATTACAAAAACAGCCGATACGGAATCTCAGTGATAAGGTTTTCGAACTGGCGACATTATTCTCAACACATGAACAAATACTGCAAGATGCGTTTACGCTGCAAAAAGAGATCATCAATATACTGCAACTGTTCACCATCGACAGTGATCAGGAAACACAGGATTTATCAACGGTCAAATTTGACCTCGAACTGATTATCGAAGCACAAGATCGTATCACCTGCTTTATTTCCAATATCAAAACAGCCAGTGAAAATCTGATAAAGCTCCTTGACTGCCGAAAACAACTGCTGGCGCTTATCAAGGAAGTAACTGCCAGGCGATCCATTTCAGGCCAGTTCGGTTTATCAGCCACCGGGAATGTCGCCGCGAAAAACAGACCATCTGGCACGAAAGGCAATCCTGATCCAGCTCCAGAAGAAACCGTGGCCGAAAATTCCATCACTGAAATCCGCAGCAAAATGGAAACGCTTACCCAGGCGATGGATAATTTCAAAGCTCACCTGTTTGAGCCACAACAGTGCAGCTTTGTCAAGAGGCTAATCGAAGCATCTTAAAAGATGGAAAAAGAGCCGCTATGCGGCTCATTTTCAAAGGGTGTCTGTCTAACGGGCTACTTAACCACTTTCAGATGAGGACGCCCCGGCTTTTTCGGAGGCTGGGGAGGCTCTTTATCCGGATCTTGATCCGACACTCCATCCTCAAAACCCTCCACCTCTTCCTGCTCATCCAGCAGCTCTGCCTCAAAGACCATTCCCTGACCATTCTCCTGGGCATAAATAGCCATCAATGCAGGTACCGGTACGGTAATGGTCAAGGCTCGGCCACCGAAGCGGCCATCAAACATAATGTAATCATTACCAATATTCAGAGCACGTACCGCCGTTGGCGAGATGTTCAGAACGATCTGGCCATCCTTGACGAACTCCTGTGGCACCTCAACGCCACGGCGATAGGCATCCACCAGAATATAGGGGGTGCAATCATTATCGAGAATCCATTCATACAGTGCTCTGGCAATATACGAACGGCTACTGGTCATTGTCATAACAGCCTCCGGACAAACACTTCACGCCGCCAGCCAGGTTACTCACGCATTTCCTTTTCGATTTCAGAAAGGCTCTCCTGGAACGACTCACGCTCAAATAAACGCTCAGCATAGTCCAGAATAGACTTACCCTGTTTTGGCAGTTCAACCCCCAGCAACGGCAGACGCCAGAGAATCGGTGCCACACAGCAATCCACCAGGGTAAACTCCTCGCTCATGAAGAATGGCATTTCGGCAAACACCGGCTCAACCGCCAACAGGCTCTCCCGCAACTCTTTACGAGCACGGGCCGCCGGTGTCTCCCTGGTTTTGGGATCCAGAATGGTATCCACCAGGACACACCAGTCTTTCTGAATGCGGTGCATGATCAGTCGGCTCTGGGCACGACTGACTGGATAAACCGGCAGCAGCGGTGGATGAGGAAAACGTTCGTCCAGATATTCCATCATGACGTTTGGCTCATAAAGAACCAGTTCCCGGTCAACCAGCGTAGGTACGTTGTTGTAGGGGTTCAGATCGGAAAGCTCCCGGGGAAGGTTTTCCGGATTGACATTCTGAACGTCAACCGCAACGCCCTTTTCCGCCAGCACAATACGAACCCGGTGACAGTAATGGTCAGCTGGATCCGAGAAAAAAATCATGGATGACTTTTTGGCAACTACAGCCATGAAGTACCCCCGCCTTCATGCAAAGGATGAGAGAGTTCGGCAACAATCCCGGCCATGACAATAGCCAGAGGATAACCACAGGCTACTGCATAACGGGTAAAACAGCCGCCCGCGAAATAACGCATTATCATAGCAAACTTTGCACCTGCCATAACAGTCCCACCAGCGCAAATACTTACTACAACACTTACTACAACAATAACCTGCCAACAAAAAGCATAAGCCTGAACGCAGTGGCAGCAACTATCAGACCGGGTTATCAGAAGCCCGGGCAATCAGGAAATCTGATCACCTATTGCATTTGCACCGTACACTATCGTCTGATAGCAATAAGTCATGGATGTGCTGTTTCTCTATAATGAGCACACCACCGCCTTTAATGCTGGTTCTGCTGACGGCCTACTGATTGCTCAACGCCCCACACACCAACACTCAGGAGAGGAAACGTGGCTGAGAATACTGCGAGTCAAATAGACCACAGTGTCACACCGGACGCTCATCCCAAAAAAATAACAAGAACTTTAGTTCTAAATGAAGGCAGCCCTGAGAAAAAACGACAGGAGTTATTAACGTATTTCCACCAGACTTTTGACCAGTATGACCTGCTGTTTGAAACCCTGGCGTGCGAAGAAGCCTGGTATGAAAAAGCCATTCCCCTCCGTCATCCCCTGATCTTCTATTACGGGCACACAGCGGCTTTTTTTATTAACAAACTGATCACCGCAAAACTGATCTCACAACGGGTTGACCCTTTTATTGAGTCCACCGTTGCCATTGGTGTGGATGAAATGTCCTGGGATGATCTGGACGATAACAACTACCAATGGCCAACCGTGCAACAGGTTCGCGACTACCGCGGCAAAGTCAGGGCGCTGGTTTCCGGCTTCATACAGGACATGCCACTGGAGGTTCCCATCCATTGGGAAACTCCGGCCTGGATCATTCTGATGGGCATTGAACATGAACGCATTCATCTGGAAACCTCATCGGTACTGATTCGTCAGCTGCCAATATCCTATGTCCAGCCGCACAGTTACTGGCAACATTGCACTGAAACCGGGTCAGCACCGGAGAACCGCCTGATTGAGATGCCCGGTGGATCACTTCGCCTGGGCAAGGATTACGATGCTTCACTCTACGGCTGGGACAATGAATATGGTCGCTGCGAGGTTGAGGTCGCTCCGTTCAAAGCCAGCGAATACCTGGTCAGCAATCAGGAGTTCAAAGCCTTTATAGACGCCGGTGGTTATGACAATGAACGTTGGTGGACGGATGAAGGCTGGGCCTGGACAACGTTCAGCAACATTCACGGTAAAGCGCACGGTAAAGCGCGCCATCCCGAATTCTGGGTCCCCGATGGGGACAGTTATCGCTACCGCACCATGCTGGCAGAAATCGATATGCCCTGGAACTGGCCGGTAGACGTCAACTGCCATGAAGCCCAGGCCTTTTGTCGCTGGAAGTCAGAAGTGACCGGCAAACAGATCCAGCTGCCCAGCGAAGCCGAGTGGTATTGCCTGAGAGAAGCCATCGATACCGACCAGCCCTGGTGGGATAAGGCCCCCGGCAATATCAATCTCGAATACTGGTCCTCATCCTGCCCGGTTGACCGCTTCAGAACCGGAGAGCTGTGCGACATTATTGGCAATGTCTGGCAATGGACCACCACCCCCATTGACGGTTATGAAGGATTCCGGGTTCATCCCTGCTACGATGATTTCTCAACCCCAACCTTTGATGGTCGCCACAACCTGATCAAAGGGGGCTGCTGGATATCAACCGGCAACTACGCCATTAAAGAGTCCCGCTACGCCTTCCGCCGCCACTTCTTCCAGCATGCCGGTTTCCGTTACGTAGAGTCCAGTGCCATGACCAATACCTCCAGCAGCCCTTATGTCGGCAACCCTTATGAAAGCGATGCCCTGGTTGCCCAATACCTGGGGTTCCATTTTGGAGAAACATACTTTGACGTACCCAACTACCCTGAAGCCTGTGCCCGCATTTGCCATGAAGTGAGTGGTAATATACCCCGAACCCGGGCCCTGGACCTGGGTTGTTCGGTTGGACGCACCAGCTTTGAACTGGCCCGCTGGTTTCAGCATGTGGATGGCATCGACTTCTCTGCCCGATTTATTTCTGCGGCAACCGAGCTGCAGGAACGGGGAAAAATACGCTACCACCTGCCCACAGAAGGAGAGCTGGGTGATTACTTTATCGCCGACACCGCTGAAATGGGTTTGGATGATACCGATACCAGCCGCATCCGCTTTACCCAGGGCGATGCCTGCAACCTGAAACCCATTTATAACGACTATGATCTTATATTTGCCGGAAACCTGATCGATCGCCTGAATAACCCGGCACAATTCCTGGGCATGATCCATGAACGCATACGCCCCGGTGGAATCCTTGTTATCACGTCGCCCTATACCTGGCTGGAAGAGTATACACCCAGGAAGAACTGGCTCGGTGGCATCCGTGAAAATGGTGAAGCCCTCGACACCTATACCGGACTGCAAAGAGCGTTGGGCAAACATTTTGAGGAGGTATGCCCCCCCGTGGATATCCCGTTTGTGATCAGGGAGACTGCCCGGAAATACCAGCATTCGGTTGCCCAGTGCACGGTATGGCGGCATAAGGGATAGCGATCAGCGTACGGTGTCGGCACCGCCTCCGGTGCCCACTGCCTGCCATTAAGGAGCTGTCCTGAAATAACTTCGACATTTCTACAGACGCTACCCGCCGCCCGC
>NZ_JAHHPP010000063.1 GCF_024606265.1 Endozoicomonas sp. SESOKO1
ACTTTATATAGCTACTTAATGACAATCTTAATGATGACGATGAGGTCACCTTAACTAATGAAGAGAATCCTGTTGTTTCTGGCCACAAACATGGCAGTCCTGTTGCTGGCCAGTATCACACTGAATATTCTCGGCGTCGGCAGCTACCTGAACCACCAGGGACTGAATATGGGTTCCCTGCTGGTATTCTGTGCGGTATTCGGTTTTGCCGGTTCTTTTGTCTCCCTGTTGCTCTCCAAAACCATGGCCAAAATGAGCACAGGGACGCAGATAATTGAACAACCGCATACAGCCCGGGAGCAGTGGCTGGTTGAGACGGTCAGGGAGCTCTCTGAAAAGGCCGGCATCGGCATGCCGGAAGTGGGTATTTTCCCCTCTCCGGAAGCCAACGCCTTTGCCACCGGATGGAACAAAAATGCAGCGCTGGTTGCCGTCAGCCAGGGGCTGCTGGATCGCTTCAGCCCGAACGAAGCCCGCGCGGTTATTGGTCATGAAATCGGCCACGTTGCTAACGGCGATATGGTTACCCTGAGTTTGATCCAGGGGGTTGTGAACACTTTTGTCATGTTCTTTGCCCGGATTATTGGTTATGCCGTAGACTCCTTCCTGCGTCGTGATGACGAAGGCGATGGCGGTGTGGGTATTGGCTTCTACGTAACCAGTTTTATCGCCGAGATTATTCTTGGCTTTCTGGCCAGTGCCATTGTTATGTGGTTCTCCCGTCAGCGTGAATTCAGGGCCGACGAAGCCGGTGCCGAACTGGCAGGCCGCAAAGATATGATTGCCGCGCTGGAACGCCTGCGCTGCGAATATGAAGCGCCCAGTGCCATGCCTGCGACCATGACGGCCTTTGGTATCCGCAGTGGTGATCGCAGTGGGCTGGCAGCCCTGTTTACCAGTCACCCGCCGCTGGACCAGCGCATCGAAACGCTACGCGCTCACCATTGATAAAAACCACGCCGGTCTATCATGAGCTGCTATTGACTGTTTATAATGGAGTTTTCCATTAGAACCTTTCGATATGCAGCTTTTGTCCCCCGGGCCGTTGCCGCCAGAGCCAGTCTGGATCAACAACAATCAGTCATTGGAAGACTATTGCCAACGGTGGTCCAGCCTTGATGCCATCGCTCTGGACACTGAGTTTATCCGTACCGACACTTTCTATCCCCGGCCGGGGCTGATTCAGGTAAGCACAGGCCCGGATGTTTTTCTGATCGATCCACTGGCCATTGACCGGTGGCAACCACTGGCCAGGTTGTTTGCCGACAGCTCCGTCATTAAAGTACTTCATGCCTGCAGTGAAGACTTGGAAGTGTTCAAGCTGTTAACCGATACCGTACCCAGGCCTCTGTTTGATACCCAGCTGGCCGCGGCGTTTGCCGGCCTGGGATTTTCCCTTGGTTATCAGGCCCTGCTCAAGCAAATACTGAACATCGATCTACCCAAGGATGAGACACGGTCCGACTGGTGCCAGCGGCCATTGACGGAAGCACAAGTTCGCTATGCCAGCCTGGATGTCGTCCATTTACTGGAGATTTATCAGCACCTGGACCAGCGGCTGGCAGCAACACCGAAAAAAGCCTGGCTGGAGGAAGAGTGCCTGGCCCTGACGTTCAATGTGCTGCCTTTCGATCCGGAAAATGCCTGGAAAGACGTTAAAAAAGGCTGGCAGCTGAGGCCCCAGCAGTTGGTGGTACTGAAAGCGCTTTGCCATTTTCGGGAAGTTGCCTCCCGAAGTCTGGATGTTCCCCGAAACCGGGTTATCCCCAAAGGCAGCCTCTGGCCACTGGCGAGGTTTCAGCCTAAAGTCATGAATGCGCTGCGGGAAATGCCCGAAATGCGTCCCGGCATTATACGCAACCATGGGGAGCAGATACTGGATATCATCCGGTCTTCCAGTCAGGTTCCGGAAACACAAAGACCGGAAAAACTACCGCTGCCACTGCCGAAAAATGCCAGAGATTTGGGTAAGCAGATCAAGACACTCATGTCTCAACTGGCCGTTGAGCTGCAGTTGCCACTGGAGTTGCTGATGCCGGGAAAACTCACCACACCACTGCTGCGCAGCTGGCTGGATAATGGGTATTTTATGCTCCCGGATACCCTCACAGGCTGGCGCCGTGATATTATCGGCACCCCGCTGGTCAGGCAGCTCAATCAATTGATCAATCAATTAAATCAGCAGGAAAAAGGCCATTGAATGAAGTCTCTGGTTGCCATCTATAAAAGCCCCAAACGGGAAGGGATGTACCTGTACCTGAACAGGGGAGCCAAACTGGAAACCACCCTGCCAGAGGCATTATTGCAAGCCTTTGGTAAACCGGTGCATGTTTTCGACCTGCTACTGACGCTGGAGAAAAAGCTGGCTCACGTCGAGACCGCCAGTGTACTTCAGGGGATTGCCGATCATGGCTACTATCTGCAAATGCCCCCCAAAGAGCAGGATGATTACCTGATCAAACTGCCGGATGAGTTTCTTTCCTTTAACGACCCGACATGACCGCAAAACCTTTCTGGGAAACCAAAACCCTGGCAGAAATGACCGCCGATGAGTGGGAAAGCCTTTGTGATGGCTGTGGCCGCTGCTGCCTGCACAAGCTGGAAGATGAAGAGACGGATGAGATCTATTACACGTCAGTAGCCTGCAGGCTGCTGGACACCGAAAGCTGCCAGTGCAAAGACTACCCTAACCGTAGAGACATCGTTCCGGAATGTACGGTACTGACGCTGAAAGATGTTGAGCACTTCCACTGGCTGCCTGAAACCTGCGCCTATCGGCTGATCAGTGAAAAGAAACCGCTGTTTGACTGGCATCCACTGGTATCCGGCTCCTGTGAATCTATCCATCAAGCCGGAGTCTCGGTTAAAGGATGGGTGCATTCGGAAAATGATATTGCACAAGACGATCTGGAAGACTATATCATTCCCCATAATATGATTAGCTGAAAGATCAACTGTAGATATGGCGAAGTTATCAGAAAGGGTTAACCAGTTAAGACCATAATTCGATAT